>NZ_JAMYRN010000005.1:0-343228 GCF_040321435.1 Mesorhizobium sp. M0410
ATGCCCTGCAACAGCAGGCCAGATTTGACGCTTTCATCAGCGAATTCAACGAGGAAAGGCCGCATGAGGCGTTGGCCATGAAGCTGCCGACGGAACTCTACACGCCCTCTTCACGGCCGTATTCCGGCCTGCCGGAGCTGACCTATCCCCTCCATGACAAGGACATCCTGGTCACCGCCTGCGGCCGCATCTGCATGATGAGGAAGAAGATCAACGTCTCGACCGTGCTCGCCGGTCAGAGGCTCGGAATAAAGGAGGTCGACGACGGCATTTGGCTCGTAAGCTTCATGCACTATGATCTGGGATATATCGACCTGGAACAGAGAACCTTGCAGACCATCGACAACCCGTTCGGCACGAGGTTGTCACCCATGTCTTAGGTACATTCTGTTACCCATGTCTCCGGGTCGTACCCATTGCGAAGTGGCGGAGAGGGAGGGATTCGAACCCCCGATGGGCTTGCACCCATGCCGCATTTCGAGTGCGGTGCATTCGACCACTCTGCCACCTCTCCGCGGTCATGGTCCGCCGTTGCCGGCGCGGCGCACTAGATAACGGCTGGACAGGCAGGTTACAAGGGCCAATCTGCCCCGGCGCCGCAGCTTCTGTCCATGCTTCTTCGAGGCTCCGGTGGCCGTTGCTCGATATTTGCAAGGTCTGGGCTCAACCCATTCGCAGCTTGCCCGCGGCGCTTGCCTTGACTCAAGCCGAACCTTCGGTTAGGGACAGCGCGCAATCGGCGTGGAGGGATCTTCCGCGCCGCTTGTTTTTTGAACCCGCAGACTGACAAAAAGACGGCCGAACCGCCTGTGGCGGTTCATCAAGGCCGACCGAACAGCGAAAGGCAAAAAATGTTCGCAGTCATCAAAACGGGCGGCAAGCAGTATCGCGTTGCCGCCAACGATCTCCTGAAGATCGAAAAACTCGAAGCCAATGTCGGCGACATCGTCGAGATCGGTAGTGTGCTCGCGCATGGCGAGGGCGAAAACGTCACGTTCGGCGCACCGTTCGTGGATGGTGCGATGGTCACCGCCGAAGTCGTCGAGCAGGGCAAGAACCGCACCGTCATCGCCTTCAAGAAGCGCCGCCGGCAGAATTCGCGCCGCAAGATCGGCCATCGCCAGCTTTTGACCACCGTCAGGATTGCTGAAATCCTGCTGGGTGGCGCCAAGCCGGCGAAGAAGGCCGCCGCCAAGACCGAAGCGAAGGCTGAAGTTGCAGCCAAGACCGAGGCGAAGGCTGAAGCCGCGCCGAAGGCAGCAGCGAAGGCAGAGGCTGCGCCGAAGAAGGAAGCCAAGGCCGAGACGACCGAGGACAAGGCTGCCGAAGCCGCCGCACCGTTGTTCAAGGCGCCGAAGGGCGAGCCGGACGACCTGACCGTGATCAAGGGCATCGGCCCGGTCGCCGCCGGCCAGCTCAACGAACAGGGCATCACCACCTTTGCCCAGATCGCCAAGCTGTCCGACAAGGACGTCGCCAAGATCGACGAGCACATGCCGTTCAGCGCCGACCAGATCAAGGACTGGCGTGAGCAGGCCAAGGAATTGGCGAAGAAGTAGAACGAACCGACGCAATCGTCGCCGGATCGGACTTGAAACGGAACGCGAACGCGTTCATAAGATCGTTTAGGCGCCTCGCGGCGCATCGGAGTAGTTAGATGGCACACAAGAAAGCTGGCGGATCGTCGCGCAATGGTCGCGACTCCCATTCCAAGCGGCTCGGCGTGAAGAAGTTCGGCGGCGAAGCCGTGATTCCGGGCAACATCATCATTCGTCAGCGTGGCACGACGTGGCATCCCGGCACCAATGTCGGCATTGGCACGGACCACACGCTGTTTGCGCTCGAAGCTGGCGCAGTCACCTTCAACAAAAAAGCCAATGGCCGAACCTACGTATCGGTGAACCCGATGACGAAGGCAGCGGAGTAGCCGGTTCCGCACGAGAACACCGGCACCCATCTCGGGACCGGTGTCTGGCCAAGCCAGGAAATGGATCAGGGGAGATGGGTTTCCATCTCCCCTTTTTCTTGTGCCTGGAGGACTTTGATATGGTTGCCGAAGCGGAAGTGACAGACGACGAAAGTTACACGATAGATTGCCCGGTGCTCGCGACCGAGCGGCTGGTCATGCGTGCCCCGCGTGAAAGCGACATCGAGCAATTGGTGGCGCTCGCCGACAACCGCCATGTCGCGGAAATGCTGGCTCGCATGCCGCATCCCTATGGCGAGGCGGAGGCACGCGCTTTCCTGGCCATGACGGCATCGCGCCGGGCCGGAATCGCCTATGCGTTGACGCTGGCCGGCACCGAGACCTTCGTCGGCTGTGCCGGGCTCAACACCACGGATCGCGGGCTGGAGCTTGGCTACTGGATCGGCGAGCCGTACTGGAAGCGCGGCTACGCGACGGAAGCAGCGCACGCACTGGTCGACCTTGCCTTCCAGAGAACCACGATCCAGGTGCTGCACGCCTCGACGCGGGTTATCAATCCGGCCTCGCGCCGGGTCATCCACAAATGCGGCTTCCAGTATGCCGGCCAGGGCATGCTGAATTCGATCGTTGCCGGTCAGGTGCCGGTCGAACGCTACCGCCTCGATCGCAAGACCTGGACCAGCCTGCGGAACTGGGTGCATTTTTGATGGATGCGGCTCACGTCATCTCGAGCCAGACCGGAAAGTGATCCGAACCGGCCGCTTGCCGGTCGACCCACAGGCGCCTCAGCGATTTGGCAAGCGAGGCGCTGGTGAAGATGTAGTCGATGCGCTTGTAGCGGCTGGTATCGCCCGGCTGCTTGGGGTCGACCCAGGTGACGAGATCGGCGCCGGCAGCGCCGAGGCGTGCGGCGGCATCGATGGCGAGGTCGGCGGTCACCGGCATGCCGAATTCGTGGTCAGGCTGGCCGGCGAGTTCGACATGTTCCGGCGATCCGGCCAGCATGTTGAAGTCGCCCATGACGACGAAGGCTTCGGGAGAAGGCAGCTCCGGCAAGCCGATCTCGGCGACGCCGGAGAGCCCGCCGCCCTCGAGCGGGTATTTCAACAGACGCTGGCGCAGAAAGCGGATCTGGCTCAGGCGTTCAACCGGGCTGCGATGGTCGAGATGGGTGGAATAGAAGCGGATCGGACCAAGCGGCGTTTCGACCAGCGCCTCCAGCGCGCCGCGCTGGAAGTTCATCGCCTCGACACTGCGGCTGCGCGGCAAAAGGAGATTGCGCGACAGATGGATCGGCGTCCTCGACAGCACCATGTTGCCGAGCTGGAAGGTGGTCGTGATGGCGCGGCCGTTCTCCAGGCGCGAGCCAGCGTCGGCTTCGAAATTGCTGCCGTAGACGGCAAAATAGTCGGGCAGCGCCTCGCCGAGGTCGGCCACCATGTCGCGGCCGCCATTCTTCGGGTTAGCGCGGGTGACCTCCTGCAGCGCGATCACGTCGGCGCCGCGCACGGCATCGGCGATACGGCCGATATCATAGCGGGCGTCGAGGCCGACGCCGTAATGGATATTGTAAGTTACCAGCTTCATTCCGACATCTCGCGCTTGGAAAGCCGAGGATCGATTTTTCGGCAAGGGTCAACCAAATGGTACGCGTCCAGAGCTACGCGCGACGTTACAGTAGCAAAAACGGCCCTCGCCCTTCGACCCGCCTTGGTTTAGAGCAATCCCGCAAAGCCAATAGCAGAAACCATACAATCCGATGAAATTTCTCGATCAAGCCAAGGTCTACATCCGCTCCGGCGACGGCGGCGCCGGTTCGGTGTCGTTCCGGCGCGAAAAGTTCATCGAGTTCGGCGGCCCGGACGGCGGCGACGGCGGTCGCGGCGGCGATGTCTGGGTCGAGGCGGTCGATGGGCTGAACACGCTGATCGACTATCGCTACCAGCAGCATTTCAAGGCCAAGACCGGGACGCACGGCATGGGCCGCAACATGACCGGCGCCAAGGGTGCCGACGTAACGCTGAAAGTGCCGGCCGGAACACAGGTCTTTGCCGAGGACAATGAGACGCTGATCTGCGATCTGACGGTCGTCGGCCAGCGCTTTCTGTTGGCCAAGGGCGGCAATGGCGGTTTCGGCAACCAGCACTTCAAGACCTCGACCAACCAAGCGCCGCGCCGCGCCAATCCCGGACTGCCGGGCGAAGAGCTCAACATCTGGCTCAGGCTGAAGCTGATCGCCGATGCCGGCCTTGTCGGGCTGCCCAACGCCGGCAAGTCGACCTTCCTGGCGGCGGTCACCGCGGCCAAGCCGAAGATCGCCGACTATCCCTTCACCACGCTGCATCCGGGCCTTGGCGTGGCCCGCATCGACGGTCGCGAATTCGTCATTGCCGATATTCCGGGCCTGATCGAAGGCGCGCATGAAGGTGTCGGCATCGGCGACCGCTTCCTTGGCCATGTCGAGCGCACGCGCGTCCTTCTGCACCTCGTCTCGGCGCAGGAAGAAAATCCGGGCAAGGCCTACAAGACCGTGCGCGCCGAACTCGGCGCCTATGGAAACGGGTTGACCGACAAGGTCGAGATCGTCGCGCTTTCCCAGGTCGACATACTCGATGCCGCCGCGCGCAAGGCGAAAGCCGCCTCGCTGAAACGCGCCGCCGGCCGCGCGCCGATGCTGCTTTCCGCCGTCACCGGCGAGGGCGTCGAGGCGGTGCTGCGCGCGCTGATGGGGGTGGTGGCGGAGGCACGCGAAGCCGTCGCCGCGCCGGTCGAGACGCGCTGGAACGCATAGCCATGGCCGCGCAATCGCTGAAAAATTATCGGCGCATTGCCGTCAAGATCGGCTCGGCGCTGCTTGTCGACCGCACGACGGGCCTGAAGCGCGACTGGCTGGCCTCGCTTGCCGACGACATCGCCGTGCTGGCCAGTGGCGGCGCCGAAATTCTCGTCGTGTCTTCCGGGGCGATTGCACTCGGCCGCACCATCCTCGGCCTCGGCAAGCGGGCGCTGAAGCTCGAGGAGAGCCAGGCTGCTGCTGCCGTCGGGCAGATCGCCTTAGCCGGCGCCTGGTCGGATGCGCTCGGCAAGAATGGCTTGAAATCGGGCCAGATCCTGCTGACGCTCGGCGACACCGAAGAGCGCCGCCGCTATCTCAACGCGCGGGCGACGATCTCGACACTGCTCAAGATGAAGGCGGTGCCGGTCATCAACGAGAACGATACGGTGGCCACCTCCGAAATCCGCTATGGCGATAACGACCGGCTGGCTGCGCGCGTCGCCACTATGATGGGCGCCGACCTTTTGGTGCTGCTCTCCGACGTTGACGGGCTCTACACGGCACCGCCGGCGCGTGACCCGCAAGCTCGATTCATTCAGGTCGTCGACCGCATCACTCCCGACATCGAAGCGATGGCGGGTGCCGCTGCTTCGGAATTGTCGCGCGGCGGCATGCGCACCAAGCTCGACGCCGGCAAGATCGCGACCGCCGCCGGCACCGCCATGATCATCACATCGGGCACGCGGCTGTCGCCGCTGCTGGCAATCGAGCGCGGCGAGCGTGCCACCTTCTTCCGGCCGAGCGCCAATCCGGTCAAGGGCTACAAGACCTGGATCGCCGGGCAGCTCGAACCTGCAGGACGGCTGACCGTCGATGCCGGCGCCATCGGCGCGCTGCTCTCCGGCAAGTCGCTGCTGCCGGCCGGCGTCAAACTGGTCAGCGGCAATTTTGCGCGTGGCGACACGGTGGCGATCCTGTCGCCCGAGGGCCGCGAGATCGCGCGCGGGCTGGTTGCCTATGATGCCGCCGATGCCGTAAGGATCGCTGGCCTGAAGACGGCCGAGATCGAAACCGTGCTCGGCTACGAGGCGCGTTCGGCGATGATCCACCGCGACGATCTTGTGGTGAGCCATGCCGGTGGCGAGCAAGTAGTCGGTGACCAGGTTACATAGCGGAGGATGAGCCATGCTGACGCTGCATGAAAAATCCCGGGATGATACCGTGGCGCTGATGGCCGATATCGGCCGCCGCGCGCGTGCCGCGGCCCGCCCGCTGGCCATAGCTGCGGCCGAGCGCAAGCACGCGGCGCTGTTCGGCATGGCTCAGGCGATCCTTCGGCATGAGCAGGACATCCTCGACGCCAATGCCATCGACATCAGAAATGGCAGGGAGGCTGGCCTATCGGCAGCGTCGATGGATCGGCTGAAGCTCGATCCCGCCCGCATCCGCGCCATGGCAGACGGTATCAGCGAGATCGCCGGGTTACGCGATCCGGTCGGCGATGTCATTGCCGCATGGGACCGGCCGAACGGGTTGCATATCGAACGGGTGCGCACGCCGCTCGGCGTCGTCGGCGTCATCTATGAGAGCCGGCCTAACGTGACCGCCGATGCCGGCGCGCTCTGCCTCAAGGCGGGCAATCCGGTGATCCTGCGCGGCGGCTCGGATTCGGCGAATTCTTCCGCCGCTATCCATGCCTGCCTGGTCGAGGGGCTGAAGGCAGCCGGGCTGCCGGAGGATGCCATACAATTGGTGCCGACCACCGATCGCGCCGCCGTCGGCGAAATGCTGAAAGGACTTTCCGGCAATCTCGAGGTCATCATTCCGCGCGGCGGCCGCAGCCTGGTCGAGCGTGTGCAGAGCGAGGCGCGGGTGCCGGTCTTCGCGCATCTCGAGGGCATCTGCCATCTCTATATCGACCGATCGGCCGATCTCGACATGGCGGTCAAGATCGCGGTCAATGCCAAGATGCGGCGCACCGGGGTGTGCGGTGCTGCCGAGACGCTGCTGGTCGACCGTGCCGCCGCCGGCACGCATCTGGTGCCGATCCTCGAGGCCTTGCGGGCGGCAGGCTGCGAGATCCATGCCGATGCCGAGGCGCTGAGGCTTTATGCCGATGCCCAGCCCGCGACCGATGCAGACTGGGTGACCGAGTATCTGGACGCGATCATTGCGGTGAAGCTGGTCGACGGCGTCGCCGGCGCCATCGAGCATATCGAGACGTTTTCCTCGCATCACACCGAGGCGATCATCGCCGAGGACGCCACAGCGGTCGACCGGTTCTTCAACGAGGTCGATTCGGCGATCCTTCTGCACAACGCCTCGACCCAGTTTGCCGATGGCGGCGAGTTCGGCATGGGCGCCGAGATCGGCATCGCCACAGGCAAGATGCATGCACGCGGGCCGGTCGGCGTCGAGCAACTGACCTCGTTCAAATACCGCGTACGCGGGTCGGGACAGGTGAGGCCTTGAGCGCCGGTCTTACCCTCCCCCTTGTGGGGAGGGTGGCGAGCATCGCGAGCCGGGTGGGGGTGCGACGCTGAACTCTGCAACACCCCCACCCTGCTCCGCTTCGCGGATCGACCCTCCTCACAAGGAGGAGGGTAAGGAATCCGTATCCTCCCACTATCTGCACATGCCGCATGCCGGGAAAGGCGTGGCGGTCGGGCTGTTCGGCGGTTCGTTCAACCCGCCGCATGCCGGCCATGCGCTGGTCGCCGAGATCGCACTCAGACGGCTTGCGCTCGACCAATTGTGGTGGATGGTGACGCCCGGCAACCCGCTCAAGCACGCCGGAGACCTGGCGCCGCTGGCTGAGCGGCTGCAGCTATCCGAAAAGATCGCCAAGAACCCGAAGATCAAGGTCACCGCCTTCGAGGCAGCCCACCGCGTCCGCTTCACCGCCGACACGCTGGCGCTGGTCAAGGCGCGTAACCCGGGCGTCGATTTTGTCTGGATCATGGGCGCCGACTCGCTTCGCGACTTCCACCGCTGGCAGCGCTGGCGCCGCATCGTCATGACGTTCCCGATCGCGGTGGTCGACCGGCCAGGTGCGACGCTGTCGTTCCTGTCGTCGGTGGTCGCCAAGACCTTCGACTATGCTCGCGTCGACGAGGACGACGCACCGCGGCTCGCCCGCATGACGGCGCCGGCCTGGACCTTCATCCACGGCCCGCGTTCGTCGCTGTCGTCGAGCGCGATCCGCAAGGTGGCAAAGGGATAGGAGTCTCCTTCTCCCCCCTGTGGGACAAGGTGGCCGAGCGAAGCTCGGTCGGATGAGGGGTGCTGGAATGATCGCTAGCTTGAAGAACTAAGCACTTAAAATCCCTCGGTCTTTTTACGCTGCATTTCTTCCAGCACCCCTCATCCGTCTCGGCGCTACGCGGCAATCCACCTTCTCCCACAAGAAGGGGAGAAGGCAAGTCCGGTGATGTCGCTTTTGCCGCTGCCTTGACCTGCTTGATGGGCGATCCTCGGTCATGACGATTCTCGAGCGCGACCAGGACAAGAACGGTCTAGGGCAGCCGGCGCCGTCGATCGCCATTGCCAGCATCCTGTTGTCGATGGCGCTGATCGCCGTCGGCAATGGGCTGATGTTCGCCTACATCCCAGTCCGGCTCGGCGCCGAGGGCTTCGATCCGACATGGGCGGGGCTGATCGTCACCGGCCTTTCGGCTGGCGGCCTCGCCGGCTGCATCCTGACCGGGCCGCTGGTGCGGCGTGTCGGCCATGCCCGCGTATTCATGGTGCTGTCGGCGCTGATCGTGCTGTCCAACGCCGCGGTCGGCGCCGGGCCGCACCCATTGCCATGGATCGCTGCACGGGCGCTCTACGGCTTTGCCATATGCGGCCTGTTCATTGTCGCGCAGAGCTGGCTGAACGATGTCGTCGCCAACGCCATCCGCGGCCGGGTCATGGCTATCTTCTACGTTGCCTATGTCGCCGGGCTCGGCGTCGGTTATTCGACGCTGGCGTTGATCGATATCCGCGCGGCCGATGCGCCGCTGATCGGCATCGCCTTCACCGCGCTGTCGATCCTTCCCGTCGGGCTGACGCGGCTTGCGCAGCCGCCGGCGCCGCAAGCGGCGTCCGTGGCGCTCGGCCGCGCCTGGCGGATCTCCCCGGTCGGCGTTGCCGGCATGCTTGCCGTCGGCGGCCTGTCGATGACGATCTCGGGTTTTGCGCCGATCCATGCCACGACCAAGGGCTACAGCCAGGCCGACGTCGCGTTGCTGCTTTCGGCAATGCCGGCCGGCACGCTGATCCTGCAGATTCCGCTCGGCTGGATTTCCGACCGCACCGACCGGCGCTTTGTGCTGATCGCGGCGTCGGCGCTTGCCGCCGCGGCGGGCCTGTTTGCCCTCGGTTTCGACGGCGGCGCGCTGGCGGCGCTGCTTGTCATCTATGTGGTCTGGGACGGCGCCTCGGAATCGATCTACTCGCTGGCCAGCGCCCATGCCGGCGACCGCGCCGGCAAGGACGACATGGTGGCGCTGTCGAGCTCGCTTTTGTTTGCCTGGTCGCTGTCCGGCTTCGTCGTACCCGGCATTGTGACTGGGCTTTCCGCCGTCTACGGCACGCAGGCCTTCATCTATGTGGCAATCGTCATTGCCGCCGCCTACTGCCTGTTCGTTCTCTGGCGCGTCGTCATGGTCCGGCCGGTGCCCGCCACCGAGACCGGCAGTTTCGCGCCAATGACGGCGCAGGCGCCGCTGCCTGTCGATCTCGCCTTCGCGCCCGAAGATCAGCGCCGGCGCGAAGGACTTTGAACACCCTCCAGCTGGTTTCAAATGCTCTATTGCCGCGTGGCCGAGGCATCCGGCTGAGGCGCTTTCGGTGCCGGCGCCGGGACCGAAAGGCCCTCGGCATCGAACGCCTGCTTGACGCTCTTGGTGAGGTCGATCTGGGCGGCGAAGAAATCGGCAGCCGCCGTCCAGTAGCGCAAGGTGATGGCGACGGTGCTGTCGCCGACAGTCGCGACAAAGGCGATCGGCGCCGGCTGCCGCCTGACGCGCCGGTCGGCGGCGGCGACACCGAGCATGGTCTTCTGCGCAAAATCGATGTCGTTCCAGGAGCCGATGCTGAGCGTGATGTCGCCGCGGCGCACACCGTTGCGGGTGAAGTTGCGGACCGGCTGGTTCCACAGGGTCGAGTTGGGTGCAAGCACGTAGACGCCTTCGACCGTCCTCAGCGTTGTGGCAAACAGCCCGATCTCCTCGACGGTGCCGGATATCGCGCCGACTTCGACATATTCGCCGATGCGGAACGGCCGCAGCGCCAGGAGCATGATGCCGGCGGCAATGTTCTGCAGCGTGCCTTGCAGCGCCAGGCCGATGGCCAGGCCGGCGGCACCGATAGCGGCAATGATCGAAGCCGTCTGCACGCCGAACTGGCCGAGAACCATGATCACGACCAGTCCCAGGATGGCGTAGCGGACGACCTGCGAGAAGAAATGGCGGAGCGTTTCGTCGAAGCCGCTGATATGGCCGAGGCCGGCATAGATCGAACGCTCGGCGAGGCCGGCGACGATGTAGCCGATGACCAGCAGGATGACGGCGCCGACCGCCGAAAGCGAGTAGGAGACGATCAGCGTGCTGAGTTGCGCCAGGCCGGATTGCACGGTGAGGAGGGCGTTCTGGGGATCGATCGGCATGTCGGGATTCCGGTTCGTGGATGAGCCGATAACCGCTGCGGGGCGAGGCGGTTCCGATTTTCTGGCCCGAAAAGCCGGATATTCGGCCGCTGCCGGGTGCCTGCTTGCGAGCGGTGTCTTGAAACTGCAACCTAACTCTGCCTATCTAAGCAGTGTCACCTGATTTCAGAGGTGATTTGGTTGTTCTTGCTGCGAAAGGAAATACACTGAGAACAGCACTGCGGAAGAAGGCCGACATCGTGCCTTCGCCGGCCGGGATCAGCGTAAACGACGCCGTGTCCCGCGCCATCAAGACAGTCCTTGCCAGTCTGGAAGACTCCAAGGCCGAAAACATCGTCTCAATCGACATTCAGGGGAAATCGAGCCTCGGCGACTACATGGTCGTCGCGTCTGGCCGATCGCACCGTCATGTCTCGGCTGTTGCCGATCATCTCCTTAAGGCGCTCAAGGATGCCGGGCTCGGCACTGCGCGCGTCGAGGGGCTGGCTGGCGCCGACTGGGTCCTGATCGATTCGGGCGACATCATCGTCCATGTCTTCCGTCCCGAGGTCCGCGACTTCTACAATCTCGAAAAGATGTGGCAGGCGCCCGATCTCGAGGAGGAGACCCTCCACTGAGCCGTATTCGTCTTGATGCATGTCGTTGTCCGACATGCATCAGCGGCTCTTCGAGGCAGGGATGAAGATTACGGTTCATGCCGTGGGCCGAATGAAAGCCGGCCCCGAGAAGCAGTTGGCCGACCGCTATTTCGAGCGTTTTGCCAGGAGCGGTCCTGCCGTAGGCCTCGAATTCGCCGGGATCGTCGAGATTGCCGAAGGTCGCGCGCAGACGGCCAATGAGCGCCGGCGCGAGGAAGGCCAGAAGCTGCAGACGCACTTGCAACCGGGCACGGCGCTGATGCTGCTGGATGAGCGCGGCAAGAACCTTTCCTCCGAGGATTTCGCCGGCCGCATAGGTTCGCTGCGCGATGGCGGGCGCAAGGCGCTGGTGATCGCCATTGGCGGCGCCGACGGCCATGACCAGTCACTGCGCGACCTGGCTGATCTGACGGTGTCGCTCGGCGCGCTGACCTGGCCGCATCAGCTGGTCCGCGTGATGCTGGGCGAGCAGCTTTACCGGGCGGCCACGATCCTTTCCGGTCACCCCTACCATCGTTCATGAAGTCGGCTCCGTCGGCGAATTGATGCCAGCCGCCCGGATTTTTGCCCCAATGCTCATCGACAGTTTGGCCTCATGGGGTTTGTCGATGACGGCCGGGGCTCGAACATGGTTGATGGTTCGTTAACGAAGCCGCGCATAGAGTTGGGCTTCAATGTCTGAAGACTGGAAATCACGAACGGGCTCCTGGCGCGTGCGCTACGGCATCGCCGTGGCGACGATCGCGCTTTCGCTCGGCGTCGCGCGGGCCGAGAACACGCTCGACCTGGCGCCCGACCCGGACCAGAGCCGCGCCGAATACGAAAAAGTATCGAAAGAGATCACGCTGTCGTCCGAGCGGCTGGCCAAGCTCGCCGCCGACATAGCGGCTGTCAAGAAGGACCACGCCTCGATCACCGCGGCGCTGATCCAGTCGGCGATGACCGAGCAGAAGCTCGGCCAGGACATCGAGGACATTGGCGGCAAGCTGGAAGGGCTGAAGGCGCAGGGGCAGAAGATCCGCGCCTCACTGGCCGCCAGACGCGACGTTCTGGCCGAAGTGCTCGGCGCGCTGCAGCGCATGGGGCTCAATCCGCCGCCGGCGATCCTGGTCAAGCCGGAGGACGCATTGTCGTCGGTGCGCAGCGCCATCCTGCTCGGTGCCGTGGTGCCGGAACTGCGCCAGCAGACCGACATGTTGCTGGCCGACCTCAAGGAGCAGTCGCGGGTGACGGCCTCGATCGAGGCCGAGCGGGCGCGGCTGACGGCAGCTGTCGGCGAGCAGGCGGCGGAAAAAAAGCGGCTCGGCATGCTGCTCGAAGCCAAGCAGAAGCTCGCCGCCGATACGCAAACCGCGCTGGCCGCCGAAAAGCAGCGGTCCGCGACGTTGGCGGCCAAGGCCGGCAGCCTGAAAGAACTGATCGCCTCGCTCGAGGCCGACAGAGCCCGCAAGGCGGCGGATGCGGCCAAGGCAGCCGAGCAAAAGACGGCCGACGCCGACAAGGGCCCGGCATCGGCTGCGGCGCCGACGGAATTGGCCTCGCTGCCGGTGCCGGAGAGCAACAGGCTCACCGCTGCCGCGCCGTTTTCCGCGCTTCAAGGGCAGATCGCGCTGCCGGTCACCGGCAGGATCAAGCGGCGCTTCGGGGCCGACGACGGTAACGGCGCGGTGATGCTCGGTGACATGGTTGCGACACAATCGGGAGCCATCGTCACAGCGCCGGCGGATGGAAATGTGCTTTATGCGGGGCCTTTCCGCTCTTACGGTCAACTCTTGATCCTGAATGCGGGTGACGGCTATCATGTCGTCCTGGCGGGGATGAGCAGAATCAGCGTCGCGTCTGGCCAGTCGGTGCTCGCAGGTGAGCCGGTCGGCGCGATGGGAGAGGCCCGGGTGGCGAGCACCTCGGCATCGAAGAATGGAAATGCCACGCCGGAGCTCTATGTCGAGTTCCGCAAGGATGGAAAACCCGTCGATCCGGCCCCATGGTGGGCGGACCGTTTTTCTGGAAGGACGTGAATGATGCGGAAACTGTCGCTTCTGTTTGCCGGTGCGCTGATGGGTGCATCGGCGATGAGCCTGGTCTATGGCGCGCCCGGCTCGACAGCGAAAGCTGCGGGCTCCGAGACCTATAAGCAACTGGCGATCTTCGGCGATATCTTCGAACGGGTGCGGGCGAATTATGTGACGCCGCCCGACGACAAGTCGCTGGTTGAAAATGCCATCAACGGCATGCTGTCGTCGCTCGACCCGCACTCCTCCTACATGAATGCCGAAGAAGCGCAGGACATGCGCGTGCAGACCAAGGGCGAATTCGGCGGCCTCGGCATCGAGGTCACCATGGAGAACGACCTGGTCAAGGTGATCACGCCGATCGACGATACGCCGGCCGCCAAGGCAGGCGTGCTTGCCGGCGACTATATCGCCAAGATCGACGGCGAGGAGGTTCGCGGCCTGACGCTCAACGACGCCGTCGAGAAGATGCGCGGGCTGGTCAATACGCCGATCAAGCTCACCATCCTGCGCCAGGGCGCCGACAAGCCGATCGAACTGACCGTCGTGCGCGATATCATCAAGGTCAAGGCGGTCAAGTTCCGGGTCGAAAACGACATCGGCTACATGAAGATCACCTCCTTTACCGAAAAAACCTATGACGACCTCGAGAATGCCATCGACACCATCAAGAAGCAGGTGCCGAACGACAAGCTCAAGGGCTACGTGCTCGACCTGCGCCTCAATCCGGGCGGTTTGCTCGACCAGGCGGTGAGCGTGTCGGATGCCTTCCTCGACCGCGGCGAGATCGTCTCGACGCGCGGCCGCGACCCGAAGGACGTCACCCGCTTCGACGCGCGGGCCGGCGACGACATCGGCGGCAAGCCGCTGATCGTGCTCGTCAATGGCGGCTCGGCCAGTGCCTCGGAAATCGTCGCCGGCGCGCTGCAGGATCTGCGCCGCGCCACGGTGGTCGGCACGCAGTCCTTCGGCAAGGGTTCGGTGCAGACCATCATCCCGCTTGGCGAGAACGGGGCGCTGCGGCTGACGACGGCGCTCTATTACACGCCGTCCGGCAAGTCGATCCAGGGCAAGGGCATCACGCCCGATATCAAGGTCGACCAGCCGCTGCCGGCGGAACTGCAGGGCAGGGACCTGACGCGCGGCGAATCCGACCTCAAGGGCCATATCAAGGGCGCCGACGAAGGCACGACCGGTTCGGGTTCGGCAGCCTATGTGCCGCCGGAGCCGAAGGACGATTTGCAGCTCATCTATGCCGAGCAGCTGCTGCGCGGCCAGAAGACCGATCCGGCGTTCCCGCCGAATCCGCAAAAGGCCGTGTTGAACCAGTAAGGGCGGGCAAGCCGGGCCAAACGGGTCTGGCTGCCTGAGCGAAGCGATGCGATGCTGCCGGGGCCGCGAGGCTCCGGCAGTTTGATTCGGGGCTGCGGCCGGCATGCTGCGCGTCCAGTGAAGCAAGGGGACGCGCCGACATTTTGGATCTTGCGCCTCCGGAGAAGGTTTTACTTCGGGGATGCACGCCGGGGGTGCGGGCTTGGCTGATATCGGCAAGGACATAGAACGACCTCTCGGACAGGCGATCCGGCCGTCGCGCTCGGGCAGCGGGATCAGCGCCGGTGCGGTCGCGGCCGCGCTTGTCGTGCTGTCGGTGGTCGGCGTCTCCAGCGCGATCGCCTTGCGCGACAAGCCGTTCCGGAAGCTGCAGGAAGTAGCGGTCTCGACGCCGAAGACGCCGGCGGCGGATACCGCCGCTGCGCCTGCCAAGGCGACGCCCGAAACGGCAGCGCCAAGCAACGCAAGCGGGGCCAACATAAGCGGGCCGAAGACGGGCGGTCCGCAGATCATCCATGTCCAGACCGAGGAGGGCGATGGTCCACCCGAGGCGGCCATCGTCATCCGCGACCCTTCGACGATCGGCCAGAACCTCAGGATCGCGCACATTCCCGACAAGGCACTGATCGAGGCCAGCGAGACCGGTCCGCTGCCGATCCGCGCCGCCGACGGCCGGCGCCCGTTCGATGTCTATGCGCGGCCGTGGTCCGGCGCACGCGGTGCACGCGTGGCGCTCGTCATCGGCGGTCTTGCCGTGTCGCAGACCGGCACGCAGGCAGCCATCGCCAAGCTGCCGGCGGAGGTGACGCTGGCCTTCGCGCCGCAAGGCAACAGCATTGGCCGCTGGATGCAGGTGGCGCGGCAGAGCGGCCATGAGGTCATCATGCAGGTGCCGCTCGAGCCGTTCGACTATCCGAACGTCAATCCCGGCCGTAACACCCTGACCGTAGCTGCGACGCCGGACGAGAATTTAAAGAATTTACGCTGGGCGCTGTCGCGAACGACCAACTACACCGGCGTCATGAACTATATGGGCGCCCGCTTTTCAGCCGACGCGACGGCGATGGGGCCGTTGATGGCCGAACTTGGCAAGCGTGGTCTGGCCTATATCGACGACGGTTCGTCGGCGCGCAGCCTGGCACCCGAATTGGCGCTGAAGGACGGCGTACCGTTCGTCGGCGGCGATACGGCGATCGACGCGGTGCAGGACCGCGGCGCCATATTGAAGAAACTGGATGGGCTGGAAGCGACGGCGCGAGCGAAAGGCTTTGCCGTCGGCATCGGCTCGGCCTTCGACCTGACGGTCGATACCGTATCGTCCTGGGTGACCGAGGCCAAGAAGCGCGGCATCGAGATCGTGCCGGTTTCAGCGGTGGCCATAGATCCGGAAAAAGGCTGAGATGGCAAAGAACAAGCTCGTTGACGCCGAGACACTGCCCTACCGGCCCTGCGTAGGGGTGATGGTCCTCAATGGCGACGGCCTGGTCTGGGTTGGCCGTCGCATTGCCGAGCCGGACAGCGAATTCGCTGGAACGACGCAGCTCTGGCAGATGCCGCAGGGCGGCATCGACGATGGCGAGGAGCCGCTGCCCGCGGCGTCGCGCGAACTCTACGAAGAGACCGGCATGCGCTCGGTGTCGCTGCTGGCCGAGGCGCCGCACTGGATCAAATACGACCTGCCGGCGCATCTGGTCGGCGTCGCCTTCAAGGGACGGTATCGCGGCCAGACGCAGAAATGGTTTGCCTTCCGCTTCCACGGTGACGAAAGCGAGATCGCGATCAATCCGCCACCGGGTGGCCACAAGGCCGAGTTCGACCGGTGGGCGTGGCGGCCGATGCTGGAATTGCCGGGCCTGATCGTGCCGTTCAAGCGCAAGGTCTACGAAGACGTGGTGGCGGCGTTCCGGCATTTGGTGGCGTAGCCACTGGCCTTCCGCTAAAACAGGTCGGCATGAACGACATCTCCAGCAAATCTCTTCCGCAGGCCGTTGCCCCACGGCAGGCTGGCGCCCCGAGCGAGCCGATCAGCGAAGCGGCGGCGGGGGCAATCCTGACTATCGATCTCGGCGCCATCCGTGAGAATTACCGGCGGCTGAAGGCGCGGCTGGGCGGCGTCAGCTGTGCTGGAGTGGTCAAGGCCGACGGTTACGGGATTGGCGCGGCGCCGGTGGCGGCGGCACTGATGGCTGAGGGCTGTAATACCTTCTTTGTTGCGCATTTGGCCGGCGGCATCTTGCTGCGCAAGGCGCTCGGCTCAGGCCCGGCCATTTATGTGCTGAACGGCATTCCGCCGGGTGCGGAAAGGGAAGCGGTTGCGGCAGGGCTTTGCAGCGTACTCAACAGCGCCAGCCAACTCGCGGCATGGCGCGAGATGGCCGGGCGGGTGGGCCGTAAGTTGCCGGCCGCCCTCCAGGTCGACAGCGGCATGTCGCGGCTCGGCATGACGCCCGCGGAGGTGAAGGCAGTCGCGCAGGATACGCACGCCTTCGACGGTGTCGAAGTGACGTTCGTGATGAGCCATCTCGCCTGCGCCGACGAACCCGAGCAACTGGCCAACGAGCGGCAGCGGCTGGAATTCGAACGGCTGCGCCAAATGCTGCCGGAAGCGCCGGCTTCCCTTGCCAATTCATCAGGCATTTTTCTCGGGCAGCGCTATCACTACGACCTCGTTCGTCCGGGTGCCGCTCTCTATGGCGTCAATCCGACGCCGGCGAAGGACAATCCGATGCTGCCGGTGGTGCGATTGCAGGCCAAGGTCATCCAGACGCGGATATTGGAGGCCGGCGCCGGTGTCGGCTACGGCCACACTTTTCATGCCAAGGCCCCGCTTGCCGCGGCGACGATTTCGCTCGGCTACGGCGATGGCTGGCATCGTCGCGCCGCTTCCGCTGCCTGGTTCGAAAATGTGCGGCTGCCCTTCGTCGGCCGGATTTCGATGGATACGATCATCCTCGACATTTCCGCACTGCCGCCCGGCAAGCTGAAGGCCGGCGACCTCGTTGAACTGATCGGGCCGTCATCGCAGACGGTGGACCAGGTAGCTGGCCAGGCCGGCACTATCGGCTACGAGGTCTTGACCAGCCTCGGCCACCGTTTCCACCGGCGCTATGTGAATCGC
Source organism: Mesorhizobium sp. M0410 (assembly GCF_040321435.1). Taxonomy (NCBI): domain Bacteria; kingdom Pseudomonadati; phylum Pseudomonadota; class Alphaproteobacteria; order Hyphomicrobiales; family Phyllobacteriaceae; genus Mesorhizobium; species Mesorhizobium sp. M0410. Next base: position 17,457 of record NZ_JAMYRN010000005.1, read on the forward strand.
TAGGACGCAAGCTTGTTGTCCTCACGCATGTCTTTTCCCTGAGCATCGGCACTTGGCTGACGCCACAGAATCCGGCAGACAGAAGGCGGCGATGATCCCGGTCTCGAATCCCGACGAGATGCCGCCGCGGAGAACCAAACGATGAAGATCTTCGTGCTGGGCGGCGGTGTGATCGGGGTCACCACCGCCTATTTTCTTGCCGAGGCCGGCCATCAGGTGACTGTGATCGATCGCCAGAAAGGCCCGGCGCTGGAAACCAGCTTTGCCAATGCCGGCGAGATCTCGCCTGGCTATGCCTCGCCCTGGGCCGGGCCCGGCGTTCCGCTGAAGGCCATCAAATGGCTTTTGATGAAGCACGGCCCACTGGTGGTGCGACCGGCCCTCGATCCGCATATGTGGATATGGCTGGTCAAGATGCTGCGCAATTGCACGGCTGAACGCTACGCGCTGAACAAGGCGCGCATGGTGCCGCTGGCCGAGTACAGCCGCGACACGCTGAAGGCGCTGCGCGAGGCGACCAGCATCGCCTATGACGAGCGCGCAAAGGGCACGCTGCAGCTTTTCCGAACGCAAAAGCAGCTCGACGGCGTCGGTGGCGATGTCGAGGTGCTGAAGACCTATGGCGTCCCCTACCAGGTTCTCGACCCCGACGGCTGCATTGCGGCCGAACCCGCGCTGGCTGGCGTGCGCGAAAAATTCGTCGGTGGCCTGCGGTTGCCCGGCGACGAAACCGGCGACTGCAAGATGTTTACCGACAGGCTTGCCGAGCTTTGCGCGGCACGCGGCGTCACCTTCGAATACGACACGGAGATACGGCGCGTCGTCAAGAAGCGCGATCGCATCACCAACATCAGCACCAGCAAGGGCTGGATGGTCGCTGATGCCTATGTGATGGCGATGGGCAGCTATTCGGCGCGGTTCATGCGCATGCTGAAGCGCCCCATCCCGGTCTACCCGGTCAAGGGCTATTCGATCACCCTGCCGATCAAGGACGCCACCGCCGCACCGGTCTCGACCGTGATGGACGAGAGCTACAAAGTAGCGATCACCCGGCTCGGCGATCGTATCCGGGTCGGCGGCACGGCGGAGATTTCCGGCTTCGATCTGCGGCTGCACGAATCGCGGCGCCGCACGCTCGAACATTCGGTCGGCGACCTGTTTCCGGGCAGCGGCGACATGCGATCGGCGACCTTCTGGTGCGGGCTGCGGCCGATGACACCGGACGGGCCGCCGCTGATCGGCCGCACCGATTTCTCCAATCTCTATCTCAATACCGGCCATGGCACACTCGGTTGGACCATGGCCTGCGGCTCGGCTAAGGTTCTAGCCGACATCATCTCCAGCCGGGTGCCCGACATCGACGTCGGCGATCTCGGGCCGGGACGATATGCCAAGTAAGACCCCCGGCAACTTAAGACAGCCGCCGGCCGATAGGCTTCACGCGAACAAACCCCTGTCCCGTTCGACGGCCTTGGTGATGAAGCTCGAAACGACCTGGACGCGGCGCAGCGGCCTGACCGATTCGTGATAGACCAGCCAGTAGGCGCGGCGAATGGGTGCGACGATATCGAGGGGCACCAACTCCGGCATCGAGCGGGCAACGAAGGTGTGCAGTATGCCGATCCCGGCGCCGGAACGCACCGCTTCGGCCTGGCCGAGCGCGGAGGAAATGGCGAAGCTGGTGCGCCAGTCGGCGCTGAATTCGGCCGCGTAGTCGAGCGAGGGACTGACGATCAGATCCGGCACGTAGCCGATCAGCGTATGCTGACCTAGCTCGGCGGCGCTTCCGGGCAAGCCATGGGTGTCGGCGTAGGCACGCGACGCGAACAGGCCGAGCGTGTAGTCGACCAGCTTTCCCGCCACCAGGCGGCCTTCCGTCGGCCGCTCGACGGTGATGGCAATGTCGGCCTCGCGCCGTGACAAAGAGAAGGAGCGTGGTACCGGCACCAACTGGATGGTGAGTTCACGGTGCAGAGCGGTCAGCACGCTGAGGCGCCTGGCCAGGAAGGCGACGCCAAAACCGTCCGGCGCGCCGATCCGCACGGTGCCCGACACGTCGTCGCCTTCGCCTGAAACAGTCGAGCGCGCGGCGATCATGTCGCCCTCCATGCGTTCGGCGATCTCGAGGAAACGCTCGCCCGCCGGCGTCAGCTCACTGCCGGTGGTAAGCCGGCGAAACAGTTTTGTCCTGAGCGCATCCTCGAGGGCGGCGATGCGGCGCGAGACGGTCGCGTGATTAAGCTCCAGCCGCCTGGCGGCGCCGAGGATCTGACCGGCGCGCGCCACGGCAAGGAAGATGCGGGCATCATCCCAGTTCATCGGGAGGGTCCGGATGATGACGATTACGGCAGCGCTCGACGGCGAAGAAACTCAATTTTCTCTATCCCATGGCGTACACCACACATCTCTATCATTTGCGCGATTTGATGCACAGACACCCACTGCTATCTATTTTCTGCACAACGGTTGCGTTTTCGCTCGCGTTGCCATCGCTCTCGCAAAGGCGGACAATGCCTCATCACGAACCAGGGAGAGAGACCATGATCGAATACGGTCATTTCATCGGCGGCAAGCGCGTCGCCGGAACCAGCGGCCGCAAGCAGGACGTCATGCAGCCGATGGACGGCACGGTGCGCGGCACGGTGGCGCTGGCTTCGCAGGCGGAATTGCGCGCGGCGGTCGAAAACGCCAAGGCGGCACAGCCCGGCTGGGCGGCGACCAACCCGCAGCGGCGCGTGCGCGTCCTGATGCGGTTCCTCGAGCTGGTCGCCAAGGAGTATGACGCGCTGGCCGAGATATTGGCGCGCGAACACGGCAAGACCATCGCCGACGCCAAGGGCGACATCCAGCGCGGCCTCGAAGTGGTCGAGGTCTGCATCGGTGCGCCGCACATGATGAAGGGCGAGTTCACCGATGGCGCCGGCCCCGGCATCGACGTCTATTCGATGCGCCAGCCGCTTGGCGTCGTCGCCGGCATCACGCCGTTCAATTTTCCGGCGATGATCCCGCTGTGGAAGATCGCGCCGGCCATCGCTTGCGGCAATGCCTTCATCCTCAAACCGTCCGAGCGCGACCCGGGCGTGCCGATGCGCATTGCCGAACTGTTCATCGAGGCCGGCCTGCCGGCGGGCATCCTCAATGTCGTCAATGGCGACAAGGAAGTGGTCGACGCCATCCTCGACGATCCCGACATCAAGGCCATCGGTTTCGTCGGCTCGACGCCGATCGCCCAGTACATCTACTCGCGCGGCTGCGCGGCCGGCAAGCGCGTGCAGTGCTTCGGCGGTGCCAAGAACCACATGATCATCATGCCGGATGCCGATATGGACCAGACCGTCGACGCGCTGATCGGCGCCGGCTACGGCTCGGCCGGCGAGCGCTGCATGGCCATATCGGTGGCCGTTCCGGTCGGCAACGACACCGCCAACCGGCTGATGGAAAGACTGGTGCCGCGGGTCGAGAGCCTGAAGGTCGGTCCGTCGACCGATTCTTCCGCCGATTTCGGCCCGCTGGTCACGGCACAGGCGCTGGAGCGGGTCAAGTCCTATGTCGACACCGGCGTCAAGGAAGGCGCCAAGCTGGTCGTCGACGGACGCGGCTTTTCCATGCAGGGTTACGAGAACGGCTACTATATGGGCGGCTGCCTGTTCGACAATGTGACCCCCGACATGCGCATCTACAAGGAAGAGATCTTCGGGCCGGTGCTGTCGGTGGTGCGCGCACCGACCTACGAGAACGCAATCAAGCTCGCCAACGAGCACGAGATGGGCAATGGCGTCGCTATCTTCACCCGCGACGGCGACGCGGCGCGCGACTTCGCCTCGCGGGTTCAGGTCGGCATGGTCGGCATCAACGTGCCGATCCCGGTGCCGATCGCCTACTATACGTTTGGCGGCTGGAAGGCGTCCTCCTTCGGCGACCTCAACCAGCACGGGCCGGACGCGTTCCGCTTCTACACCAAGACCAAGACGGTGACGTCGCGCTGGCCGTCCGGCGTGAAGGATGGCGCCGAATTCGTCATTCCGACGATGAATTAGCCGGACGGTTTTCTGTCTGCGCGTCCTCGCCTTCGGCTTCGGGCGCGCGGGCCGGCGTGAAGAACGGCGCCGAATTCGTCATTCCGACGATGAATTAGCCGGACGGTTTTCTGTCTGCGCGTCCTCGCCTTCGGCTTCGGGGGCGCGGGCCGGCGTGAAGGATGGCGCCGAGTTCGTCATTCCGACGATGAATTAGCCGGACGGTTTTCTGTCTGCGCGTCCTCCCCTTCGGTTTCGGGCGCGCCGGCCGGCGTGAAGGATGGCGCCGAGTTCATCATCCCGACGATGAACTGATCCAGATCGCGGAAAGCAAAAGAAGCCCTGGGCTCGACCCGGGTCTTTTTTGTCGCGATCTTCATCGGCATGAACACTAATGTGATGGAACCAAGAAGGCAGCAATCTTCTTAGGTTGCAGTCCTGCCGCGAAGCAGACGCTGGCAGATCAACCAACGGCGCTGGTGACGGCTCCGGGGATATCGTCCGGCGCAAAGGAGGTGTCAGATGACACGTCTCGTGGCGACTGTAGCTTGCGCTGCGATGGCCCTTTCCGCCGTCCCGGCAATGGCTGCCGAGCAATGTGCGGCACGCGCGGATATGGTCAAGGCGCTCGGCGAGAAGTTTCATGAAAATCCGAGCGCGGTCGGCGTCGTCAATCCGAATGTGGTGCTTGAAGTCTTCGTTTCCGACAAGGGCACATGGACCATCCTCGCCAGCGACACAAAAGGCCAAAGCTGCGTGATTTCAGTCGGCGAAGGCTGGGAGAGCGCGATGACGATAGCGGCGCTGCCAGGCACCTGATGAGGTTCCACGCTCGCGCGTAGCAGCGGCCTCGGCATGGCCGCGCAGCCTGGGTGGCCCCATTCTTCGGCGACAACCGTAAAACGGATCTGCAGGCGCCCGCTTGGGCGCCTGCTTGCGCTTTTCCATTGCCGATACCATATATCGGGAACATAATGGGAACATCTGGAATCGTTCCCACCGATGGCAGACCGGAACACAGAAAGGAACGACGCGATGATGATGACGTCGGAACCGGCCTGGATCGCTCCGGCAAAGTGAGGCTGTCAAACCCCTCCTTTGCCGGAACGCGATGGCAAAGGAGGTGCCTATGGCACACAAATCGCTGTTGGGATGGGTGAAAACCCTGGTTCTTGCTGGCGCATTGGCGGTGGGTACGAACACCGCAAGCGCGCAATATCAATACTGCGTTGAACATGGCGAGCTCGTCGCCCATTTGAGCGAGAAGTTCCAGGAAAGGCAGTTTGCTTTGGGGCTGATCGGTCATGAGGCGGTCATGGAAGTCTTTGTCGCCGAGACCGGAACCTGGAGTATCGTCGTCACCGATATCGCCGGCAGAAGCTGCATCGTCGCGGCCGGCGACAATTGGGAAAACGTGATGGCCCTGCCCGGCCAGGGCGCATGACGAAATGACAGGCTCAGCGTGTGGCAGCTGCCTCGGCATGGCCGCGCAAAAGTGCCATCAGGCGCTTGGCGTCCTTGGCTGCGGCCTCCTCGTCGCCTGCTAGGATCGAGCGGATCAGCGCGACATGATGCTCGGCGGATTCGGCCAAGCCGGTATCGGCCTTGTAGCGGAACCAGAAACGGCGGCTGTGGGTTTGCAAGGGCGCCGCCAGGCGCGCGGCGAACGGGTTGTCGGCAGCCAGCGCCAGCGCCTCGTCGAGCGCCTTGTCGGCCTGGATGAAGTAAAACACATTTTCCGAAATCACCGCCTTTTGCATGGCAAGGGCAGCGTCATGGAACAGGTCGGCGGCCTCGCGGGTGACGAAGCGAGCGGCCGAGCGGGCAAGCACCACCTCGACGCCACGGCGGGCGTCGAGGACACGCAGCCAGTCGCCGGGGTGCAGCGGGGCAATGGCAATGCCGGCGCGCGGCCGGACCTCGAGCAGCCCCTCCCAAGCCAGCCGCTGGATCGCTTCGCGAACCGGGGTGCGGCCGAGGCCGAGCCTGTCGATCAGCGCCCCCTCGGTGATGAAGCTCGCCGGCGCCAGCTCGAGAGTTACGATCATGTGCTCGAGCCTGCGGTAGGCCTTCGCAGTTGCCGGCTCGGAGCCCGGGCTCTCATATACCAATGCGGCTTCTCCTGATATATTGTTGATATATCATATCAGATTCAACGTTGACAGCCGGCTTCTTAAGAAATATACGACTGATATATCAGATGGAGCGATCGACATGTGGGCCGGAGTCTTCCCCGCCGTTACGACCAAATTCACCGAGGACGACGGCCTCGACCATGCCGAGATGGAGCGCTGCTTTGCGCTGCAGATGGAGGCCGGCTGTGACGGCATCATCGTCTGCGGGTCGCTCGGCGAAGGCCCGATGCTGTCGCATGACGAGAAGATCGCGGTGCTGAAGACCGCCCAGAAGATCGCCGGCAAAAAACCGGTGCTGTTGACGGTCAACGAGGCCGGTACACGCGAGGCGGCGGCGATCGCACGCCGCGCCGCCAAGGAAGGCGCCAACGGTTTGATGGTGGTGCCGAGCCCGATCTACCATACCAATGCCGAGGAGACGGTCGCGGCACTCAGCGCCGTCGCCGCGGCCGGCGACCTGCCGGTGATGATCTACTCCAACCGGCTTGCCTATCGCGTCGATGTCACCGTCGACCAGATGGAGGAGTTGGCCAAGGACCAGCGCTTCGTCGCCATAAAAGAGTCCTCAGACGACATCCGCCGCTCGACCGAGATCATCAACCGCCTCGGCGACCGCTACGACCTGTTCACCGGCGTCGACAATCTCGCCTTTGAGGCGCTGTCGGTCGGCGCCATCGGCTGGGTGGCGGGCTTGGTCACCGCGTTCCCGCGCGAGACCGTCGCCATCTATCAGTTGATGAGACAGGGCCGCCGCGAGGAGGCGTTGAAGATCTACCGCTGGTTCCGGCCGCTGCTCGACCTCGACGTCTCGACCTATCTGGTGCAGAACATCAAGCTCGCCGAAGTTTTGGCGATCAACACCAACGACCGCGTGCGCATGCCGCGCCAGCCATTGTCGGGCGAGCGGCGCAAGGCAGTCGAAAAGGTCGTCAGGGATGCGCTGGCCGTGCGGCCGCAACTGCCGGCATTCTGATCCAGTGCCTTCGAGGGTGTTTGCAGATGTGCAGCGCGGCGCATGCCAATGAATGACAATGCTACGCTCGATGTCGCCATCATTGGTGGCGGCATTATCGGCATCTGCGCTGCCGCATTTCTGGCCGAGGCGGGGCGAAACGTCACGATCTTCGATCGGACGGGGATCTGCGAGGAGACCAGTTCCGGCAATGCCGCCGCCTTTGCCTTCTCCGACGTGCTGCCGCTCGCCCACAAGGGCATGATCAGGCAGCTGCCGAAATGGCTCGCCGACCCGCTCGGCCCGCTCAGCATCCCACCAGCCTATCTGCTGAAGCTGCTGCCCTGGCTGGTCCGCTTCTGGCGCGCCGGCCGAAGCGACCGCTATGAAGCCGGCCTTGCCGCACAGGCCGGGATGATGAAGCTCGCCGAGGCGGAATGGATGGGTTTGCTCGACCGTTCCGGCACACGGCCGATGCTGCACGAGGACGGCTCGCTCGAACTCTACGAAAGCGAAGCCGAGTTCAAGGCCTCACTGCCCGGCTGGGCGGCAAGGCAGCGCTTCGGCATCGGCTTCAGCCATGTCGAGGGGAGCGCTCTCGCCGCCTTGCAGCCCGGTCTGTCGCCGCGCTTCGTCAAGGGAACTTTCGTTCCGGGGTGGAAAACCGTCGCCGACCCCAAGCGGCTTGGAAAGGCGTTATGGGCCTATGCCGAGAGGTTGGGCGCCGGGTTCGAAAGGGCCCGGATCGAGCGTGTCGAGGCAGGACAGGACGGCGCGATCCTGACCATGGCCGACGGCACGAGGCGACGGGCGAAGCATCTCGTCATCGCTGCCGGGGCCTGGTCGCACCTGTTGGCGAGACATCTCGGCGACAGAATCCCGCTGGAGACCGAGCGTGGCTACAACACGACGCTGCCGAAGACTGCCTTCGACGTAAGGCGGCAATTGATCTTTTCCGGGCATGGCTTCGTCATCACGCCGCTCGAGACGGGCCTGCGCGTCGGTGGTGCGGTCGAACTCGGCGGCCTTGAGAGGCCGCCCAATTATGCGCGCTCGAAAGCGCTGCTCGAAAAGGCCCAGAAATTCCTGCCGGGACTGGATCCGGCCAATGGGCGCGAATGGATAGGGTTCCGGCCGTCGCTGCCGGATTCGCTGCCGGTGATCGGGCAATCGCAAAAAACGCCGTCGGTGGTGTACGGTTTCGGCCATGGTCACCTCGGCCTGACCCAGGCCGCGGCGACCGGACGCTTGATCCGCGAGCTCGTTCTCGGGCAGAGTCCATCGCTTGATCTCGGTCCGTTCAGCCCGCAACGATTTTGAGATCGAAGACATTCAGTTGGGAGCCGGCATGGCCAAGCATTCCTTCTTCTGCATAGACGGCCACACCTGCGGCAATCCGGTGCGGCTGGTTGCCGGCGGCGGACCGTTGCTCAACGGCTCGACGATGATGGAGCGGCGAGCGCATTTCCTGGCCGAATACGACTGGATCCGCACCGGCCTGATGTTCGAGCCGCGCGGCCATGACGTGATGTCCGGCTCGATCCTCTATCCACCGACGCGCGAGGATTGCGACATCGCCATCCTGTTCATCGAAACCTCGGGCTGCCTGCCGATGTGCGGCCACGGCACCATCGGCACGGTGACCTTTGCCGTCGAAAATGGATTGATCAAGCCGAAGACGCCGGGCGTGCTCAGGCTGGATACGCCGGCGGGCGTGGTCGTCGCCGAGTACAGCCAAGTCGGCGATTATGTCGAGGAGGTGCGCATCACCAATGTGCCTTCCTTCCTCTATGCCGAGGGCCTGACGGTCGAATGCCCCGGGCTCGGCGAGGTCAGCGTCGATGTCGCCTACGGCGGCAATTTCTACGCCATCGTCGAACCGCAAAAGAACTATCGCGACATGGCCGACCATTCGGCCGGCGAGCTGATCGCCTGGAGCCCGGTGGTGCGGCAGCGGCTCAACGAGAAATATTCCTTCGTCCACCCGGAGAATCCCGGCATCGACAAGCTGTCGCACATATTGTGGACCGGCGCGCCGGCCAACCCGCAAGCCGATGCCCGCAACGCCGTCTTCTACGGCGACAAGGCAATCGACCGCTCGCCCTGCGGCACCGGCACCTCGGCGCGGATGGCGCAGCTTCACGCCAAGGGCAAGCTTGGGGTCGGCGACGACTTCGTCCATGAATCGATCATCGGGTCGCTGTTCAAGGGCAGGGTGGAGAAAGAGGTCACCGTCGCCGGCAAGCCGGCAATCATTCCGTCGATCGGCGGGTGGGCGCGGATGACTGGATTGAACACGATCTTCATCGACGACCGCGACCCGTTTGCACACGGCTTCGTCGTCAAATAGAGAAAACGCTGACGTTAGGGAAAGACAGAGAGCGCAAACGGATTGCCTTTGACGGCGCAACGATCCCGCCCATCAACTTATTTTGACGGCGATTTCTTCGACATGGGGCGCATAGAGCGATTGAATCGTCAAAGACATTGCGTTAGGCCAATGGTAGGGTCCGCGATGGTCCAGGGGGCGGACGGGAACAAAACGGGCAATCGGACGGCGTGCGGCGAAAACACGCGTAATGATCGAAAAATCACGTTGCAATCCGGGCTCGAAACTTTACGACTAGGGAAAATACGAAAAGGAATGCGTCTGCATGGGCGACATTCCAGGGGAGCCACGACAGCATGCAGTATTTTGTCCAGCAGCTTATCAACGGGCTGACGCTGGGATCGATCTATGGGCTGATAGCGATCGGCTATACGATGGTCTACGGCATCATCGGCATGATCAATTTCGCCCATGGCGACATTTTCATGATCGGCGCTTTCACCGCACTCATCGTTTTCCTTATCCTCGGTGCGTTGTTCTATTCGCTGCCGATCGTCGTTGCGCTGCTGATCATGATGATCGTCGCGATGCTGCTGACCAGCCTGTATAATTGGACGATCGAGAAGGTGGCCTACCGGCCTTTGCGTGGTTCATTCCGGCTGGCGCCGCTGATCACTGCGATCGGCATGTCGATTGCGCTGTCCAATTTCGTCCAGGTGACGCAAGGGCCGCGCAACAAGCCGGTCCCGCCAATGGTGTCCACGGTCTACAACATCGAAGGCATCAGCGTCTCGCTGAAGCAGATCATCATCGTCCTGGTCACCATAGTCCTGCTCGCGGTGTTCTGGTACCTGGTCAACAAGACCTCGCTCGGCCGGGCGCAGCGCGCCTGCGAGCAGGATCGCAAGATGGCCGCACTGCTCGGCGTCGACGTCGATCGCACCATCTCGATCACCTTCATCATGGGCGCCGCCCTCGCCGCCGTCGCCGGCACGTTGTTCCTGATGTATTACGGCGTGGTGGTGTTTTCCGACGGTTTTACGCCGGGTGTGAAGGCGTTTACTGCCGCGGTGCTCGGCGGTATCGGCTCACTGCCCGGCGCCGTGCTCGGCGGCCTGATGATTGGCTTCATCGAAAGCATGTGGTCGGCTTATTTCTCGATCGACTACAAGGACGTCGCCGCCTTCTCCATCCTGGCGATCGTGCTGATCTTCCTGCCTTCCGGCATTCTCGGCCGGCCAGAAGTCGAAAAGGTCTGAGATCATGGCGGTTACCGTGTCTCCGGAAAGCACCGTCGTCGCCACCCCGGTCCAGCGCGCTTTTCGCGAAGCGCTCTATGCCGGCGCCATCTCGCTTGGCCTGTTCGTGCTGTTCATCGGCCTGAAGACCGACCAGAACATCTCCAACGAACTGATCCTGGTGCAGCGCTGGGGCTTGCTCGCCGGCGTCGTGATCGCCACCATGGCCGGACGCTTCCTTTATGTCGCCTATGGCCAGCCCTTCCTGGCGAACCAGAAGATCGTCGACGTCGCTACCGGCCTGCTGCCGGTCAGCCTGGCTTCGCGATTCTTCCGCCTTCCCGCGTTCATCGTGGCGCTCGCCGTCGCCGTTATTCTGCTCGCGCTCAGGGGCTTCCTGACCGAGGCTTTAGGGCCGGAACTTTCCGATTTTGTGCGGTTCCTGCGGGCACTTGCAATCATCTATGCGCTAGCCTGGCTGATATATCGGTTCCGGGCCTTCATTCATTCTCATTTCTCGGCATTGGGCATAACCGCACTGGCGCTCTACCCGATTATCGTGGTGTTGGTGCTGGCGCTATATGCCGGGTCCATGGCGGCCGGTTTCCAGGGTTCGCTGAAGTATGTCGACAATTTCGGCATCCAGATCCTGATCTACGTGATGCTGGCCTGGGGGTTGAATATCGTTATTGGCTTGGCCGGCCTGCTGGACCTAGGCTATGTCGCCTTCTACGCCGTCGGTGCCTATGCCTATGCGTTGCTCGGCACGCATTACGGCCTTTCCTTCTGGATCCTACTGCCCGCCGCCGGCCTGATGGCTGCATTCTGGGGCGTGATGCTGGGCTTCCCTGTGTTGCGCCTGCGCGGTGACTATCTGGCGATCGTGACGCTCGCTTTCGGCGAGATCATAAGGCTGGTGATTATCAACTGGCGCGAAGTGACCAACGGCTCGGCCGGGATTTCCGGCATCCCGAAGGTCTCGTTCTTCGGCCTGATGTCGTTCAACGTCTCCGACCCGAACTACATCTCCAAGGTGCTCGGCATCGCGCAGTCCGGTGCCTACTACAAGATCTTCCTCTACTACCTGATCCTTGGACTCTGCCTGCTGACCGCCTTCGTCACGGTGAGGCTCAGGCGCCTGCCGGTCGGCCGCGCCTGGGAAGCGCTGCGCGAGGACGAGATCGCCTGCCGCTCGCTCGGCATCAACACCACCACCACCAAGCTCACGGCCTTTGCCACGGGCGCGATGTTCGGCGGCTTTGCCGGCTCGTTCTTCGCCGCGCGGCAAGGCTTCGTCAGCCCGGAATCCTTCGTCTTCCTGGAATCGGCGATCATCCTTGCCATCGTCGTGCTTGGCGGCATGGGCTCGCTGGTCGGCATTGCCGTCGCCGCCATGGTGATGATCGGCGGCACGGAAATCCTGCGCGAACTGGATTTCCTCAAGACCGGCCTGAGTTGGGGCAACATCAAGGTCATACCCGGGTTCGGCCCCGACTTCACGCCGGAGCTTTATCGCATGCTGTTGTTCGGCATGGCCATGGTCATCGTCATGCTGTGGAAGCCGCGTGGCTTCGTCGGCAGCCGCGAGCCGACAGCCTTCCTCAAGGTGCGCAGGGCGGTGTCCGGGTCCTTCACCAAGGAGGGACACGGCTGATGAACGCGAGCCCCTCCGTGAACGATGCCATCCTGCAGGTCGAGCATCTGTCGATGAAGTTCGGCGGTCTCATCGCCATCGGCGATTTGTCATTCCAGGCCAAACGTGGCGAGATCACCGCGCTGATCGGCCCCAACGGCGCCGGCAAGACCACCGTGTTCAATTGCATCACCGGTTTCTACAAGCCGTCGGAAGGCATGATCACGCTCAACCGGCGCGACGGCTCGACCTTCCTGCTCGAACGCCTGCCGAACCATGAGATCCCGGCGCGGGCCAAGGTGGCGCGCACCTTCCAGAACATCCGCCTGTTCTCGGGCATGACGCTGCTGGAGAACCTGCTGGTGGCCCAGCACAACAAACTGATGAAGGCGTCCGGCTATACCGTTCTCGGCCTGTTCGGTTATAGCGGATACAGACAGGCTTCGGCGGAATCCGTTGAACTCGCCGAGCACTGGCTGGAGAAGGCCGATCTCGTCGACCGCGCCGACGATCCTGCCGGCGATCTGCCATATGGCGCGCAGCGACGGCTCGAAATTGCTCGCGCCATGTGCACCGGCCCTGAGCTTCTGTGCCTAGACGAGCCGGCCGCCGGCCTAAATCCGAAGGAATCGGCGGCGCTCAATGCGCTGCTGATGGACATCAAGGACAACACCGGCACCTCGATCCTTTTGATCGAGCACGACATGGCGGTGGTCATGCAGATTTCAGACCATGTCGTCGTCCTCGAATACGGGCGCAAGATCTCCGACGGCAACCCGCAATCGGTACGAACCGACCCGCGCGTCATTGCCGCCTATCTCGGCGTCGAAGACGAGGACGTCGAGACGGTACTGACCGAAGTCGGCGACGAGGACGTCATCGAGCAACTGGATACGGGTCCGGATGCCGCGCATGGACCGGGCACATCGTCTTCCTATCTTGCCGGACCGGTGGCCGACACGGTCGGCCATAGCGAGGGCGAACGCGTCACAGTGTCAAAGGGCGCTTCGAAGGCCGGGCAGATCGATGCAAGGTCGAGCGCTGCTGCTGCAAAGTCCGGATCGCCGGCCAAAGCCAAATCGGCCGCGAAATCTTCCACGGCAAAGCCGGGCAAGGCTCCGGCGAAGTCGAAAACTCCCGGCACCTCTAATCGGCGTGGGGGGCGGAAATAATGGCCGGCACAACGCTGCTCGATATCAAGGGCGTCCAGACCTACTACGGCAACATCAGGGCGCTGAACGGCGTCGACGTCACCGTCAAACAGGGCGAGATCGTGGCGCTGATCGGCGCCAACGGCGCCGGCAAATCGACACTGATGATGACCATCTTCGGTGCTCCGCGCGCTCGTGCCGGCACTATCACCTTCGCCGGCACCGATATCACCCAGATGCCAACCCACGAGATCGCGCGCATGCGTATCGCGCAGTCGCCGGAGGGCCGGCGCATCTTTCCGCGCATGACGGTGATGGAAAACCTGCAGATGGGCGCCAGCCTCGACGGTCTCAAGCATTACGACGAGGATGTCGAAAGGGTCTTTACGCTGTTCCCGCGGCTCAAGGAACGCGTCAGCCAACGTGGCGGCACGCTTTCGGGCGGCGAGCAGCAGATGCTGTCGATCGGCCGCGCGCTGATGGCAAGGCCGAAGCTGCTCTTGCTGGATGAGCCGTCGCTAGGCCTGGCGCCGCTGATCGTCAAGCAGATATTCGACGCCATTCGCGAGCTGAACCGCACGCAGGGACTGACCGTGTTCCTGGTCGAGCAGAACGCCTTCGGCGCACTGAAGCTCGCCACGCGCGGCTATGTCATGGTCAACGGCAATGTGACGATGAGCGGCACCGGCAAGGAACTGCTCGCCAATCCGGAAGTGCGCGCCGCCTATCTCGAGGGCGGCCATCACTGAGTTTCAGGAGTCTTCATCATGCAGGGCATTCTTTATGAGGAACCCTCGATTTGGCAGTTCTTTTTCGTCACCTGCCTGCTCGGCGGCTGGGCGGCCTGGATGACGGGCAAGGCGTGTGCCCAGACATGGCGCAGCTTCGCCCAGCTATTCGCCTATATGCTGGGGCTCGGCATCGGCGTAAGATTCATCCATCATGCGCTGTTCGGCGGAACGATGTTTTCGCTGCATTACTACGTGGTCGATACCATCGTGCTGATAATATTGGGCTTCATTGGCTACCAATACACGCGCACGAACCAGATGGTAACGCAGTATAATTGGCTTTACGAAAGAGCCTCTCTTTTGAGCTGGAAACCGAAAGGTTGACATTTATCATTAACGGCGTTTCAGGGATGAATCGGCGTGACAAGTGCCTGAAAATCGGCAAAGTACTCTTTCTGCGAGCAAGAGTGGGCATCGCATGAAAGCAACATCCACGCCCACTCGGTAAATGGGAGCGTTTCAATGAAAAAGTCACTTTTGTCCGCCGTCGCACTGACCGCGCTTGTCGCGTTCAGCGGCAACGCGTGGGCTGACATCCTGATCGGCGTTGCCGGTCCGATCACCGGTCCGAACGCAGCGTTCGGTGCCCAGCTTCAGAAGGGTGCCGAACAGGCGGTCGCCGATATCAATGCGGCGGGCGGCGTTCTTGGCCAGCAGCTCAAGCTTGAAGTCGGCGACGACGTCTCCGATCCCAAGCAAGGCATCTCGGTCGCCAACAAGTTCGTCGCCGACGGCGTCAAGTACGTCGATGGCCACTTCAACTCCGGCGTCTCGATCCCGGCATCGGAAGTCTACGCCGAGAACGGCATCCTTGAGATCACGCCGGCCGCGACCAATCCGAAGTTCACCGAACGTGGCATGTGGAACACCTTCCGCACCTGCGGACGCGACGATCAGCAGGGCAAGGTCGCTGGCGACTATCTCGCCGCGAATTTCAAGGATGCCAAGATCGCTGTCATCCATGACAAGACGCCTTATGGCCAGGGCCTCGCCGACGAAACCAAGAAGGCGCTCGCAGCCAACGGCGTGACTGAGGCCATGTATGAAGGCATCAATGTCGGCGACAAGGATTTCTCGGCCCTCATCGCCAAGATGAAGGATGCGGGCGTCTCGGTCGTCTACTATGGCGGCCTGCACACCGAAGCCGGCCTGATCATACGCCAGCTCGCCGACCAGGGCCTCAAGGCAACCTTCATGTCCGGCGACGGCATCGTCTCGAACGAATTGGCCTCCATCGCCGGCGACGCCGTCGAGGGCACGCTGATGACGTTCGCTCCGGATCCGCGCAAGAATCCGAACGCCAAGGAACTCGTCGAGAAGTTCCGTGCGGCCGGCTTCGAGCCGGAGGCTTATACGCTCTACTCCTACGCAGCGATGGAAATCATCGCGGCCGCTATCACTAAGACCGGCTCAGCCGATGACGCTCAGAAGGTAGCCGAGACCATCAAGTCGGCCGGCCCCTGGAAGACTGCGATCGGCGAGATCGGCTACGACGCAAAGGGCGATATCACCCGTCCGGACTACGTCATGTACACCTGGAAGAAGGGTGACGACGGCAAGTACACCTATGTCGAGAACGAACCCGGCAAATAACCGGACGTTGCTATATGAAAAATGCCCGGCGCCTCGCGCCGGGCATTTTTCATGGGGTTTCCCAAATGCCTGGACCCGGAGTGCCCCAGGCGTTGTCCGGGTCGACACGCAATGCGTCAACGCGATAGATCATACTAAATCGGTTTAATCCCTCTTTTCGATTTTGTTTGCACTGCAGCATTTTCGCGCTAATCATGTCCGGCAGTTCCCTTCCCCGCGTCCGGAGCCCTGTCCTTGGCAATTTCGAAGATCCTTGTCGCCAACCGCTCCGAAATAGCCATCCGGGTCTTCCGCGCGGCCAATGAGCTCGGCCTTAAAACCGTGGCGATCTGGGCAGAGGAGGACAAATACTCCCTGCATCGCTTCAAGGCCGACGAAAGTTACCAGGTCGGGCGCGGGCCGCATCTGGCCAGGGATATGGGGCCGATCGAAAGCTATCTGTCGATCGAGGAGGTTATCCGCGTCGCCAGGCTGTCGGGCGCCGACGCCATCCATCCGGGTTACGGGCTGCTGTCGGAGAGCCCGGAATTCGCCGAGGCCTGCGCCAGGGCCGGCATCATCTTCATCGGGCCAAAACCCGATACGATGCGCAGGCTGGGCAACAAGGTCGCCGCGCGCAATCTCGCGATCGAAGTCGGCGTGCCGGTAATTCCCGCTACCGATCCCTTGCCGGACGACATGGCGGCGGTAAGGGAACTCGCCAAGACGATCGGCTACCCGGTGATGCTCAAGGCATCCTGGGGGGGCGGCGGCCGCGGCATGCGCGCCATCCGCTCCGAGGCCGATCTCGCCCGCGAGGTCATGGAGGGCAAGCGTGAGGCGAAGGCGGCTTTCGGCAAGGACGAGGTCTATCTCGAAAAGCTGATCGAGCGCGCCCGCCATGTCGAGGTGCAGGTGCTGGGCGACCGCCAAGGCAACGCCGTGCACCTGTTCGAGCGCGACTGTTCGATCCAGCGCCGCAACCAGAAGGTCGTCGAGCGGGCGCCGGCGCCGTATCTCGAAATGTCACAACGCGAAGAGCTTTGCGGCTACGCGCTGAGAATTGCGCGCCAAACCAGCTATATCGGCGCCGGCACGGTCGAGTTCCTGCAGGATGCCGACACCGGAAAATTCTATTTCATCGAGGTCAATCCGCGCATCCAGGTCGAGCACACCGTCACCGAACAGGTGACCGGCATCGACATCGTCAAGGCGCAGATCCATATCCTCGACGGCTTTGCCATCGGCACGGCGGAATCGGGCGTGCCGGCGCAAAAGGACATCAGGCTCAACGGTCACGCCCTGCAGTGCCGCATCACCACGGAAGATCCCGAACATAATTTCATCCCCGATTATGGCCGCATCACCGCCTATCGCGGTGCCACCGGCTTCGGCATCCGCCTTGATGGGGGCACCGCCTATTCGGGCGCGGTGATCACCCGCTTCTACGATCCGCTGCTGGAAAAGGTGACGGCGTGGGCGCCGACGCCGGCCGAGACCATTGCCCGCATGAACCGGGCGCTGCGCGAATTCCGTATCCGCGGCGTGGCGACCAATCTCACCTTCCTCGAGGCGATCATCAATCACCCGAGCTTCGCCGACAATTCCTACACCACCAAGTTCATCGACACGACGCCGGAACTGTTCGCCAGTGTGAAGCGGCAGGACCGCGCGACCAAGCTGCTCAACTATCTTGCCGATGTTTCGGTCAATGGCCATCCCGAGACGCGCGGCCGGCCGCAGCCAAAGGCCGATGCGGCGCCGCCGGTGGTGCCATATCTCAACGGCAATGTGCCTCAAGGCAGCAAGCAGAAGTTCGACGTGCTCGGGCCGGAGAAATTCGCCGCGTGGATGCGCGAGCAAAAAGAGGTGCTGGTCACCGACACGACAATGCGCGACGGGCATCAATCCTTGCTCGCGACGCGTGTGCGCACCTATGACATTGCTGGAATTGCCGGCACCTATGCGCGTGCTCTGCCGCTGCTTTTGTCGCTTGAATGCTGGGGCGGCGCCACATTCGACGTCGCCATGCGCTTTCTCACCGAAGACCCATGGGAGCGGCTGAGCAAAGTGCGCGAGGCGGCACCCAACCTTCTTCTGCAGATGCTTCTGCGCGGCGCCAATGGCGTTGGCTATACCAACTATCCCGACAACGTCGTCCAGCATTTCGTCCGCCAGGCCGCTGCCGGCGGCATCGACCTGTTCCGCGTCTTCGACTGCCTGAACTGGGTCGAGAACATGCGCGTCGCCATGGATGCGGTCGGCGCCGAGGGCAAGCTGATCGAAGCGGCGATCTGTTATACCGGCGACATACTCGATCCGGCGCGGGCCAAATACGATCTGAAATATTATGTCGGCCTGGCCAGGGAATTGCAGTCGGCAGGCGCCCATATCATCGCCGTCAAGGATATGGCCGGGCTTTTGAAACCGGCGGCGGCCCGCGTGCTGTTCAAGGCGCTGCGCGAGACGACGGACCTGCCGATCCACTTCCACACCCACGACACATCCGGCCTGTCGTCGGCAACCGTGCTGGCGGCGGTGGAGAGCGGCGTCGACGCCATCGACGCGGCGATGGATTCGCTATCGGGCAACACCTCGCAGCCGTGCCTGGGTTCGATCGTCGAGGCGCTGAAAGGCACCGAGCGCGACCCGGGCCTCGACCGGCAATGGATCAGGAACATCTCGTTCTACTGGGAGGCGGTGCGCAACCAGTACGCCGCCTTTGAAAGCGACCTGAAGGGGCCGGCATCGGAGGTCTATCTGCATGAAATGCCGGGCGGGCAGTTCACCAACCTCAAGGAACAGGCGCGCTCGCTCGGGCTGGAGACACGTTGGCATGAAGTGGCGCAGACCTATCACGACGTCAATCTGATGTTCGGCGACATCGTCAAGGTGACCCCGTCGTCCAAGGTCGTCGGCGACATGGCGCTGATGATGGTGAGCCAGGACCTGACCGTCGCCGACGTCGAGAATCCGGCGAGGGACATCGCCTTCCCGGATTCGGTGGTGTCGATGTTGCGCGGCGATCTCGGCCAGTCGCCGGGCGGCTGGCCAAAGCCATTGCAGAAGAAGGTGCTGAAGGGCGAAAAGCCGATCACGGTGCGGCCAGGTTCGCTGCTCAAACCGGCGGACCTCAAGGCCAGTCGCACGGAGGTCGAGGAAAAACTCGAGCGCAAGCTCAGTGAGTTCGAGTTCGCGTCGTGGCTGATGTATCCGAAGGTGTTTTCCGATTTTGCCGCCGCGCAGGAGACCTACGGGCCGGTCAGCGTGCTGCCAACGCCGACCTATTTCTACGGCATGAAGCCGGAAGACGAGATTTTCGTCGATATCGAAAAAGGCAAAACGCTGGTGGTGCGCTGCCTTGCCATGGGCGATGTCGACGAAAAGGGCATGGTCACCGTGTTCTTCGAACTCAACGGGCAGCCGCGCCGGGTGAAGGTGCCGGACCGGGCGCATGGCGCCTCCGCTGCCAAGGTACGGCGCAAGGCGGAGCCGGGCAATGAGGCGCATGTCGGCGCGCCGATGCCTGGCGTCGTCTCGGCGCTTGCGGTCGTTGCCGGCCAGGCGGTAAAGGCCGGCGACGTGCTGCTGTCGATCGAAGCAATGAAAATGGAAACGGCGTTGCATGCCGAACGCGACGGCACCATAGCCGAGGTGCTGGTCAAGGCCGGCGACCAGATCGATGCAAAGGATCTGCTGATCGCATTCGGGTAAGGTGTGCTGATATTCAGGTGATGCCGGCCTGCAAACGCCGGCTTCCTGCGCTTCCGGTGCTCACGTACTCGGGTACGCTCCGCTCCGGTTCTCGGCAGCCATCGTTTTCGGCTCGGCCTGACCTGAATCTCAACATACCTTAAGGCGTGCCCAACCCCTTCATGCCGCATCGATAGCACCTTGACCCGCCGCGCCCGGTCGGGCATCGAACCGCTGCAATTCGCCGCTCGGGTTACCCCGAGTCGCGGCGAGAAACGACGCGGAGAGAAGAATATGGCCGACGACATCACCGAGACCAGCCAGACTGTTGCCGCCGGCCAGCTGCGCGCCTTTATCGAACGCATCGAGCGGCTCGAGGAAGAGAAGAAGACGATTGCCGACGACATCAAGGAAGTGTTTGCAGAGGCCAAGGGCACCGGCTTCGACACCAAGGCGATGCGGTCGATCATCCGGCTGCGCAAGAAAGACCAGGCCGAGCGGCAGGAAGAGGAATCCATTCTCGACCTCTACAAGGCCGCGCTTGGAATGGTGTAGAGACTGTCTGGAAATTCTACTCCGGCGGCAATCCGATGGTGTTTTCTGCGCTTCCAGCGCTCACGGACCTAAAGTCCGCCGCGCTCCGGTTTTCGAAACCACCGCCATATGACTCGCCAGAGCGAATTTCGAAACAACCTCGGCCTGATGCTGGAGCGAGCATCGAACCATGAGCGAATTCGATTTTGGCGCCCGCCGCGCCTCTGAATTCCGCCAACGCAGCTTCTGGACGCTGTTCGCGGAACGGCATCCGGATGAAAGGGCTCTGCTGGCGAGGCGCGGACCGTGGTTCTGGCAGCGTGGGCTGCCCGACTTCGCATTGGTCATTTCCATGTATGTCGCGCCTGCGCACAATCATGTCGGCGTCTTCTTCGGCCGCAACGAGAAGCTCGGTGCCACGCAAGCCTGGTCGCGGTTGAAGCCGTTTCAGCCGGCCATCGAAGACAGGCTGAAGCTCAGGCCAGAACAAAGTTGCGACGGCCTAGGCATCAATTCGATGTGGCGGGTGAATTGTTTTGCCGAAGACAATTGGCCGGCGATGACCGACTGGCTGGTTACGGAAGCCTCACGTTTCGAGCGCGCGATTGCCGAAGTTCTGGGTCAGGAATAAAGCAGGATTTCCAGACGCAATCCTTAGAACCGCTCTGGTGAGCAGAGCGAGGGAGCCGGTCGATCGATGACGATCATGTCGCGCGTTGCCGCCTTCTTCCGCCCACGCTGGCTGGGCGGCGTGCCGCTCGATCGGCTGTTCTGGCGCGACATGGTCGTTGTCGGCACAGCGATCAACGTCGCGTTGTCGGTGGCGGCGCTCATTCTGCTTGGGCTGAAGCTGCCGCTTGCGCTAGTCTTGGCGGTGCACTTCGCGCCGGTGCCCTATAATATCTTCCTGACCTTTGCCGTTTGGCGAACTGCCGGAAAATCGAGTGGCGCCAAGGCCTCGCTGATGACGCTTGGCGCCACGTTGTGGCTGATCCTGGTGGTTGTGGCCTGACGGTCAGGCGGCCGGCTCGAATTTGAGCGCCACGCCGTTGATGCAATAGCGCAGGTCGGTCGGCGGCGGGCCGTCGTCGAAGACATGGCCGAGATGGCTGCCGCAGCGGGCGCAATGGCACTCGGTACGGACCATGCCGTAGCTGCGGTCGACGGTGGTCTCGACCGAGACCGGCACGGGATCGTTGAAGCTCGGCCAGCCGGTGCCGCTCTCGAATTTCAGCTTGGATTCAAACAAGGGCTGGTCGCAGCCGACGCAGGAGAAGGTGCCGGCGCGCTTCTCGTGCAGCAGGGCGCAGCTTCCCGGCCGCTCGGTGCCGTGGTTGCGCATCACCGCATATTGCTCGGGCGTCAGCCGGGCGCGCCATTCGGCATCGGTGCGGGTAACGGGGTAGGTGTGGCTGTCCATTTTTTCCTCTTAGCTTATGTCGCTATTTGGGTTGCCTTCCCAACTTCGCCTGAAATAGGCATTTGTTACGGCGTTTGCTCGTATTTCCTATCCTGCTGCGACGAATTCCTCAGGCGATGGCCGCGAGATAGCGCGCAACCGATGCTGAAAATGCCGCCTTTGCGTCTCCGATGACATTCTGGTTCCACCATGCGCCGTAGATATGGTCGAAGGTGAAAGGCTCCAGCGCTGCCTTGATGCCGAGCACTTTCGTCGCGTTGAGCGGGATATAGTTCGGATAGCTGTACATGAAGCTGACATGACGGCGAGTCGGCGTCACCTGCAGGATGTCGCCGGCCAGCATGGCATTGCCGCTGTCGCGCTTCCAGTGCAGCACCTGGCCACCGGCAAAGTGGCCGCCGCAGCGGATGAGCGTCAGCGACGGGTTTATGGCGCGCGTTTCGCCTTCCCAGCTGATGATTGCCGGATGCGGCCGCATGATCCACTGACGATCATCGGCGTGCAGATAAATCGGCACGCCGCCAAACGCCTCGCTCCATTCGACCATTGCCGAATAATAATGGCAATGCGAAATGGCGATGGCGGCCAGGCCGCCCCGGCGGTTGATCTCGGCCACCGCCTCGTCGCTGACCATCGAGATGCAGTCCCACAGCACATTGCCGTGCGGCGTTTGCGCCAGCAACGCCCGCTGGCCGATGGCGAAGCGCGGCTCTATGCCGAAGCCGAGCACGCCGGCGTCGTCCCTCATCACGATCCGATGGCCGGCCGCGAGCTCTTCCGGCGTGATCCAGGCCTGGCCCTCCCAGCGCACATATTGCCGCTCGTCTTCGCAGATCGGGCAATGTTGCGGCGGCGTCGCTGTCGCCGCGAACTGGACACCGCATTGCAGGCAAAGGAAACAGGTCGACCGTCCTGTTTTGCGTGGGTCCATTCAGTGCTTCCTTGAAAGTTGCTTCGTCGCGGCTTCGAGGCCGGCGAGCGTCAGCGGAAACATGCGGCCGCCAAAGATATCGCGGATCATGGCGATCGAATGGGTAAAACCCCAGTTTTTTTCGGCTTCGGGGTTGAGCCATACCGCGTTTGGCCATTGCTGCAGCAATCGGCCGAGCCAGACGGCGCCGGCCTCCTTGTTCCAGTGCTCGACCGAGCCGCCGGGTTGGGCGATCTCATAAGGGCTCATCGAGGCGTCGCCGACGACGATCACCTTATAGTCGGGGCCATACTTATGGAGGAGATCGGACGTCGGAATCACCTCGGCATGGCGGCGGCGATTGTCCCTCCATACCCCTTCGTAGAGGCAGTTGTGGAAGTAGAAATATTCGAGCTGGCGGAATTCGGCGCGGGCGGCCGAGAATAGCTCCTCGACACTGCTGACATGGTCGTCCATTGAGCCGCCGACATCGAAGAACATCAGCAGT
Source organism: Mesorhizobium sp. M0410 (assembly GCF_040321435.1). NCBI lineage: Bacteria > Pseudomonadati > Pseudomonadota > Alphaproteobacteria > Hyphomicrobiales > Phyllobacteriaceae > Mesorhizobium > Mesorhizobium sp. M0410. Next base: position 40,339 of record NZ_JAMYRN010000005.1, read on the forward strand.
TTCACGGCATTGCGACGTTCGGGTTGTGTCTTGATGTCAAGATAGCCGCGCTCGGCGGTGGCGTGGATGGTGCCGGGCAGGTCGAATTCCTCTTCGGCGCCTTCGCGCACCCAGCGGCGCAACCGCTTCAGCGCGACCTTGATGTTGCGGGTGCCGAGCTCGACGGCATCGTCGAAATTCCTGAACTCGCGCCTGTCCCAGACTTTTACCGCGCGGCGGTTGCGGCTTCCGTGCTGGCCGATGCGCACGCCTTCGGGATTGTAGCCATAGGCGCCGAAGGGCGAGGTGCCGGCGGTGCCGATCCATTTCGAACCGCCCTGATGCCGGCCCTTTTGTTCCTCCAGTCGTTTCTTCAGCGTCTCCATCAGCTTTTCGAAGCCACCCAGCGCCTCGACCAGCTTCTTCTCCTCATCGGTCAGGTGCTTTTCGGCGAGCGTCCGCAGCCATTCCTCCGGGATGTTTGCGACATCGACCGGCTTTTCGCCAGCCAGCGCCTCGACACCTCTGAAGACGTGCGAAAAGACCTGGTCGAAGCGGTCGATGTGTCGCTCGTCCTTCACCAGCGCGGCGCGGGCGAGATAGTAAAAGCCCTCGACATCATAGTCGACCAGCCCGGCCTCCAACCCCTCCAGCAGCGACAGATATTCCCGGAGCGAGACCGGAACGCGCGCGGCTTTCAGTTCAAGGAAGAAGGGGAGGAACATGGTCCAACTTTATCTGTGTCCCTCGATCTTCTCCCGTGCGGCGCTGGCGATAAAGGCGGAACGCGTCAGACCACGCCGACCCGCTTCTTCGTCGATTGCCGCCAAAAGACCTGCGTCGAGCGACAGATTGGCCCGGACAGGCCGTCCGGAATCGATCAGCACAGGGATCATCACGGCGGATTCACCGGCAGCGCTATCGACTTCGCCCAGTCGGAGCAGATCTGCCACAGTGCGCGCGGCGGGCAAGGGCAAGTTCTTCGCCATTCGTGTCTCTGCCCATTCGCGAACGGCAGAAGTCGCATCGGCTATCGCCTCTTCGGGACTTGCGCCACCGCCGTGACATCCGGGAAGATCAGGCACCCGCACTCCCCAGACTTCATCTGCGCCGTCAAGAATTCCGACATAGTGCGTCATGATTCGTCCTTAAATCCATCCAGCAAGCCGGGCGATCGACCGCGCAACACCCAGAGATTGTTCGCGATGCCGCGGCACAATGATCATGATCTCCGGCCTTTCCGGATGCTCGTACTTCTCGTGTTTGCCGCCGCCTACGTTCACCCAGCCGTCACGTAAAAGCCTCGTGACAATCTTGCGCGTGTTGGTCTCGATCAGCGGCACTGTCGCCCCTGATCATGCGCAATATATTGCGCACAGGTGATTATTTCAATCGTTGGCTTCATCAGAGCAGATCATATTCGATAAAGCCGGTCCTGCGCGCCACGTGGTCGTAGAGCTTGCGTGCGGTGGTGTTGGTTTCGTGCGTCATCCAGTAGACGTTCTTGACGCCGATCTTGCCGGCTTCCTGCTTGACCGCTTCGATCAGGGCGGCGCCGACGCCCTTGCCGCGCACATCGGGGTCGGCGAACAGGTCCTGCAGATAACAGTTATTTATCTGCGACCAGCAGGAGCGATGGTAGAGATAGTGCGTCAGGCCGACGGCCTTGCCGTCGAGGGTGGCGATAAAACCCTTTGGCTCGAACTCGCCCGCCGTGAACAGCCGCTTCCAGGTGACGGCGTAAACCGCTTCCGGCAGCTTGGTTTCGTAGAAGGTGAGGTAGGCAGTCCACAGACGCCGCCAGTCGGCATGGTCGGATTGCGCAAGCGGGCGGACGGTGATCTCGGTCATTTCATTTCCTCTGAATTCGGCAACACGAAGCTGCCTTCACGCCTCGCTGGCGGCAACGGTCCAACGACGGGAAAGCGCTGTCCGGCGGCTTTCGTCGACCGCCCCTCACCCTTGCCGTCTCGCCATGAAGGCCAGGCGCTCGAACAGATGCACGTCCTGTTCGTTCTTCAAAAGCGCACCGTGCAGCTTGGGCAGCGCGTTCCTCGCGTCGGCGCGCAAGTCCTCGGGCGCGATGTCGTCGGCAACGAGCAGGCGGATCCAGTCGAGTGCCTCGGAGGTCGACGGCTTCTTCTTGAGGCCCGGCACGTCACGGATTTCATAGAATTGCGTGAGTGCGGCGCGTACCAGGTTCTGCTTGATGCCGGGATAGTGCACGTCGACAATTTTGTGCAGCGTCTCGACGTCGGGAAAGCGGATGTAGTGGAAGAAGCAGCGGCGCAGGAAGGCGTCCGGCAGCTCTTTTTCGTTGTTGGAGGTGATGATGACGATCGGCCGGACGGTGGCGCGGATGGTCTCGCCGGTCTCGTAGACAAAGAACTCCATCCTATCCAGTTCCTGCAACAGATCGTTGGGGAATTCGATATCGGCCTTGTCGATCTCGTCGATCAGAAGCACCATCTTCCTGCCGGCGGCGAAGGCGTCCCACAGCTTGCCGCGCTTGATGTAATTGCGGATGTCGTTGAAGCGCTCGTCGCCGAGCTGACTGTCGCGCAGCCGCGAGACGGCATCATATTCATAGAGGCCCTGCTGCGCCCGCGTGGTCGATTTGACGTGCCATTCGATCAGATCCAGGCCGAGCGCTGCCGCCACCTGACGGGCAAGTTCGGTCTTGCCGGTGCCGGGCTCGCCCTTGACCAGCAATGGCCGCTCAAGCGCGATCGCCGCGTTGACCGCCACCATCAGATCCTTGTCGGCAACATAGGCCGCCGTGCCTTCGAAACGCATTTTTGCTCCCGAGTCCATCGCGCGACCCTAAGGACGCGGCCTTCGCTGTGCAAGGCGCCGCTGGCGAAGCGGAGATCTTGCCGGCGCGGCCCTCGTCGAGGGGTCCTGCGTCGAATTACGCGTCGAAACATGTCGCCTCTCTGGCGCTTGGTCTGGCGTCAGCCTATATTGGGCATGACGGTCTGCGCTTCCCGGCAGGAGAACATTTTCCCCGGGGCCTTAATGATCCCTAGGGAGCTGTCCCTGGGAAGACCCGTGGGTTTTCTCATACGGCGCCCACCTACTTTGTAGGTTCCCGGGATCGCTCTCTCCACCGGTTGTGTGGATCGTCACCTATCGAAAAGGCCATCTGGCGGATCTTGTCGTCGCGCGCGGGGTGCTCTCGAACGACAAGTTCGCCCCGCTCCTCCAAAACGTCGCTCGTAAAACTCCATCCAAATCGGATCTTTGCTAACGTCGGCGCATGACATCCCCAAAAGACCTGAAAAAAAATCTCCGCAACCAAGCCCTCGGGCGCCGCGATGCGCTCGACCCTTTCTGGCGTGTGGAGGCAGCACTCGAAATGGCCGAGACGGCGCGCGACCGGATCACGGTCGAGCCGGGCCAGATCGTCTCCGGTTTCTGGCCGATGCGCTCGGAAGTCGACGTCCGGCCGCTGATGTTTGCCCTGCGCGAGAAGGGGGCAAGGCTCTGCCTGCCGGCCATCCTCGACAAGACCACCATCGTTTTTCGCGAACTGGTGCGCGGCGCGCCGATGATCGACATGGGTTTCGGCACAGTCGGGCCGCATGAGGAAGCCGAGGTGCTCGATCCGCAGCTTATGCTGGTGCCGCTTGCCGCCTTCGATGCGCGCGGGCACCGAATCGGGTACGGCGCAGGCTATTACGATCGAGCGATCGGGCGGCTGGCCGACAAGGGCCAGCAGCCGCGGCTGATCGGCATTGCCTTCGACTGCCAGGAGGTGGCCCTGGTGCCGGACGAGCCGCATGACGTGATCATTCCCGAAATACTCACCGAGAGCGGGTTGCGCCGGTTCGCGCCGAAATTGTAGATAAGTTCCTGGACGCATGGTCTTTTCCGAAAGTCATGCAGCTTTTTGCTTCGCTGACCTTCGGTTCGGGATCGCGCTTATATGAGACTTCTCTTCCTCGGCGACATGGTCGGCAAGACAGGACGTACGGCGGTGTGGGAACAACTGCCCGGCCTGATCTCGGATTTCAAACTCGACTTCGTCATCGTCAATGGCGAGAACGCCGCCGGAGGCTTCGGCATCACCGAGGAGATTTTTCGCGAGACGATCTCGGCCGGCGCCGATGTCGTCACCACCGGCAACCATGTCTGGGACCAGCGCGATGCGCTGATTTTCGCGCCGCGCGAAGAGCGCTTCCTGCGCCCGTCCAATTTCCCCAAGGGTACGCCGGGGCGCGGCTCAGGCATCTATATCGCCAGGAACGGCGCGCGCGTGCTGGTCGCCAACATCATGGGTCGGGTGTTCATGCATCCCGAGCTCGACGATCCGTTCCAGGCCGGCGAGCGCGAACTTGCCGCTTGTCCGCTTGGCGAGCAGGCCGATGCAATCGTCATCGATTTCCATGCCGAGGCGACCTCGGAAAAAATGTGCTTCGCTCATTTCGTCGACGGCCGTGCCAGTCTTGTTGTCGGCACCCACACGCATCAGCCGACCGGCGATCACCAGATTCTCAATGGCGGCACCGGTTATATTTCCGATGCCGGCATGTGCGGCGATTACGATTCCTCGCTCGGCATGGACAAGGAGGAGCCGCTCAACCGGTTCTTGTCCAAGGTGCCGAAAGGCCGCTTCGAGGCGTCGACCGGACCGGCGACATTGTGCGGCGTCGGCGTCGACATTTCCGACCGTAGCGGCCTGACAGAACGGATCGCGCCGTTTCGCCGCGGCCCGCGGCTCGAGGAAACGGCTCCATCCTTCTGGTCGTGACATTGATATAGACGCTTGCAATACCCAATTGCCGGCGAAACTGCTCTAGATCGTAGAGGGGACGACCTCCATGCAGCTAGTCGAATTCCTGGCGCCGCATTTCGCTTTTGTCTCCGACCCGACTGCGTGGGTCGCGCTGCTGACACTGATCGTGCTGGAGGTCGTGCTCGGCATCGACAATCTGATCTTCATCTCGATCCTGACCAACAAATTGCCGGTAGCGCAGCGGGCCCGCGCCCGGCGGCTCGGCATCTCCGCCGCGCTGGTGATGCGGCTGATCCTGCTGGCCACCATCTCGATCATCGTCCAACTGACGACGCCTATATTCACCGCCTTCGGCCACGGGTTTTCATGGCGCGACCTGATCCTGATCGCCGGCGGCCTGTTTCTCGTCTGGAAGGCGACCAAGGAGATCCACCACACGGTCGATCTCGATGATCACCAGGACACCATGATGGGCGAGACGCTGCAGCTTTCGCTGGCCGGCGCGATCTTCCAGATATTGCTGCTCGACCTCGTCTTCTCGATCGACTCGATCATCACCGCCGTCGGCATGACCGACGAAATCGCGATCATGTACATCGCGGTGATCGTGGCGGTGAGCGTGATGATGCTGGCGGCCGGGCCGCTGGCCGATTTCATCGCCAAGAACCCCAGCATCGTCATGCTGGCGCTGGGTTTCCTGCTGATGATCGGCATGACCCTGATCGCCGACGGCATGGGTTACCATGTGCCGAAAGGCTATATCTACGCCGCCATGGGTTTTTCGGCCCTGGTCGAAGGGCTCAACATGCTGGCGCGGCGGCGGAAGAAGGCAAAGGGCGGCGGGCACTGAAGATGACCCACCGCGGCTGACCTAATGCCCCGGCACGCCTTTCGGATGGCGGTCGCCGATCAGCTTGAGCGTCACGCCTTGCTCCAGCCACGCCTTGGCGCCGGCGAGCACCAGCGCAAAACCGCCGGTCGAGTCGATCGCCTGCGTGACCTGCTCATCGCGGCTGCCGACAAAGCCAAAATTGCGGACCTCGACAAAGGTCGTGGCGCCCGGCATCGCGGTAAAGGTCCACACCACCGTGGTCGGCGGATCGCTCCATTGCATGACGATCTTCTTGTTTTCGACGATCTCACGGATATTGACCGTCGTCGAGACGCCATACATGCGCCATTCCCAATGGATTTCCTTGCCGCTGTCCAACCTGTCGCTGCCATGGGTGAACCAGAACTTCGTCGTGATCGCCGGATCGACGAAGGCCTCGAATACGTCGGCGACCGGCCGCCTTATCAGCATGCCGGCTTCGGCGGTCGGTGTTTCGCGGATTTCCATATCGTCCTCCTTTCCACGGTGCCGCCTGTTCACCAGGCATCGGGTTCGCGCACCAGGTGAATGATGTCGGCCGGGTTGGTGATCCAGCCGCCGCGAAAGCCTTCACCCAGTGCCTCGATGGCGTCGCAGCGCACGACACCGGCCTTGGCGAGATGCTCCGCTGCGGCCGGAAAATCATCGGTGAACAGTTCCAGCCATATCTCGGCCTGGTTCATCATCGGCGCCTCGTCGATCCACAGTCGATTGGGACCGAGTTCGAAGCCGACGGCCGGCGGTTTGGCCGTGAATGGCTTCAGGCCGATGACGTCGCGATAGAAGGCGATCGTTGCCTGGTATTGATGCGGCGGGACTTTCATCGCGATGTTGATGCCGCCGGTGATCTTCGCGGTCATTCTTACTCCATTTGCTCTCAGATGTTGTTCTCGTTGGCCGGCTCGCCCTTCATCTCGCTGCGGTAATAGCCGTCGCAGATTGATGCCGTATTCGACATAGGCCTTCATGCAGGCCAGCATCTGCGACCAGCCCTCGCAATTGAGGTAAGATTTCTTCAGGCCGACCGCGTCCTCTTGCCAGCCGGTTTCGGCGATGGTGACGAAGGTGCCGCCGTCGTCGAGCGGCTCGAAATTCATCTCGATGCGGGTCTTGTAGGCGGGCTCGCCGTCGGCGTCGGTCGCATCCCAGCGCAGCACGATGCGGCTGTCTTTCTCCACCTGGTCGACCTCCACGGGAACCTTGCCCCACCAGATGACGGTGGCGCCCGCCAGCAGCGGTGCGCTGGCGCCGCCGATCGTGGTGAAGTAGCCGCTGAGCTTCTTCGGATTGACGACCGCATCGAAGACTTCGGCGACGGGTTTGCCGATGCGGCCAGAAACCCTGAATCCAAGAGACATATCCACAGCTCCTTCCTTGAAATGCAACGGCATTATGTTATAAAAACATAACATGTCAAGCACGGCGCAGGACGACGATGTTTTCAAGGCGCTGGCGCATCCGCGCCGGCGTGCGTTGCTGGACCGGCTGAAGGATGCGCCGCAGACCACCGGCATGCTGTGCGATGCCTTCCCAGACATGGACCGCTGCACGGTCATGCTGCATCTGAAGGTGCTGGAGGAGGCCGACCTGGTCGTGGTGCGCCGCGAGGGGCGCGAACGCTGGAACCATCTCAACGCGCTGCCGATCAAGCACATCCACGACCGCTGGATCAGTCAATATGCCATGCACGCGATCAGCATCCTCGACCGGCTGAAATCCGATCTTGAGGGATGAAAGGTTGCCGAAGCCTGCCACTTTCGGGCCTTGAGACCCTTGCGTGTCCGACGCAATGGCGCGGCTGGACGAATTGAGCCGATTTATCTATAAGCCGGCCATTCCGACAGAGAGCGCCGTACGTCCGTCCGGACGCAGCAGGACGTTCTGAAGTTTTGAATTCGAGCATTTTGCAAGGCGCCGGGTGGTTCACCAGGCCGCAGATGCTCTAGCGAGAAAACGACAGGGGTGCCATGGCTGGCCATTCACAGTTCAAGAACATCATGCATCGAAAGGGCCGCCAGGATGCGGTGCGATCGAAAATGTTTTCCAAGCTGGCGCGCGAAATCACCGTCGCCGCCAAGAGCGGCACGCCTGATCCATCGATGAACCCGCGCCTGCGCCTTGCGGTGCAGAACGCCAAGGCGGTGTCGATGCCGAAGGACAACATCCAGCGCGCCATCAACAAGGCGTCGATGGGCGATGCCGAGACCTACGAAGCCGTTCGCTACGAGGGTTACGGGCCAGGCGGCGTCGCGCTGATCGTCGAGGTGCTGACCGACAACCGCAACCGCTCGGCGTCGAATGTGCGCGCTGCCTTCACCAAAGCCGGCGGGGCGATGGGCGAGACCGGCTCGGTTTCGTTCATGTGGGACCGCGTCGGCGAGATCTACTATCCGGCATCGGCCGGCAGCGCCGAGAAGGTGATGGACGCAGCGATCGAGGCCGGCGCCGACGATGTCCAGTCGGACGAGGAAGGCCACACGATCTATTGCGCCTTCGAGAATCTCGGCGAAGTGTCGAAGGCGCTGGAAGGCGCACTCGGCGAGGCTGAATCAGTGAAGCCGATCTGGAGGCCGCAGACCAATATCGCGGTCGACGAGGAGCGGGCACAATCGCTGATGAAGCTGGTCGCGACGCTCGAAGACGACGACGACGTGCAGAGCGTCTACGCCAATTTCGAGGTCGACGAGGAGACCTTGGCGAAGCTCAGCGCGGCGTAAGTTGAGAACGCCGCGCATCGACCACGTATCTTTCTTCTAGAGCTGTCAGTTACTGATGGGGGACGGATGACTGACACTGACGAGGCTCGTTTTTCTGACGCGATGTCCTGGCCTCGCCGGGGTGGCATATGGCGCCGGCTGTTCGCTTCGATCATCGACTATCTTATCGTCCTGATACCTCTTTACGGACTTGTAGCGGGTTTGTTTCTGCTAACTGACGGCGGAGTCAAAGGCAGCTTTTGGTTGAACTGGAGACTATGTCAGGCGGCTACGTTAAACGGAGCAAGTGATCCATCATTTGCCCGTTACGATTGGCAGATATGCAGAACGTCGCTGTTCGGTTTGACGGTCGCCGAATGGGCCCTGGGAACGGCTTCGGGCTCACAGTCTGAAGGAAATCCCTCCATCTCATTTGATTTGGATTCGCAGGGCAATATCCGACCGGCAGCATTGGATCTGGGTTTCCTCGAACTGGTCGTTCTCGCGTCTTATCTCCTTGTCATGGAGTTGACCTCTGGCCAGCCAATCGGCAAGCGGTTCGCGGCGCTCATAGTGCATGACCAGGATGACAAAAATAGAATCGGACTACCCGTACGAAAGGCTGTTCGGCGCCAGGGAATGAAATTTCTCGGCGCTTTGCCCATAATGTTCATGGGAGGGTGGTACACTGTTCAGGCTTGGGGCAGCGCTCCTGGGGTCGCGCAGGACTTCTCCCGGCTGGAGATTGTCGGTGCATACGCCGCGTTGGTCTTGGTTATGGTCTGGCCGATCTGGATCGCAATATCCATAGCTCTTGGCAACGATCCGATACACGATCGATTTGCCGTAACCACAGTTCGCGCAGATGAGACCGAGACATGAACGTGTCAGACAGAGCCCGCGTCCGCATCACCTATTGCACCCAGTGCCTGTGGCTGCTCAGGGCCAGCTGGATGGCGCAGGAGCTGCTGTCGACCTTCGGCACCGATCTGGGCGAAGTGACGCTGGTGCCCGGCACCGGCGGCATCTTCACCATTTCCTGCAATGACACGCTGGTCTGGGACCGCAAGCGGGACGGCGGTTTCCCCGACGCCGCAAAGCTCAAGCAACTGGTTCGCGACGTCATCGATCCGGATCGCGATCTGGGCCATGCCGACCGCAAGGGCGATAAGTCAAAAGACCCTGCCTGAGGCCTTTTACACTTCCGTCCTGCATTCACCGCCAGGCGAAGATGAAGCAGCCCAGCGCCACGATGGCGGTGATGGTGCGGACATGGTTCCACATCACCCAGTCCCTGAGATAAGTGGCCCATACTGCAGCGCCGTTGGCGCTTGTCGGATCGACGGCGGCCAGGGCGTTGTTGAGCGGCACGTTGAACATCATCGTCACGATCGGGTTGCCGACGAGGTAGATCAGGGCGCCGGCGAGGAGCCAGAATGCACCCGGTTGGCTCCAGCCGATAAGAGCGCCGGCGGCAAGGACAAGACAGACCAGCCCGGTGCCGAAAAGCGCGGTCATGAATGCCGGCGTAATCACGGTGATGTTGATCGAATTCATGGCGGCGATGCCGCCTCCGGCAGGCAAGCGGCCGAGCGCCGGCATGATAAAGTTGGAGAAGGCGAAGAAAACGCCGCCGACAACGCCTGAGCCAATGGCAGCGACGAAAGTGAGGGTGGGAAGCAGTTTCATGATCATGTCAGTTGCTCCAGATGCCGGTTGAGGCGGTTTCGGTTGCGTAGGCGGAAAAGTCCTTTGGGGCGCGGCCGAGCACGCGCTCGACGCCGTCTGTCAGCGACTCGTTGCGGCCGTCGAGGACTTCGGTGAACAGCTCGTTGAGCAGCCACGCGAACTCGGCCGGCAACTCATGCTCGGCGATGGCGGCGGTGAACTCGGCGTGTGAAATCCGCTTGAAACGAATGTCGCGGCCGACGGCCCTGCCGATTTCGGCGACCGCGTCGGCGAAGCTCAGCAGCCGCGGCCCGGCCAACTCGTAGAGCTGGCCGATATGGCCCTGCCGGGTTAGTACGGCAAAGGCGGCGTCCGCGATATCGTCGGCATCGACGAATGGCTCACCGACATTGCCGACCGGCAACGCCACCTCGCCCTCGCGCAGGGCATCCACGAGAAACCCCTCACTGAAGTTCTGGGAAAACCAGGCGCAGCGCAGGATCGTCCAATCGGCGCCTGAGGCTTTCAGCATCTCTTCGGCACGTTGCGCTTCCGTTTCGCCGCGCCCCGACAGCAGCACCAGCCGGCGCACACCACACTGCACGGCAAGGCGAGAGAAGACGCCGACCGTGTCGGCCGCGCCGGGCACCGCAAGATCAGGATAGTAGCTGATGTAGACGGCGCCGACACCATCAAGGGCGGGTTCCCAAGTGGCTTTGTTTTCCCAGTCGAAGGGTGGCGTGCCCGAGCGCGAGCCTATCCGTACCGGTAGGCCCCGCGCCGTCAGCCGCTCGGCGAGGCGACGGCCGGTCTTGCCGGTGCCGCCGAGGATCAAAGTTGGTCTCGTTACAGTAGGGTTCATGTCGATTTTCCTCAGTTTGAAATGTGAGTAATCCTCACATTTGCAAAACGTGATAAACCCTCGTATTTTGCGAGTCAAGCCAATTTGTTGATTGTTCGTCGGGAGACAGTGATGGAAGGCTCTGCCGTATCGGATTCACAGGACGGCCAGATCGCATCGCCGCGCCGGGCACCGAGCCAGCAGCGCAGCCGCGAGCGGGTCGAGCGCATGCTGGCCGCCGCCTCGGCGCTGATCGCCGAGCAAGGCAGCGACGCCATGCGCATGGGAGTGGTGGCCGAGAGGGCTGGCGTGTCGATCGGCTCGCTCTACCAGTTCTTCCCGGACAAGCGGGCAATCATCTGGGCGCTGGCCGAGCGCTACACCGCGGAAAGCCAGGCCTGCATTGCCACGGCATTGGCGGAGGTCAGGGACGCCGAAGGCCTGTGGAAGGCGTTTTCGGAACTGGTGGATACCTACTACGGAATGTTCCTGGCGGAGCCGGTGATGCGCGATATCTGGTCGGGCACGCAGGCCGACAAGGCGCTGCGCGAGCTTGAGCTTGCCGACAGCCGGGCCAACGCCGAATTCCTCACTGCGGTGCTGAAAAGGCTGCGGCCGTCTGCCGATCCGGCGGCGCTGGAAGCGACGGCATTTCTCATCTGGCAGCTGGGCGAAGCCGCCATGCGGCTGGCGATCTCGGTCGGGCGAGAAGAAGGCGACAGGCTGGTTGCCGCTTACAAGCGAATGGCGCTGCGCGAGCTGGTGGACGGGTAGGCCGCCGTGCTCGTAGGGACAGGCCGTTAGGTGGTGGCGATCAACTCCGGAAGCGGGGCGCTGGCCCTCATCTGCCTGCCGGCACCTTCTCCTCGTTAGAGACGGGAAGAAGGGGGAACTCCAGCGCCGGCGACCCCTCGCCCCGTTCTTCACGAGGAGAGGGTAAGGGTGAGGGGCAGCGCCAAACCTGAGATGATTGCCGCTGAGGCCCAATCAATAAAAAACCCGCCACGAGGGCGGGTTTCTCGATCAGCGAAACGCCAGTGCTTAGAGGCCGAAACCTTCGAAACGCTTCTTGAACTTCGACAGGCGGCCACCGCGGTCGAGCAGGGTCTGCTGGCCGCCGGTCCAGGCCGGATGAGTGGTCGGGTCGATATCGAGGTTCATCGTATCGCCTTCCTTGCCCCAGGTCGAACGGGTCATGTATTCGGTACCGTCGGTCATGACGACCTTGATGGTGTGATAGTCGGGATGGATGTCGGTCTTCATGGTTCTGTTCCTGGCTGCCGGGTGCTGCCGACGGGCTGAAGCCTGCGTCGATGCGCCCCTTTTTAAAACTCGAAGCCGCAGCTATTGAGGAGCCACGGCTTCTAAAACGGTCGGCGAGCCTATACATCAGCCGGAATTGAATCACAAGGCCGCGGCAAGCGCATATTGATGGCGCAAACCTCAAAGGGCCAAAGGAAACGGGTCATGGCGAACATCAGTGGCGATGCAGACGAGCGCAGGCGCTCGCTGAGGCCGCTGCAGCGCCTGTTTCCCTATATCATGCATTACCGCAAAATGGTCATCGGCGCGATCGCCTCGCTGGCCGTCGCGGCGGCGACGACACTGGCGCTGCCGCTGGCCGTGCGGCGGATGATAGATCACGGCTTTTCCGCTTCCGATTCCAGCTTCATTGCCGAATATTTCGCCATGCTGGTGGTGATGGCCGCCGTGCTGGCGGCGGCGTCTGCCAGCCGCTACTATTTCGTCATCACGCTTGGCGAGCGCGTCGTTGCCGATATCCGCCGCGATGTCTTTGCCCACGTCACTACGCTGTCGCCCTCCTTCTTCGATACGGCCCAGTCGGGCGAGATCGTCTCGCGGCTCGCCGCCGACACGACACAGGTCAAATCGGCCGTCGGTGCCACCGCCTCGGTGGCTTTGCGCAACGTCATCCTTGGCCTCGGCGCCGTGGCGATGATGGTCTTCACCAGCCCAAAACTGTCCGGCCTGGTTATCGCGGCCATTCCGCTAATCGTGCTGCCGCTGGTCGCCTTCGGCCGCTCGGTGCGGCGCAAGTCACGGCTGGCGCAGGATACTCTGGCCAATGCCACCGCCTACGCCAGCGAGCAGATCGGCGCGGTGCGCACCCTGCAGGCCTTCACCAACGAGAAGCTTGTAACCGGGTATTTTTCATCCGCCGTGGAAGCAGCGTTCGAAGCGGCGCGGGCCTCGATCTTTGCCCGCTCCTTTCTCACCTTCTTCGCCATCTTCATGATCTTTTCGTCGGTCGTGGCGGTGCTGTGGTTCGGTTCGCGCGACGTGCTCGACGGCACGCTGTCGCCGGGCACGCTTGGCCAATTCCTGCTCTATTCGGTGTTCGCCGCCGGCGCGCTCGGCGCCCTGTCGGAAGTCTGGGGCGAACTGTCCCAGGCAGCGGGCGCCGCCGAACGGCTGACCGAGATCCTGGCCGAGAAACCCGCGATCCAGGCGCCCGCCGATCCGAAGCCGCTGCCGGCAAAGGCGAGAGGCGCGGTCAGCTTCGACGATGTCTCCTTCTCCTATCCGGCCCGGCCCGACCGCGCCGCCGTCCATGGCCTGAGCTTTCAGGTCAAACCCGGTGAGACGGTGGCGATCGTCGGGCCATCCGGCGCCGGCAAGAGCACGGTGTTTTCGCTGCTTCTGCGCTTCTACGATCCGGAGGCCGGCAGGATCGTCATCGACGGGGTCGATCTGCGCGAGGCCGATCCGGCCGCGATCCGCGCGCGCATCGCCATCGTGCCGCAGGACGTCACCATTTTTGCGGCGAGCGCGCGCGACAATATCGGCTTTGGCCGGCCCGGTGCTAGCCAGGCCGAGATCGAGGCGGCGGCGAAGGACGCGCTTGCCGACGAGTTCATCCTGAAGCTCGAAAAAGGCTATGACAGCCAGGTCGGCGAGCGCGGCGTGACGCTGTCGGGCGGCCAGCGCCAGCGCGTGGCGATCGCCCGTGCCATTCTGCGCGATGCGCCGATCCTTCTGCTCGACGAGGCGACCTCGGCACTCGATGCCGAAAGCGAGACGCTGGTGCAGACGGCGCTGGACCGGCTGATGCAGGGCCGCACCACGATCGTCATCGCCCATCGGCTGGCAACCGTGCTGAAGGCCGATCGCATCCTGGTTATGGATGGCGGCCGCATCGTCGAGGAAGGCACGCATCAGAGCCTGGTCGCCAAGGGCGGCATCTATGCGCGGCTGGCCAAGCTGCAGTTCGATACCGGTGCGAATGCTTTCAGGGGCGCGGCCGAGTAGGTCTGCCCGCGACGGCCGGGATTCTTCAGCTACCGAAAGCTCGGCGTTTGCCGCGTCGATAGGCGATGAACAGGGGAACGCCGACAAGCAACGACAACAAAAGCATGCTGGCGACGGTCTGTCGCTGCTCCTTTGCCGGATCGCTGAGCTGCACATCGGCAGGCGGCTCTTCATAGGTAAAATCGTACTGCCAGCGAATTTGGTCTGCGACGTCATCGACGGTTTTCAGATAATCGGCAATCGCCTTGGCCGGCACTTCACTTGCCAGCGTCTGAAAGTTCCATTCAACTTGAAATTCGGTGGGCGTGTTGGACCAGGACGCCTTGAGAGACAGGTAGGGCGTCACGACGTTTTTCATCGATTCGCCGGAAAACCTCGCCTTGAGGTTGCGCACGGTCACCTTGTGGCGGCGGTAGAACTGGGAGCCGAGGGAGACGGGCCCGGTTCGGTCGACGATTGTCGGGGTTGGAAGAGAGTTGTTGCCGAGATCGGCCGCGCGGATCGGGAAATTCTTTGCCAGATCGTTGGCCGCCAGCGCCTCCGCCGGCAAGCGATAACTTTCCTTCACGCTCACTATGTTGCCGTCGCGGCGATCCACGATTTCCGGCTTGGCGATGGTTTGGATGCCCGGATATTGCTTGTTGTAGTATTTCAGGTAGGCGTCCGACACCTCGCTCAGCGACCGGCTGGCGAAATTGCCGCGCATCCAATCGGCATCGGCGTCCTCATATGTCGAGAAGACCGTCAGTACCAGAGGATCGCCCGGTTTGCGCGGAAAGTCGAATTCCTCGGCGATCTGGATCGATGGGCTGGTGAGCACAGGGCTCGGCATCTTCTCCAACCCGCCGGTGCTGGAAAGCGGCAGCGCGAAGCCGTAGTCCGGCTGTGCGAGATTGTGCGCCCTGCCGCCCTGAAGATAGTTCGTGGCGTCCAGCCAATATGTCTTTGTTCCGATCCTTGCCTTGACTATGGCATGGTCGAAATCGCGGAGCGCCGGCAGATGCTGGTCCAGGGCCCGTCCCTCGTCGAGATCGGCCAAGGCGACCTCGGCAGCAATGCCAAGCCGCACAAGCGACGAGACCAGCAGGAGGGCCTTGTCCTTGCAGTCACCGAACCCGCTCAAGATGACCGTCGCCGGATCACGCGGAACGTAGGAACCGGCACCCATCGACAGGCTTACATAGCGGATCTGGTCCTGCACCAACCGCATTGCCTCGACCATTCGGTCCTCCGGCACCGGACGTCGCAGAGCGATGTCGTCGAGCTTTGCGGCAAAAGCCGGGGGGAAAACGGTCGCTGGCTTGTAATAGGGCGCAACGGCATCGACCACACTTTGCCAATTCGCGGTAGACGCGACATCGATGGAGCCCCAGCCTGGATAGGTCACGGGCAGGTTATCCTCGACATTGACCGGTTTCGGGTTTGGAATTTCCCATAGATAAGTGGTGTCCGGCCCAGTCGGGGAGATTGAGGGCTTAAGTCGGGTTCCCCTTGTCTTGATCTGGAGCGGCTGGCCCGAAGGCCAAATGATGCTTGTGCGGATAAGCGCTACCGGCTCTTCCCATTCGGTGGCGAAATTCTTGAAGAAAAGGTCCTGGCCGACCAGCGGTGTTACTTCGTAGGTCGACCCGTAATCGACGATGTCGCCGGCACGCACGTCATCGATGTTGACATGTGCAGTCAGCCAGCCGTCGAAGACGCCTTTCTCGGCGTCTCTTTCCCTGCGGAAGATGTCGAATTCGACGCCTTCCAGCCGGTCCAGAACGGCGCCATCGCGGATGATGTGAAGATGGTTGAGCGTGACCTTGTGCCGGGACGGATCGAACTGCAGATCGATACTCGCGCCACGATCCAGGCCGGGACGGTCGACGATCTTATAGACGGTGCGCGAGTACTCGACATAGCCGCCGGCGCGATGCTTGATCTGGTCGTCCGAGAGCAGCCATGAAACGCCATTCTTGATTTGATCCGATCGGGCGGGATCGGCAGCCGGAATATCAAGCTGCTTTACCCAGCTTTCTGCCGGACCCTTGAAAACCATGTCGTCGGACATGGCCGGAGAACTCAGACCGATCAATAAGATGAAAAATACCAAGCGGGGCCAGAAAGACTTCACCCTATGAAAACTGTAACAGGCAGACATCTACGCTCGCCCAACTTGGAAGAACTCCTTTTTCAGAGGCTTTCCCACCAAAGTAAAGGCCAGTTTCGCGGATTTCCGCGGTCACCGCGGCAAGAGCCGGGAATAGACGGAGCGGCTCACTTCCCGTACCGCTTCTTCAGGTGATTGGTGAAATGCACGGCATTGAGCTTTTCGCCGGTGGCGCGTTGGAGCAGTTCCGGCGTCGACCAGCGCGAGCCTTGCGACCAGATCCTTTTGCGGCGCCAGTCGTTGATCGCGGCGAAATCGCCCTTGGCGAGGTCTTCGTCGGCTGAAGGATGATCTCTGGTCAACGCCGCCCATTGCTGTGCCGCCATCATGGCGCCGAGCGTGTAGGAGGGGAAATAGCCGAAGGCGGCACCCGGCCAGTGGACGTCCTGCATCGGACCATCAGCCGGATTGTCTGATGTCGACAGGCCGAGATAATCGCGCATTTTGGCATCCCAGGCCTCGGGCAGGTCTGCTGCTTCCAGCCGTCCCGAGACAAGCTCCTGCTCCAGCTCGTAGCGCAGGATGACGTGCAGCGGATAGGTGACCTCGTCGGCATCGACACGGATCAGGCCGCGCTCGACCCGGTGCACATGCGGCAGGATGTCGTCGATCGTCCAGATCTCACCAAGGTGTCTTTCGAGCACCGGCAGCGCCCAGCGCCAGAATTCTGGATTGCGGCCGATCTGCTTTTCGACGAACAGGCTCTGGCTTTCATGCACCGCCATGCCGCGCGCTTTGCCAAGCGGCCAGTGCGCCCACGCCTTCGGCAGGTTCTGCTCGTACAGCGCATGGCCGGTCTCGTGCAGCACGCCCATCAGCGCCGACAGGAAATCCGAGGTCTTGTAGCGGGTGGTGATGCGCACGTCGCTCGGCACCCCGCCGCAGAAAGGATGGTGCGAAACCGACAGCGAGCCGTGGGTGAGGTCGAAGCCGACTGCCGCCATCATGGCGAGGCCGAGCTCGCGCTGCTTGTCCAAGGGGTAGCTGCCGGAAAGTGGCTTCAGCGGATGTTTCGCCAGCCGCTCTTCCTGCACGGCCAGTGCCTCCGGTACGAAGCCTTTCAGGAAGGCTTTCAACTCGGCAAACACAGGCGTGATGTCGGCGGTGCGATTGCCCGGGTCATATTGCTCCATCAGCGCGTCGTAAGGCTCGAGCCCGAGTACCTCGGCGCGAAGTGCCGCCTCCTCGCGGACTAGCGCCACGACGCCTTCCAGCGCCGGCAGGAAGCCGGCCCAGTCGTTCTTGGCGCGCAGGTCGCGCCAGAGCTGCTCGGAGCGCATGCGCGCGGTCGTCTGGCGCTCGACGAACTCGACCGGCAGGCAGGTCAGGTTGGTGTATTGCCGGCGGAATTCCCTGACCGCGGCCTGCTGCTCTTCGTTCAGCGCTTCCTGCTCGGCCGCCGCGATCCAATCGGCAATCTCCGGCGCAGTCGCCCGGGCATGGTGCATGCCGGCAAGCGCCGACATTGCCTCCGCGCGCTTCTCGCCGCCGCCGACCGCCATATGGGTCGCTTCATCGGCGCCGAGGATGGCAAGGGCGTGTTCCAGTGCTTCGAGCTTGTGGCCGAGGTCGTCGAGTTTTTGAAAGGACATTGTGGGTTCCGCTGATTTGACGGCGAGAAAAGATATCAATGCAAAACTGTTGGCAACCCCGAAAGCCGCCCGCGACCGACGCCGTGCCGGCAGTGCTGGCGCTGATTGCGCAGGCGTTGGGCTAGCGCATGATTCCCTGAACCGAAAGCTGGACAAGGATCATGCGCAAAAATCAATTGCCACAGCGCCGGGCGCTGCGGCCGGTTTCAGCCGCCTGGATAGGTTGGGCCATAGCCGTTCGGATAGTATCCGCCATCGGCGCCGTTGCCGATGAGGAAGGCACTGCCGGTATCAGCGCGCACCTTTTGGCTGACATCGTCGAGCTGCGCCAGCAACTGCTGATCTTGCGTGCTCGGCATCGTTCCCTCGCGTGCGGCCCACTCGGCGGCCCGGTCGAGTTGAGCGACCTGCGTGCGCAAGTCACGCGCCTCGCCCGGCTCGAGCTTGTTCGCCTGGATGGCGCCCTGGATACCTGTCTCCACGCTCTGGATCTGATTGATCAAGGCCGTCTCGCGTGGGCCGGCGTAAGCGCCGGCAAACGGAACGAGGAGAAGTGTGGCGAGCGCAGCGGTCCTAAAATTCCTGGGAGCGAAGAAGCGCATGGTTGCGTCTCCTTTACTGCGGAAGGCGGTGGTTGGGAGGGGCCCTGCCTTCCGGCCGCGGGCCGTCAGGTTCCGTCGCGTCGCGATGAGCGGTTCTACCGCCGGCGGTTCTCGGCCCATGACCAAGGCTAAAAGGCCACGGCGGCAAAATGTAATTAAAAAAGGTAATTTTTTCAGCTCTTGCCGCTGCCGCACCAGTGCACTAAATGCCGCCGACTTGAGCCGGCTCGCCCTGGCGCATGATATAAGCCAAAGGCTTGCAGATCACCGCTCGGTCAGCTTCAGCTCGATACGGCGGTTTTTGTTGCGCGCCTCTTCGGTATCGGCGGGGTCGAGCGGCTGGAATTCGCCGAAGCCGGCCGCGACCAGCCGGTTGGCCGGCACGCCGTTCTCGATCAGGAACTTGACCACCGAGGTCGAGCGCGCCGTCGACAATTCCCAATTGTCGCGGTAGCGGCCGGTGCCGGAGAGCGGCTTGTTGTCGGTGTGGCCATCGACGCGCAGCACCCAGTTGATCTCCGGCGGGATTTCCTTTTGCAATTCGATGATGGCATCGGCAAGCTTCTTCATCTCGACCTTGCCGGCATCGTTGATCACTTCGGAGCCGGTCGGGAAAAGCACTTCCGACTGGAAGACGAAGCGGTCGCCGACGATACGGATGTTCTCGCGGTCGGCGAGAATTTCACGCAAGCGGCCGAAGAAATCGGACCGGTAGCGGTTCAGCTCCTGCACGCGTTGCGCCAGTGCGACGTTGAGGCGGCGGCCGAGATCGGCGATCTTGGTGTTGGATTCGCGGTCGCGCGTTTCGGACACGTCGAGCGCTTGTTCGAGCGCTGCGATCTGCTTGCGCAGCGCCGAAATCTGCTGGTTGAGGATCTCGACCTGGCTCAGCGCCTGCTGGCTGATCTGGCGCTGGCTGTCGAGCTCGCCGGAAAGGGCCGTTGCGCGCTGGTTGGCGGCATCGCCGGCACCGGCGCCTTGCGCCAGCAATTGCTCGAGCCGGCTTTTTTCGGCCTCCGATGCGGATAGCGATGCCTGCAAATTGGCAAGGGTGTCTTCCTTGTCCTGTGTCGTCGAGCGCTCCAGCGCCAGAAGCTGGGTCAACTCATTGATCTGCGAGTTGAGGCGGTTGAGCACCGTGTCCTTGCCGGAGATCTCGCGGCCGAGCAGGAATTGCGCCAAAACGAAAACCGTGAGCAGGAACATGATCGCCAACAGCAGCGTCGACAGCGCATCGACGAAGCCCGGCCAGTAATCGATGCGGCGGTCGGAGCGCCGGCCTCGCGCCAACGCCACGTCAATGCACTCCAGGCTTCTTCAAGGCGTCGGCGATCTTCTCCAGGGTGTTGCGCATCGCCTTCTGCTCGTCGGACTGGGCCTCGACCCAGTCGCGCATGATCTGCTGTTCCGAGCGCATGTTCTTGACCAGGCCGGAAATGCCGTCGGCGAGATTGGCCATGGCAGTGGCCACGCGCGGATTGGAGCCGCCGCCATTTTCCTGCAGAGTGCGCAGCTTTTCCGACAACAGCCGGATTTCCTCGGAGGGTTCGGTCCTCGCCGCGTCGGCAACGACGATGTCGGAGGACAGGTCGGTGACCGAGGACAGCCAGTTTTCGAGTTCGGTATAGAAGCGCGTCTGGGCGCGGCCGGCCTGCAGGTCGAGGAAGCCGAGCACCAGCGAGCCGGAGAGGCCAAACAGCGAGGACGAGAAGGCGGTGCCCATGCCGGCCAACGGCGCGGAAAGTCCCTGCTTCAGGGATTCGAGCACGGCGGCGGCATCGCCGGTGCCGGGATCGAGCGACTCGATGGTTTCGCGGATCGAGCCAATCGTATTGAGCAGGCCCCAGAAGGTGCCGAGCAGGCCGAGGAACACCAGCAGTCCGACAAGGTAGCGCGACGTGTCGCGGCTTTCGTCGAGGCGGGTGGCGATCGAATCCAGCATGGTGCGCATCGAACTGGTTGAGAAGGCAATCGTCGAGGAGCGGCCGATCATCGCCTTCATCGGCGCCAGCAGCACCGGCTCGGTTGTCTCGGAACCGGCGCGGAACGAGTTGACCCAGCGCACCTCGCGGAACAGCCGGCCGACCTGGACGAAGGCCAGCAGGATGCCGACCGCCAGCACGCCGATGATCAGGCCGTTGAGACCGGGATTGGTGACGAAGGCGGTCGAGATCTGGCGCGTCAGGATGGCGGCGATAAAGGCCACGATGAACAGAAAGATCACCATGGTCAGCAGAAACACCTGCGGACTCGACAATTTGTGCGGATCGTAGATCAGAACGTCGGAGCGCCTGCCCATGCCGAAGGATCTGAGAAGAGTCATCCGTGCCCCGTTTCCGATGCCGTCGCCGCCGATCAATTTGTGTTTGCGACTCTAAACGGAATTGTGACGAAATTGAATGGCGCTTGGCAATATTGCCACTGTCCGCGACCGGAGGTCAAAGCCGGTTGATGACCAGGCAGTCGACCATGGCGGCCAGATGCAGGCCGGCGCCGGTGACGACAAAGCCATGCCACAGCGCATTGTGGAAGCGCAGGCCCTTCCAGGCGAAGAAGATCACGCCGCAGGAGTAGACGATGCCGCCGGCAACGATGAGCGCGATCGATGTCGCCGGCAGCGTCCGCACGAGCGGCTCCACCAGAACGAGACCGCTCCAGCCGATGGCTAGATAGAAGACGATCGCCAGCCGATCGAAACGGCCGGGAAGAAAGACCTTGATGGCGATGCCGACCGCCGCGGCGGTCCAGACCAGGAGGATCGTCGAAACGGCCAGCGGCGAGCCGCCGAGCTGGGCCAGGAAAGGCGTGTAGGTGGCAGCGATCAACAGGTAGATCGCGGCATGGTCGAAGCGCCGCAATATCCATTTTGCCGGCGACGACACCGGCCAGACATTGTAGGCCAGCGAAATCGACAGCACGGTGAGCAGCGAGACCACATAGAATGCGGCGGCGACATATTCGCCGGGGCCGGTTCGATAGGCGGCCAGTGCCAGCAGCGTCGAGCCCGCAGCGATCGCCAGCACGATGCCCACGGCGTGGACAATACCGTCGGCGATGATCTCGGCGCGCGAGTAATGCCAGCGCCCCATGAAGGGAATGTCGAGCTGGGAGAATTCGCTCTGGGATTTGGGCCGGCTGTTCGTCATCGATGATCCTGCGTCGCCTTATCTGGGCGGCCGCGGGCGAGTATTTCAAGCTTTGGTTGCGGTTTTGCGACTGCGGCGCTTCAGCGCGGCGCGCCTCTATCAGCTGGCTGAGAGTGGCCTTTTTATGGTCTTCAACAGCGCGCGCTGGATGAGTTCGTTGCCGGCAACCAGCGAACCGGCGTTCAGCACGTCCTGTCCCCCGGCGAAATCGGAGACGAAACCGCCCGCCTCGCGGATCAGCAAGATGCCGGCGGCGACATCCCAGGCCGACAGGCCGGTTTCCCAGAACCCGTCCATGCGGCCGGCGGCGACGTAGGCGAGATCGAGCGAGGCGGAGCCGAGACGGCGGACGCCAGAAACCTCGGCCATGACATTGCGCAACTCGATGAGGAAATTGCCGTGCTGGCCACGCCCGAGATGCGGCATGCCGCAGCCGATCACCGCATCGACCAGCTTGGTACGGCCGGCGACGCGCAGCCGGCGGTCGTTCATGAAAGCGCCGCCGCCGCGCTCGGCGGTATAGAGCTCATCCATCGCCGGATTGTAGACGACCCCGGCGACGATCTGGCCCTGGCGCTCCAGCGCGATTGAAACGGCAAAGAGCGGAATGCCGTGCAGGAAATTGGTGGTGCCGTCGAGCGGGTCGACGATCCAGCGGTGCTGGCCGTCGTCGCCCTCGATCACGCCGCGTTCCTCCATCAGGAAGGCGTAGCCGGGCCGCGCCTTCGACAGTTCGGCAAAGACGATGTCTTCGGCCTTGCGGTCGGCCTGGCTGACATAGTCGCCTGGCCCCTTCATCGAGACCTGCAGGTTCTGCACTTCGCCGAAGTCACGCGACAGGGAGCGGCCGGCCTTCATTGCGGCCTGGACCATGACATTGAGGATCGCGGAACGCGCCATTGTGTTTCTTCCTGCTGCCCGCGCTTTAGTCGGCGCGGCGCACGTAAGTGATTTCGTTGGTATCGACGATGATGCGCTCGCCCGAGCCGATGAACGGCGGCACCAGCACGCGGATGCCGTTTTCGAGTATCGCCGGCTTGTAGGACGAGGCTGCCGTCTGGCCCTTCACCACCGGGTCGGCCTCGGTGATGGTCAACGTGACATAGTCGGGCAGCGAAATGCCGATCGGCCTTTCGTCATAGAGCTGGACCGTGACCATCATGCCGTCCTGCAGGAAGGCGGCGCGATCGCCGACGAACTCCTTTTGCAGTTCGAGCTGCTCATAGCTTTCGGTGTCCATGAACACCAGCGCGTCGCCCTGTTCGTAGAGGAAAGAAAAATCCTTTAGATCGAGCCGGATCTGCTCGACCGTTTCGGCCGAACGGAAGCGCTCGTTGAGCTTGGTGCCGTTGATCAGGTTCTTGAGCTCGACCTGGTTGTAGGCGCCGCCCTTGCCGGGCTTGACGGTGTTGGTCCTGACCGCCACCCAAAGGCCGCCATCATGCTCGATGACATTGCCGGGACGGATTTCGTTGCCATTGATCTTGGCCATGGTGAGGTGATCCGGAAATGAGATGATCGCCGCAAAGGGCAATTTGGCGCCTCCAAGACCACAAATCGCCAGCAGAGGCAAGGAGCGCCTTTCAGGTGAAGCGGGAACGAAGCTGGCCCGGCAACGCGGCGCGGCAGCCTCAGTCCGTCCCGACGGTTGCGGTGACCGCCTCGGTCACCGCGTCGGCAACCTTTCTCAAAAGATGCAGGTGCGGCGAACGTAGGACGACAATTCGCAGCGACAGCTCGAGGCCGGGAGCGTCGACCAGGGCAATACCCTGCGGCAGCTTTTCCCGCAGCAGCCGCCTGGGCAGCAGGCCAAGGCCTTGGCCTCGACGAACCCAGTCGATCTGCAGCACGCTGTCCTGAATCTCGGCGCCGACGATCAACCTGTGGCCGCCCTCGGCAAGGGCAGCCGCCAGCCGCCGGCGCGCGTCGCAAGGTTCAGGGCTGAGGACCCAGGGCATGGTCTTGACGCCAGCTTGCCGGCCGGTGTTTTCGGCAGCGATGATGCCGAGGGGCTCGGTTCCGACAACACCGTCGCCGGCTTTGGAATTGCTGCCGTCCAGGATGAAGGCGAGGTCGAGCTGTCCGCGCTTGTGCTGGTCGGCCAGCTCAAGACTCCAGCCGCTCTTCAGCCGCAGCGAGACCTTCGGAAACCGCGCCACGGCATCAGCGATAGCGGCGGCCACAGCTTTGTCGCAAAGTCCATGCGCGAGGCCGAGCCGCAGCAGGCCCTCCGGTTCGTCGCCCTTGGCGAATGATCTCAGCGCGTCGACCGCGGCGAGAATGTCCTTGCCGCGTGCCAGCACTTCTACGCCGGCCGGGGTCAGTCGCGACGGTTTCAGCCGGCGGTCGAGCAATTCCGTGCCGAGCATTTCCTCCAGCCGCTGGATCTGGCGGGTGACGGCCGGCTGCGTCAATGGCAGGCGTCGAGCCACCTTCTGAATCGAACCCTCCTCGGCAAAGAGGGCCAGTGTTTTCAATTCTTCAAGCACGATACACCAGAACATGTCATAGAAGCATAATTATTCTGAACATTATGAATTTGAAATCCGATGGGTTGCAAGCGATTTTCCTCCGGCAGGACCCAGCCGGAAAGGGACGACGATGAAAGCGATCGAATTGCGGAGCCCGGGCGGCTTCGAGAACCTCAAAATGGTCGAGCGGCCGATGCCTGGACCAGGGCGTCAGGAGATGATTGTGAAAGTCAAGGCCACGGCGCTGAACTACCGCGATGCCGAGATCGTCCGCGGCAGCTATCACACGAAGTTTGCATTGCCGCTGGTGCCGCTGTCGGACGGCGTCGGCGAAGTCGTTGCCATCGGCGCCGAGGTCAGCCGGTTCAAGATCGGCGACCGGGTCTGCGGCACCTTCTGGCAACGCTGGGTCGGTGGCAGTTTCGCGATGGCTGAGCCCTCCTACCAACGCGGCGGCCCAATCGACGGGCTGCTCAGCGAATTTGCCCGGCTCGACGAACAGGCGGCGGTGCTGGCGCCGGCCAATCTGAGCGACCTCGAAGCAGCGACGCTGCCATGCGCCGGCGTGACGGCATGGCACGCGCTGTTTACGGAGGGCAGCGTCAAACCCGGCGACACCGTGCTTTGCCTCGGCACCGGCGGCGTTTCGCTGTTTGCGGTGCAGTTCGCGGCCGCTGCCGGGGCGCGCGTCATCGTGACGTCGAGCAGCGACGAGAAGCTTGCGCGGGCAAAGCAACTTGGCGCGCAGGATGGCGTGAACTATCGCAGCATCCCCGATTGGGCATCGGCCGTGCTGGGATTGACCGATGGCCGCGGCGCCGACCATATCATCGAGGTTGGCGGACCGCAGAGTTTTGCACAATCCCTGAGGGCAGCGGCGCGCGGCGCCCAGATCAACGTCATCGGCTATCTCGGCGGCAGTGACGGCGCCATCAACCCGCTCGACATCTTCCGCCGGCAGGTCCGGGCGCGAGGCATACCGGTGGGCTCACGCGAATCCTTCGAGGCGATGAACCGCGCCATTGTCGTCAACCGGTTGAGACCGGTGATCGACCGGGTTGTGCCGTGGAGCCAGGCCGCCGAAGCCTTTCGGTACCTTGAACACGGCTCGCCCTTCGGCAAGGTCGTGCTCGATCATACGCAGTGAGCCCGCCTGACGAGCCCGGGTGCGATGAGTCGCGAGATCGCGATCAGGGCAGGCGGTTGGCCCGTTGCAGCGCCTGCTGTGTCTGCTCGTCGGTCAGGCCCTGCAGGAAATCGTCCATTTCTTGGTCGATGAGCCCGGCGCGGCGGGCGACAACATACCAGGCGCCGGCTAGGATCAGATCCGGATCGGTGCCGATGCCGTTCATGTAGAGCTTGGCGAGACGGTTCTGGGCAGCGACATTGCCGCCTTCTGCGGCCTGCTTCATCCAGTTGAAGCCGGATTTCAGGTCGCGTGCGCCGCCGCGCCCCTCGATCATCCAGGTGGCGAGATCGATCTGTGCGGTGTCATAGTTCTGCCGCGCGGCCTGTGCCAGCAGGCCGCGGGCGCGGACATCGTCGCGCGGCTTGCCGCCGGCGCCGTTGGCGTAGACCTGTGCCATCGCATATTGTGCGTCGGCAAGCCCGGTCGCGGCAGCGCGCTCGTAATAGGATACGGCTTTGGCAATACCGGCATCGCCGGGCTCCTGCTCGACCATCAGCTGCGCAAAATTGAACTGCGCCAGGCGGTTGCCGGCCTCGGCGGCGGCCTGCATCAGCGCATAGGCTTCCTTTTCGTCCTTTTTGACGTAGCGGCCGTCGAGCAGCATCAGCGCATACTGGAATTGCGATTCCGGCACGCCCTGCTCGGCGGCAAGCGCATACCACTTCGCCGCCCCAGCCGCGTCGACCGGCACGCCGAGGCCGCGCGACAGTATCTCGGCCACCAGCGTCTGTGCCGCCGGATCGCCGTTTTGAGCACGGGACAGCGCAAGATTGTAGGCCGTCTTGTAGAGCCCGCGCTGAAAGGCGCCGTAGGCGGCGTCGGACGGCTTTGCGCCGAAGCGGTCGGGGTTGATGGTATCGCCCGACGGCAACGGGGCGGTCGTGGCGGGCTGCGGCAATTGTGCGGCGATCGGCTTATCGGCAGGTTCGCTGGAATCCGGCCTGGGCTGCGGTAGCGGAACGGGTTCCGCCGCTATCGCCTGCGTCACGGCCGTTGCAAGAAAGGCGCTGAAAAGGATTTTCCGCGAGAGCACGTCAGTCCTCGAAGCGCGGCGCGGTTTCGTCGAGCAGCGCGTTGGCGGCGGCAACCGCCGTCTTCGGATCGGCGCCGTCGGCGAAGACGGCGCTGGACAGCGCAACGAATTCGGCACCGGTGGCGGCGACCGCTTCCACCGAGGCAAGATCGGATCCGGCCATGACGATGCAAGGGATCTGGATCACGTCCGCCCACCATTGCCCCAGCGACAGGTTGCGCGGGTGCGGCTCCGGCTTGTTGTCGTAACCGAAGCGGCCGAAGAAGATGTAATCAGGCCTGAGCTCGCCGAGTTCCAGCGCATCATCGCGGGTCTTGGCGCCGCCGGTGCCGACCATCATCCTGGCCTGGAAATGTTCGATCGTTTCGGCGAGCTCGTCCTTGCCGACCTCGACATGAATGCCGTCGGCCTGGACGCGGCCGGCGATGCGGGTGTCGCCGGCAATGATGACGGCAATGCCGGCCGCTTGCGCCACCGGCACGATCTGCTCGGCAAAGGCCTGGAAGGCGGCCTCGTCCATACCGTTTTCCGGCAGGATAAGCGAGGCGACGTCACCGCCGTCGAAGGCCGCGGCGATGCGCTCGGCCGGCACGTTTGGCGGCGCGATCAGCACGATACGGCAGCGGTTGGGCGGCGTTGCGTCATTCATTGGTGTTCGGTCCCGGTTATCGCCTATGCCGGGCGAAGATGGTTGCATTGCGGCATAGAGCAAAGTGCGGGAGTTGAACAGGCGGCAGGGGGTCGCTTGCGGGCTCTAGGCTGGCACTTTCGATTTCCACAGCGACCAGCCGAGGTTCATGCCGGCGGCGGCGACCAGGATGGCGGCGGCGCCGACGATCTGCGCCGGCTGCAGACGATGACCGAAAGCGACCACGTCGACGAGGATGGCGACGACGGGATAGATGAAGGACAGCGATCCCTGCAGATGCGTCGGCAGCTTCTGGATGGCGCCGTACATGAGGATGTACATCAGGCCGGTATGGACGATGCCGAGCGTCGCCAGCATGCCCCAGCTCCGCGCGTCGGCGGGAAGGTGGGTGAGATTGGCGAAGGGTGCCAGCATGACGACGCCGACACAGACCTGGATCAAGGCGATCAGGTGCGGCGGCGTGCCTTTGAGTTTCTTGGTGACGATAGCCGCAACGGCCCAGAAGAAAGCCGCGGCCAGCGCCATCGCAATGCCGGCAAAGTAATCCGTACCATGATCGCCTGCATCGGGCGCGGCCTGCACGATCAGCAGCATGCCGGCGAAGGCAATGCCGAGCCAGGTCAGCTTGGTCATCGTCAGCCGTTCAGAGAAGAAGAGCGCGCCAAAACCCACCAGCATGAAGGGCTGCGTGTTGTAGACAGCCGTGGCGATCGAGATCGAGGCACGCGAAAACGCGCTGAACAGCAGCAGCCAGTTGATAACGATGGCAGCACCGCCGAGAGCCGCGATGGCTACAATGCGAAGCGACAGCCTGCCGCGCAGCAGTCCCAGCGCCGCGCAGATAATCAGCAGCGTTACCGCCCCGAAAGCACAGCGCCAGAACACCACGTCCATGATGGGCTGGCCGGAAAGGACGACGAACCAGCCGATCGTGCCGAGGATCGCCATCGCCGCCGTCATTTCGATCGTGCCGCGTACCGTGTTGTCCATGGATGCTCCCGAACCTTTGTTGAGATTTTATAATCCCACAGCGGATCGGGTCTTTCCATGACTTGTAGCCGGTGATATGCAGGACGAGCCTCATTAAATTAGGTAAACATCGCTCTTTTCCTGGAATTGTAAAATGCTGGACGAGCTCGATAGAAAGCTCCTCGATATCCTGGTCAAAGATTCACGGACCTCGCTGAAGGAACTGGCGCTACAGGTCGGGTTGTCGTCGCCAAGCGTTTCGGAGCGGCTTCGACGGCTAGAGGATCGCGGCGTCATCCGCGCGTTCACCATCGACATCGATCCGCAGGCGCTCGGCTACGCCTTGCAGGCGATCGTTCGCGTCCGGCCATTGCCGGGCAAGCTGCACATCGTCCAGAAGCTGATCGAGGAAATCCCCGAATTCGGCGAATGCGACAAGGTGACGGGCGATGACTGCTTCGTTGCGCGGCTGTTCGTCCGCTCGATCGGCGAGCTCGATGGGATTCTCGACCGCATCGCCGACAAGGCCGAAACCAGCACCGCGATCATCAAGGCGCAGCCGATCCGGAGACGCCCGCCGCCGCTCGACATGCCAAACATGTGACGGGTTTCGGTGGCGTGGCCCACATATTTGCGGTCGCGGTCTGGCCATTTCTGGTCTATTCCAGAGATCACTTCCCTCCAGCCTCCTTTCCCTCATGTCAGGCCTGCTCGTCGATCCCTGGTTCTATGCCGCGGCCATTCCGGCCGTCATCCTCGTCGGCCTGTCGAAAGGCGGCTTCGGCGGCGCCGTCGGCTTTGTCGGCGTGCCATTGATGGCGCTGACGATGCCGCCGGTTCAGGCTGCCGCTATCCTTCTGCCAATTCTGTGCCTGATGGACATTGTCTCGGTGTGGACATGGTGGGGCATCTTCGACCGCAAGATGCTGGCCGACATGATGCCGGGCGCCGTGATCGGCATTGCCCTTGGCTGGCTGACGGCGGCCTTGGTCACCGAAGAGATGGTAAGGCTGATCGTCGGCGCGGTTGCCCTGATCTTCGTGCTGCGCTGGCTCTATTTGCAACTCCGCCACGGTGCCGGCCACGCGGCGGAGCCCAACCGCGTCGCCGCCGGCCTCTGGGGTACCGTTGCCGGGTTCACCAGCTTCGTCGCCCATGTCGGCGGCCCGCCTTTTCAGGTCTATGCGCTGCCGATCAGGCTCGATCCGAAGGTGCTGTCGGGCACCGCGGCGATCTTCTTCGCCGTCACCAATGCGCTGAAGCTCATCCCCTATTTCGCGCTCGGCCAGTTCGACACCACCAATTTGACCGCGTCGGCGGTGCTGATGCCGCTGGCGCCGCTGTCGACAATCGCCGGCGCCTGGCTGGTGCGGCGGATGCGGCCGGAGTTGTTCTATCCCTTCACCTATGCGACCGTGGCGGTCGTCGCGGTTAAGCTTCTGTGGGACGGCATCGCCGGCCTCCTGTAAGACGGCGGCCCCAGTCGGCCGCCGTCGGATTCCTTAAACCTCAGGCGGCACTCGGCAGCAGCGGCCGCGTCCTGCCAAGCGCCAGGGCAACGCCGGTTGCTAGCACGAACGCCATGCAGCCCAGAATGGTGATGTCGTGCAGCGTCGGCTTCAGCACCATGTCTGCGATGATCACCAGCATCACCGAATAGTCGAAGCGCGCGGCATTGAGGACGCGCTGGCCCTGGGCAAGCACTGCCGGCGTCACGCCATCCTTGGCGATCATGCCTGCCATGCGGTCGGCAGTCGGCTTGAAGACGAACATGCCGATGCAGAAGGTCGTCGCATAACCGGCAAGGCCGATCAGCACCCACAGATCGGAAAAGCCGACCCAGAAGCCGCACATGATGAGGCCGAAGAGCAATGTCAGCATCGACATCGGCGCGAAGAACCGGTTGCCGAGCTCGCCGGTGGCGCGCATCGCCTGCAGCATGCCTTCGACGTTTCCGGCACGGTCGGCGCGTACCGCAAGCAGCATCAGCGTGAAGCCGCCGCCGACCCAGAGGATCGCCGAGACGATGTGCAGAAATTTAACGACCGAGTACCAATCCATTGTTCGCTCCTTGAGAGATTTTCATGATTGCCGGAGCGCAAGGTTTGCTCCGCCTCGTTGCGAGGAGCGCGGCGTTTAGCGCGTCGCCTGTTTCGGAACGATGTCGCGGGCAGTGCCGCTTTGTTTCGGTATGTCGGTCACGATCTGGAAGAACCATGGCGCAAGCGGGTCGCCCCCGCTTCCAGCCAGTGGTGTGAACGCCGCCCTGGCCGGTCAGCTGTGCTGTTACGGCACAGATGCCGGGCCCTTGATCGAAAAATATGCGCTGCGTTAAGGCTTCGTTAAGCTTTACAGGCGTTTACTATGTCCATCCAGTGATCTGGATTCTTACCGAGTGGTTGGAGCCACTTTGTTTGACGCCTCCCTGTTAAACTCCTGAGAGCCGCCTTATCCGCGGCTCTTTTTTTGTGCGCCGGCATGGGCGTCTAGCGGCTAAATGCGGCCGTTAACCGTTTGTTAAACATGTGCTTGCCTTCGCTGGCAGCGAAGCGCATTTTCAAGCTTCAGTCGTTTAGGCTGCCGGATGTGGCAGACCAAGAGCCGAATCGGCCGGCTGTGAGGCAAGTGCAGGGGCGTGGCAATGAACGAGCCTTCGAAGGCTGGCGCGAAAACCATCAAGCTGGCGGAGCGCCGGGTTTTCTCCCAATCCTTCAAGCCGCTCTATCAGGAAGGCATGGGCCTGGTCGAGCAGGCGGCCGAGTATCTCGACGGCAAGGGCCGCGCCGAGGCCAAGAAGCTGTCGAGGCCGGCGGCGACGCTTTATGCGGCCGAATCGATGCGGCTGACCACCAGGCTGATGCAGGTCGCCTCGTGGCTGCTTTTGCAACGGGCGGCGAATTCCGGCGAGATGACCCGCGATCAGGTGGCCTCAGAAAAATCCAAGGTGCGTCTCGACACCGCCTCGGCGCATGAGGAGGCGCCCGGCTGGGCCGAATTGCCGAACGATTTCACCGACCTCGTCAACCGCTCGCTGCGCCTGCAGGCGCTGGTGCGCCGCATGGACGAGGAGATCTATGGCGGCCTCACCGAGGTGCCGCCGTCGAGCCGTCGCCTCAATCCGGTGTCCGACCAGATCACGCTGCTCAACACGGCTTTCGCCCGCGGCTGAGGGACCGTTTGATAATTCTACTCCGACGGACACCTAAGGCCGCCTCGGTTCTCGAAAATCACGCCATCTGCCTCGTCAGAGCGAATCTCAAACAGCCTGCGCGACGTAGCCACCCCTCGTTTCTGGTTTGTTCACATTTCGCTGGCATCGCTGTCTACCAGGGGTAAAGTTGGCGGATGGGGGAAGCGATTCGCATCATCGGCATCGATCCGGGGCTGAGGCGCACCGGTTGGGGCATCGTCGAAAGCCTCGGTAATTCGCTGCGCTTCGTCGCTTCCGGCACGGTGCGGTCCGACGACAAGGCCGCCCTGGCGATGCGTCTTTGCCAATTGCATGATGGGCTCGCCGAGGTCCTGCATGCCGCGATGCCGCACGAGGCGGCGGTCGAGCAAACTTTCGTCAACAAGGACGCCGCAGCGACGCTCAAACTCGGCCAGGCACGCGGCATCGCCATGCTGGTGCCGGCGCGTGCCGGCCTTGTCGTTGCCGAATACGCGCCAAACGCCGTCAAGAAGGCGGTGATCGGAGTCGGCCATGGCGACAAGAAGCAGATCCACATGATGGTCAAGGTGCTGATGCCGAAGGCGACTTTCGACAGCGACGACGCCGCCGATGCGCTGGCCATCGCCATCTGTCACGCACACCACCGGCAGAGCATCGCCTACAGGCTGGCGGCGCTGGTCGGATAAGTTTGTTCTTGACTTGTTCTCAGGCCGGCAATAAGTAATACCGACGAGGTATTACCATGCGCGTTACCACCAAGGGGCAAGTGACCATCCCGAAGGAGATCCGGGATCATCTGGGTATCGGCCCAGGTTCGGAGGTGGAGTTCGTTCCCACCGAGGACGGCGCTCGTGTTATGGCGGTCAACGAAAACATGTCGGAGGAGGAAGCCTCGCGCAGATTCAGCCAGATGCTCGGCCGTATGGCCGGTACGCTGGATTTGGGGGGCATGACGACGGACGAATATATGAAATGGCTGAGGGGCCCGCGTGAAGACCTCGACATTGATTGACACAAATGTCTTGGTCGACGTTTGGGGTCCTGCCGGACGGGAGAGAATGTGGTCTGCGTCGGCAATTACCGCATGCCGGCGCGACGGCGCGCTTGTCATCAACACAATCGTCTGGTCCGAGCTCGCGCCGCTGATTGCAACGGAGCAGGCCCTTCGCCAGGCAGCCGACATGCTCAAGATCGAGCGTGAATTCGTGCCGTGGGAAGCAGCCTTCCTTGCCGGTGTCATGCACTCGCGCTATCGCCGCGCCGGCGGCATTCGCGAACGAACCTTGCCGGATTTCTTTATCGGCGCCCATGCAGTTGTCGCCGGGCATCGCCTGCTGACGCGCGATGCTGCGCGCTATCGCAGCTACTTCCCGGACCTCGACATCATCTCTCCGGAAACCCACCCGGCATGATCGGCACGCTCAAATGATCGGCAAGCTAAAAGGCACGCTGGACGAGATCGACGAGGATTTCTGCATCGTCGACGTGCATGGCGTCGGCTACGTCGCCTATTGCTCGGCGCGTACGCTGGCGGCATTGCCGCAGCCGGGCGAGGCGGTGGTGCTGTTCATCGAGACCTATGTGCGCGAGGACATGCTGCGGCTCTATGGGTTCCAGTCGGTGCTGGAGCGCGAGTGGTTCCGGCTGTTGATGAACAATGTGCAAGGCGTCGGCGCTAAAGTGGCACTGGCCATCCTGTCGACGCTGGCGCCGGCCGATCTCGCCAATGCGATTGCGCTGCGCGATATCGCCATGGTCAGCCGTGCGCCCGGCGTCGGCAAGAAGGTCGCCGAGCGCATCGTCACCGAGTTGAAGAACAAGGCGCCGGCCTATGCAGGCACTGCCTCCGGCACCATCGGCCTGAAGCAGGAGCTCGGTGAGGGCGTTGCCTCGGCGCCGATCACCGACGCCGTCTCGGCGCTGGTCAATCTCGGCTATTCGCGCGACACCGCCGCCAATGCAGTCGCAGCGGCGCTGAAGGCGGCAGGTGAGGAGGCGGACGCATCGAAGCTGATCCGCTTCGGGCTGAAGGAGCTCGCACGGTGAGACGTTGCTGGAAAGTGAAATTCCAACTACTATGTGATCGGTAAGAATTTTCTCCAGGAGTAAGAATATGGGCGCATATGCCAGTCTGACCTCCAAGGGACAGCTCACGATTCCAAAGGACGTCCGCGACGCCTTGTCGCTCAAGACGGGCGATACGATCGCCTGGACGGTCATGGATGGTTACCTGATCGGAACGCCGCGCAACCTCGGATTTGCCGACCTCGCCGGATTCTTGGGAGATCCGCCTGGCGGTCCCGCTACGCTGGAGGAAATCGACGCCGCTGTGCGGGATGCAGTCGGCCGGCATGTTGTCGGGGATAGATCAAATGACGGACAAGAGGGTCCCGCTTGACGTCGATCGGCATCGATACCAACGTTCTGCTTCGCATGGTGCTCAATGATGATCCGGAGCAGCGGGCAAAGGCGCTTGCGTTCGGCAGCGGCCTTAGTGTGAAAATGCCCGGCTTCGTGAGTTTGATGGTGCTGGTCGAATTCAGCTGGTCGTTGGCTTCGCGCTACAGGCAGCCAAAGGAACAAGTATTGGCCGCAATCCAGAGGCTGCTCAAGATCAAGACGCTGGAGTTCGAAGACTTCGATGCCATCGTCATCGCGCTCGAGCGATCGAATTCAGTGCAGGTCGACTTTGCCGACGCGTTGATTGCGGAACACAATCGAAAATTAGGTTGCTCGCACACGGTCACCTTCGATCAGCGCGCTGCCAAGGCCATTCCCGGTATGGAACTGCTCGCATGAGCCTTTCGCCACGCCTAATTGCTCCCGACAGACGCGGCGAGGACGCCGAGCAGACCTTGCGGCCGCAGACGCTCGGCGACTTCGTCGGCCAGGCTGCGGTGCGGGCCAATCTCAAAGTCTTCATCGAGGCCGCCAAGGGCCGCAGCGAAGCGCTCGACCATGTGCTGTTCGTCGGCCCGCCCGGCCTCGGCAAGACGACGCTGGCGCAGATCATGGCGCGCGAGCTCGGCGTCAATTTCCGCTCGACCTCGGGTCCGGTCATCGCCAAGGCCGGCGATCTGGCGGCGTTGCTCACCAATCTCGAAGACCGCGACGTGCTGTTCATCGACGAGATCCACCGGCTCAACCCGGCGGTCGAGGAAATCCTCTATCCGGCGATGGAGGATTTCCAGCTCGACCTGATCATCGGCGAGGGGCCGGCGGCGCGCTCGGTCAAGATCGACCTGGCTCGCTTCACGCTAGTCGCCGCCACCACCCGGCTCGGCCTGTTGACCAACCCGCTGCGCGACCGTTTCGGCATTCCGGTCCGGCTCAATTTTTACTCGGTCGAGGAACTCGAGCAGATCGTGCGGCGCGGCGCCCGCATCCTTGCCATGCCGCTCGGCGACGACGGTGCCTTGGAGATCGCCCGGCGGGCGCGCGGCACGCCGCGCATCGCCGGGCGGCTGTTGCGCCGGGTGCGCGACTTCGCCAGCGTTGCCGGCGACGGTCATGTCGACCGCAAAGTCGCCGACGAGGCGCTGACGCGGCTGCAGGTCGACGGGCTCGGCCTCGACGCGCTCGACCGCCGTTATCTGTCGATGATCGCCCGGAATTTCGGCGGCGGGCCGGTCGGCATCGAGACCATCGCTGCCGGGCTTTCCGAGCCACGCGATGCCATCGAGGACATCATCGAACCCTTTCTGATCCAGCAAGGCTTCATCATGCGTACCCCGCGCGGCCGCGTGCTGGCGGCCAATGCCTGGCGGCATCTCGGCCTCGACGCGCCGAAGGACCTGGCGCAGCAGCAGATCAGCCTGTTCCAGGAAGAGCCCTAAGTTCCGCTACTTATGGCTTTGCTGCTGGCAGTTCCCCGGCCCAGCCCTCCAGGTCTTGATCATCGCCGGTCTATGCGCAAAACAGGTGGTGTCAAAACAGATGCTCGTCGGGACCAAAAGGACAGCGCAATGGACGATCATGGTGAATCGGCGTTGTCCGCCGGGCTTTCCGGAGCGCTGACGGAATTCGGCCATCGATTGATGGCGCGGGTCTATTATGCAGACACCGATTTTTCCGGCGTCGTCTACCACGCGCGCTATCTCGAATTCTTCGAGCGCGGCCGTTCCGACTATCTGCGGCTGGCCGGCGTCCACCACACCGAGCTTGCCGACGGCAGGCATGGCGAGAGAATAGTCTGGGTGGTGCGGCGCATGGAGATCGACTTCCGCGGTTCGGCCCGCATGGACGACATCCTGACCATCGATACGCGCACCGACGAGATTTCCGGCGCCCGCATCGTCATGGCGCAACAGTTGAAGCGCGGCAGCCAAGTGCTGGTCGAGGCGCGTGTCGAAGCGGCGATTGTCGGCGAGAACGGGCGGCCGCGGCGCTTTCCCAAGGACTGGATCGCAGCCTTCATGCCCAGAACGCGCAAATAAGGTCTCAGAGGCGGACGATCCGGAACTCCTGATCGAGGCGAGGATCGCCGGGCGGCTCGTCGGGGCGCGGCAATGCGCCGCGCTGTACGTCATAACCCATCCTTAACCATAACGGTCCATGAAGGGATTGGTTAAGATTGGGAGAATCCAAGCGCCTTCCTTTCACCAATATTTGCCCCGAAAAGGCCGCCAACGGTGCATTTGGGGTTATTCCGCAAGCTTAACGCGAACGGACCACAAGGGATGCCCATGGGCCAGCCGCCAGCCACGCCCGGAAAATCTTTAAGGACGTAACATGGAAAACATCGCTCTCGCCGACCCGGGCGCGCATTTATCGATTTGGGCCTTGTTCATGCAGGCCGGTTGGGTGGTCAAGCTGGTCATGATCGGCTTGCTCTGCGCCTCGATCTGGACCTGGGCGATCATCGTCGACAAGCTCGTCGCCTATGCCCGCATGCGGCTGGCGCTCAACCGCTTCGAGCAGGTGTTCTGGTCGGGACAATCGCTGGAAGAGCTTTACCGCACGCTCGCCGACCGCAAGACGACCGGCATGAGCGCGATCTTCGTCGCCGCCATGCGCGAATGGAAGAAAAGCTTCGAGAAGGGCGCGAAATCGCCGCTCGGCCTGCAGACCCGCATCGACAAGGCGATGGATCTGGCGTTGACCCGCGAAATGGAAAAGCTGGAAGGGCGGCTCGGGTTTCTCGCCACCACCGGCTCGGCGGCGCCCTTCATCGGCCTGTTCGGCACCGTGATCGGCATCATGACCTCGTTCCAGGCGATCGCCGCCTCGAAGAACACCAGCCTGTCGGTGGTCGCGCCCGGCATCGCCGAAGCGCTGCTGGCGACAGCCATCGGCCTGCTCGCCGCCATCCCGGCCGTCATCGCCTACAACAAGCTGTCGTCGGACGCGAGCAAGATCGCGGTGCGCATGGAAGGGTTTGCGGATGAGTTCTCCGCCATACTCTCGCGCCAAATCGATGAAAAAGTCGCGCAGAAGGCCTGAGGAACGATCATGGGAATGTCCGTAAGCGCAGGTGGCGGAGGACGCGGCGGGCGCGGCCACAGGCGGCGCGGCCGCCATCACGCCTTGATATCGGAGATCAACGTCACGCCGATGGTCGACGTGATGCTGGTGCTGCTGATCATCTTCATGGTCGCAGCACCCTTGCTGACGGTCGGCGTGCCGATCGACCTGCCGGATACGCAGGCCAAGGCGATGAACGCCGATACGCAGCCTATAACCGTGTCCATCAACCCGGCCGGTCAGATTTACCTCCAGGAAACCGAGATCCCTGTCGAGGAGCTGGTGGCGAAGCTGCAGGCGATCTCGAAGACGGGCTATGACGAGCGCATTTTCATCAGGGGTGACAAGGCGACGGATTACGGCACGGCCATGAAGGTGATGGCCCGCATCTCGGCTGCCGGCTACAAGAATATCGGCCTGGTTTCACTGCAGGAACAGGATCAGTAGACGCAAGATGAGGAC
This sequence comes from Mesorhizobium sp. M0410, assembly GCF_040321435.1. NCBI lineage: Bacteria > Pseudomonadati > Pseudomonadota > Alphaproteobacteria > Hyphomicrobiales > Phyllobacteriaceae > Mesorhizobium > Mesorhizobium sp. M0410. Next base: position 77,302 of record NZ_JAMYRN010000005.1, read on the forward strand.
CGGCCTCACCACATCGGTGATCTTGCATACGGTGGCGATTGCCTTCGGGCTGTTCACCTTGTCCTCGCCGCCCGCGATGCCTGCGTCCGATGCGGAATCGGTGTCGGTCGAGATCGTGCCGATGGAAGCGACGGCACAGGTCCTGCAAGGCGACAAGAAGTCTGTGATGCATGACAAGCCGGCGCCGCTGCCGACACAGCGTCCCGACATCGTTCCCGATGCCCAGAAAGTCGGCGATAACAGCGTCGATACCGACAAGCCGCCGACACCTGAGCCCAAGCCCCAGCCAGTCGACATGACGGCGGCTCCGCCACCCGCGCCGACGCCGGTCGAAAAGCCCAAACCCGAGGACGTGCCGAAGCCGAAGGAAGAGCCGAAGCCTATTCCCGCTACGGAGGTCGCGCCGGTGCCGCAGCCGAAGGAAGAGGTCAAGCCCGAGCCGGTCAAGCAGACCGAGCCCAAGCCGACGCCGGCCACGGAGCCGACGCCCACGCCACCGCAGGACAAGACCGCCGCGATCGATCCGCAGCCCGAGGTCAAGCCGGATGCCGTCGCCGAGGCGATTGCCAAGCAACCGCCGACCGAGGAGGCGCAGCTTCCGGACTCGGCGCCAGCACCCGAGGCTCGGCCGAAGCCGCAGCCGGCCCAGGCCGAAAGCGCCAAGGCGCCCGAGCGCAAGGATGCCGACAAGCCGGTCAAGGAAGCCTCGTCCAGGCCGAAATCTGAAGACAAGCAGTTCAACGCCGACGAGATTTCGGCTCTGCTCGACAAGCGGAAGCCGTCCGGCGGCGGCGCCAAGCGCTCGACCCAGCAAGCATCGCTCGGCGGCGACAAGGATCAGGGCCAGAAGCTTTCGAAATCGGAGCAGGGGGCATTGGAGGCCCAGCTTAGTAATTGCTGGACCCTGCCGGTAGGGCTCGAGGGTTCGGAGAATTTCGTGGCTGTGATCCAGTTCAACCTGGACGCCTCCGGCAAGCTGGATGGCCGGCCTACTGTCGAAAAATCGAGCGGAAACCGCCCGTTTGACGAAAGTGCAGTGCGCGCGGTTCAGAAATGCGACATGGCCGGCCTGCAGGTTCCGGCGGGCAAGCAAGACATCTGGTCCGACGTTCGGGTCACTTTTGACCCTAGGGAGATGCTCGGCCTTTAGGCCCGGCGCTCACAGAATCAGCGAAAGAAGCGAGAAGACATGAAATCCATCCTCAAGCCGCTCCTGACGATCGCAGCGATGGCGCTGGGTATGACCGTTGCCGTCACCCTGCCGGCGCGGGCGCTCGTTGAGCTCAACGTCAATAAGGGCAATGTCGAGCCGTTGCCGATCGCCATCACGGACTTCCAGGGCGGCGATGCGCTCGGCGCCGAGATTTCCGGCATCGTCAGTGCCGACCTGAAACGCTCCGGCCTGTTCGCGCCGATCGACAAAAGCGCTTTCATTGAAAAGATCTCGAGCCCGGATGCCACGCCGCGCTTCGAAGACTGGAAGGTGATCAATGCGCAGGCGCTGGTCACCGGCAGTGTCGGCAAGGAGGCTGACGGCCGCATTCGCGCCCAGTACCGGTTGTGGGACACGTTTGCCGGCCAGCAGATGTCGGGCGAGCAGTTCTTCGCCAACGACGCCAATACCAGGCGCGTCGCCCATATCATCGCCGATGCGATCTACGAGCGGCTGACCGGCGAGAAGGGCTATTTCGACACGCGCGTTGTCTTCATCGACGAGTCCGGTGCCAAGAATGCGCGCAAGAAGCGGCTTGCCATCATGGACCAGGACGGGGCCAACGTCCGCTATCTCTCGAACGGCAAATCGATCGTGCTGACGCCGCGCTTCTCGCCGAACCGGCAGGAAATCACCTACATGTCCTATGAAAGCGGTCAGCCGCGGGTGTACCTGCTGCAGATCGAGACGGGGCAGCGCGAGCTGGTCGGCAATTTCCCCGGCATGACGTTTGCGCCGCGCTTTTCGCCCGACGGCCAGAAGGTGATCATGAGCCTGCTGCGCGATGACGGCAATTCCAACATCTTCGCCATGGACCTGAGAAGCCGCTCGACGACCAGGCTTACCAACTCGACCGCCATCGACACCTCACCGTCCTACTCGCCTGACGGCAGCAAGGTGGTGTTCACCTCGGATCGCGGCGGCCGCGCGCAGATCTATGTGATGGGCGCCGACGGCTCGGGCCAGACCCGCATCTCGTTCGGCGACGGCGTCTATTCGACGCCGGTATGGTCGCCGCGCGGCGATCTCATCGCCTTCACCAAGCAGACCGGCGGCGAATTCCAGATCGGCGTCATGCGCACCGACGGTTCGGGTGAGCGCATCCTGTCTACCGGCTTTCAGCAGGAAGGGCCGACCTGGGCACCCAACGGCCGGGTGCTGATGTTCTTCCGTGATTCCAATGGCGGACCAAAACTTGTTTCGGTCGATCTCACCGGCCGCAACGAACAGCCGATCCCGACGGCGAACTTCGCCTCGGATCCGGCCTGGTCGCCGCTGCTGGAATAGGCGGGAAGAGGAATTGAGGAATTGAAGAACTGACGAACTGACGAGTTGAAGAACTGAAGAGTTGAAGAACTGAAGAATGGAGAAGGCAGAGGTCACATCGAGCACGCGAGGGATTTAGAAGTCTATAAGCGTGCCTATGCGGTTTCCCTTGGGGTACACAGAGCCACGCTTGCCTTTCCGAAAATGGAGCAATACGCGCTCGCCGATCAACTACGTCGTTCCAGCAAGGCGATCTGCGCCAATTTGGCCGAAGGCTTTGCCAAACAGACCCACTCCAAGCCCGAATTCGCACGGTTCACTTCGATGGCCATAGGATCGTGCAGTGAAGTGGAGACCTGGATTTCGTATGCGTTCGACCTCGAGTACATCACACAGGCGCAACGCGACGATTGGTTGCAATCCTATGCCCGCGTCTATGGAATGCTGGTCAATCTCAGAGAGAAGCTGAGGTGATCTCTTCCTCAATTCCTCAATTCCTCAACTCCTCAATTCCCTCTTTTCATGTTTTGGCCGCATTTCCGCCTACGGTCCGCGCTCATTGTCGCCCTTGAGTAGCCCTCGGCAGAACGGTTGCGGACGGCAGCCGAAACCAAATTTTAACCGTGTTTCTTGAGCGTCGGTTAACCCAAACGTGGTTACTGGACGATCAATGAAATCACTCGAATTGCGAAGGAGAGGCGGCATGGGCCGTATCGCAGCACTTACCACAAACCCGGTCATGATCGCGCTCGTCGCGATGCTCGCGATCACCGGTTGCGCCTCGAAGAAGACGCCGAACAGCGCCGCCGATCTCGGCCTCAACGGCGCCGGCGCGGCAACGCCCGGGTCGGCCCAGGACTTTACCGTCAATATCGGCGACCGCATCTTCTTCGATACCGATTCTTCCTCGATCCGCGCCGATGCGCAGACGACGCTGTCGCGCCAGGCGCAGTGGCTGAACCAGTACAAGCAGTATGCCATCGTCATCGAAGGCCATGCCGACGAGCGCGGCACGCGCGAATACAATCTGGCGCTCGGCGCCCGCCGTGCTGCCGCCACCCGCGACTTCCTGGTCGCCAAGGGTGTTTCGGCGCAGCGCCTGAAGACCATTTCCTACGGCAAGGAGCGTCCGGTCGCGGTTTGCGACGACATCTCCTGCTGGTCGCAGAACCGCCGCGCCGTGACCACCCTGAGCGGCGCCGGCTCCTGATCGGCAAAAATGCAACACTTAGTGCGAAAGGCGGCCGCAGGGCCGCCTTTTTCGTATCTGCTCGCTCCAAACAAAATTTGGCCGAAGTCTCACGTCCTGTTAAGAGCCGAGAGCGTCTGGCCAGTCCCCAGTTGGCTGGTCTACTTCGAGTGAGAGGCGCGCAACAATGGTTTCACGGCGAGAGGCACATGCATTTCAGATCGGTCTTGAGCGGCACGCTTGCGCTGCTGCTCGTATCAAGTATCGCGGCACTTGCTGACGGTATCGGGGCAAACGCCACCGAGCAGTCATCGGAAAGCGGTTTTTCCTTCCATCTGCCGACGATCAAACTGCCCGCCATTTTCGGCGAAAGGAAAAAGCCGGATCAGGTTCAATTCGCACAACAGGATGGCACCGGCACTCCGGCGCTGGAGGAACAGCTCCGGCAGATGAACGGCAAGATCGAGGAACTCAATTTCCAGGTTCTGCAGATGCAGGAGCAGATCCGCAAGCAGCAGGAAGACAACGAATTCCGTTTCCAGCAGTTGGAAGGCGGTCCGCAAGGCGCGCAGCAGCCGGCCGGACAGAAGAAGTCCGAGGCCGCGCCCAGCAGCGACGGTAACGTGGCGGAGGTCCCGGCAACGCAGGCTCCGGCCGACGCGGGCAAGGCAGCAGACGGCGGCAAAAGCGTCGAAGACGTCATCATCGAATCGCCCAACGGCGATCCCGGCAAGCTGATCCCCGGCGCGCCGCCTAAGACGTTCGGCACCATCACCGTCGACAAAAACGGCAATGTCGTCGAAGCCGATGGCAATGCGCAGGCGAACGCGCCGTCGCAGAATACGGCCCCAGCCAACGGCGCCAGCGCGGCCGGCAACAAGGCCGGTAAATCCGACGACACGGTGGTCGCGGCACTCCCATCGACCAACGACCCGGAGGAGCTTTACCGCAACTCTTACCAGTTCATCCTGTCGGGCGACTACAGCACCGCCGAACAGGGTTTCCGCGATCACATCGCCCGTTTTCCCCGGGACGCCAAAGCGGCGGATGCGCATTACTGGCTTGGTGAATCGCTGCTCGGCCAGCAGAAATACCGCGATGCGGCCGAGATTTTCCTCGCTGCCAGCAAGGACTATCCCAAGGCCAAGAAGGCGCCCGACATGCTGCTGAAGCTCGGCGTTTCACTGGTCGGGCTGAAGCAGCGCGACGTGGCCTGTGCCACTTTCAGCGAGATCGGCAAGCGCTACCCTGATATTTCCGGCGCGCTCAAGGAGCGGGTCAAGCAGGAAAGGGCACTCGCGGCGTGCTAGTTTTTCCGTTGCGTGTCGCTGCCGCAAAACCGGGCCCACGCTTGGGCGACATGCATGACGCTCGACACCGGGCCTGACCTTTCGGATTTTTCGCGGATCGACTTTTCCAACGGCGCTGTTGCGGCCGTGTCCGGCGGCAGCGACTCGACCGCCCTCCTCCTCCTCCTCAAAGCCCATCTCGACCGTAACGCCCCGGCAACGAAATTGCTGGCGGTGACGATCGATCACCAATTGCGGCCGCAAGCGGCAGCGGAAGCGCAAGCCGTGGCCAGGCTGTGCGCGGCGCGCGGCATTGCCCATCGCATCCTCGCCTGGTCGGGGCACAAACCATCGACCGGCCTGCCCGCCGCCGCGCGCGAAGCCCGATACCGGCTGCTCGCCGAGGCCGCCGACGCGGAAGACATCGGCCTGATCCTGACCGGCCACACCGCCGACGACCAGGCCGAGACGGTGCTGATGCGGCAAGCACGTGACGACGGGCCAGGTGAGGAGAGGCCGCGCGACGAAGGGCGGGGCCTTGCCGGCATGGCGCCGGCAACCCTCTACGAGTGGCGGCACTGGATCGTGCGGCCACTGCTCGGCGTAAGGCGTGGGGCACTGCGCGAATTCCTGCGGCGTGAACAGGTTGCCTGGATCGAAGATCCGACCAATGCCGACACCGCTTTCGAGCGGCCGCGCGTCCGCGCAGCACTTGCCGAACGCGATAGTGCGCCTCGCGTGGCCGAAGCGATAGCGTTGGCCAGAAAGGTGGCGGCCGAGCGTGAGCAATTGGGACGCCGCGCGGCCATGCTGATCCGCAGCTTGGCCTCCAGGCCAGCCGCCGGCCTCGTCCGCCTCGACCGGGATTTTGCGACTGAAAGCGACAGCGGGGCGGCTATTTATGCGCTGCGCATTCTGCTGGCGGCGACCGGCGGCACAGCCTTCCTTCCCGACCAGGCCCGCAGCGGAGCCCTTTTCGGCCGGCTCCGCACCGGGGCGCTTTGTGCCACATTGTCGCGGACCGTGATCGATGCCCGGCGTACCGGTATCTTTTTGCATCGCGAATTGCGCGATCTGCCGCCCGCTGTCGAGGTTTCCGACAATGCCCTTTGGGACGGCCGCAGACGGATCACATTGGGCGACAGTTCAAGTGCATTGTTGATCGCGCCGCTGTTGGTAGCCCCGCTCGGGGCGGCTCTTGCCGCAAAGCGGGCAATTGCCGGGCATGGCACGCCGGCAAGCCTTGTACGCGCAGCCCTGGCCACCGAGCCGGCGTTATGGCGGGATGGCGAATGCCTTGGTCTGCCTGGGGAAGGCCCGGGTTTGCCCGGGGAAAGCCCGATGCCGGCGGCTGTCGCCGCATATCCGGCAGTCGCGCCCTTCGCCCGTTTCCTGCCGTCCTTCGATCTGGCGCCGGCCGATGCCGTCGCCGCCTTGCTTGGCGCGGCGCCGGTTCCAGCCTCGCCATTCGGCGGCCACAGTGCCGGCCTACCACGGGCGAAAGCTTAACCGAGACCTGCTGTTATGCTTGGCAAGGGGAGACGCTCTCCCTATGTTAGGGCCAAGTTTCCTCTCACGACGCGTGTCCGCCCAGCGGCGCCAACGGGACAATTGATGAATCCGAATTATCGCAACCTCGCGCTCTGGGCGATCATAGCGGTCCTGCTCATCGCTCTCTTCAATCTTTTCCAGACGCCGCAGACGCGTGGGGCCTCGAGCGATGTCCCCTATTCGCAGTTCCTGCAGGAAGTCGGGGCGGGACGGATCAAGTCGGTGACCATCGCCGGCGCCCGTATCTCCGGCAATTACACGGACAGCTCCAACGGCTTCCAGACCTATTCGCCTGGGGACCCATCACTGGTTTCGCGTCTGCAGGACAAGAACGTCACCATCAATGCGCGTCCTGAATCCGACGGCTCCAATTCGCTGTTCGGCACCCTGATCTCCTGGCTGCCGATGATCCTCATCCTCGGCGTCTGGATATTCTTCATGCGCCAGATGCAGTCCGGTTCCGGCCGTGCCATGGGCTTCGGCAAGTCGAAGGCCAAGCTTTTGACCGAAGCGCATGGCCGCGTCACCTTTCAGGACGTCGCCGGCGTGGACGAAGCCAAGCAGGATCTGGAAGAGATCGTCGAGTTCCTGCGCGACCCGCAGAAATTCCAGCGGCTCGGCGGCAAGATCCCGCGCGGCGTGCTGCTCGTCGGTCCTCCCGGAACCGGCAAGACGCTGCTCGCCCGCTCGGTCGCCGGTGAAGCCAACGTGCCGTTCTTCACCATTTCGGGCTCGGACTTTGTCGAGATGTTCGTCGGCGTCGGCGCAAGCCGCGTCCGCGACATGTTCGACCAGGCCAAGAAGAATGCGCCTTGCATCATCTTCATCGACGAAATCGACGCGGTCGGCCGCCATCGCGGTGCCGGCCTCGGCGGCGGCAATGACGAACGCGAGCAGACGCTGAACCAGCTGCTGGTCGAGATGGATGGCTTCGAATCCAACGAAAGCATCATCCTGATCGCCGCCACCAACCGGCCCGACGTGCTCGATCCGGCGCTGCTCAGGCCGGGCCGCTTCGATCGCCAGGTGGTGGTGCCGAACCCCGACATCGTCGGCCGCGAGAAGATCCTGAAGGTGCATGTGCGCAACGTGCCGCTGGCGCCCAATGTCGACCTCAAGGTGATCGCGCGCGGCACGCCGGGCTTTTCCGGCGCCGACCTGATGAACCTGGTCAACGAGTCCGCCCTGATGGCGGCGCGGCGCAACAAGCGCCTCGTCACCATGGCCGAATTCGAGGACGCCAAGGACAAGATCATGATGGGCGCCGAGCGCCGCTCGTCGGCGATGACGCAGGCCGAGAAGGAGCTGACCGCCTATCACGAGGCCGGCCACGCCATCCTGGCGCTCAACGTGCCGTCGGCCGATCCGTTGCACAAGGCGACCATCATTCCGCGCGGCCGGGCACTCGGCATGGTCATGCAGCTGCCGGAAGGCGACCGCTATTCGATGAGCTACAAATACATGATCTCGCGCCTCGCCATCATGATGGGCGGCCGTGTCGCCGAGGAGTTCAAGTTCGGCAAGGAGAACATCACCTCGGGCGCCTCCTCCGATATCGAGCAGGCGACCAAGCTGGCGCGCGCCATGGTGACGCGCTGGGGCTTCTCCGACAAGCTCGGCCATGTCGCCTACGGCGACAACCAGGAGGAGGTGTTCCTCGGCCATTCGGTGGCGCGCACGCAGAACATCTCGGAAGAGACGGCGCAGATCATCGACGCCGAAGTGCGCCGGCTGATCGACGAGGCCTATTCGACGGCAAGGTCAATCCTGACTAAGAAAAAGAAGGAATGGATCGCGCTGGCGCAAGGCCTGCTCGAATACGAGACGCTGTCGGGCGAGGAGATCAAGCAGCTGATCGCCGGCAATAAGCCCGCACGCGACCTCGGCGACGACACGCCGCCGAGCCGTGGCTCGGCCGTACCAAAGTCCGGCCGCCGCAAGAAGGGTCCCGAGCCCGAAGGTGGCATGGAACCCCAGCCGTCAAGCTAGGCCCCGGCCCAGGACAGATCGACTTCGAAACGCCGCGGGCTCCAACCGCGGCGTTTCCTTTTGATGTTCGCGAGGCGCAAAAGCTGCCGGTCTCCCTACTTGGGGGCAGGGCTATCGCAGGTGGAAAGCCGAGGCTTTCGCCCTACGATGAGGGAGACTTGGCGCCGACCCTGGGCAAATTGCCTGCCGTTCGGCGCAAGGGCTCAACGGCGCCGACGACCCGCCCTCCGAGGCGGGTTTTTGCTTCCGGCGGCGGACAGAGGGAGCGAAGGAACGCGACCTGACAGTTGGTCCGACCTCGGAAGGCCCTCTCACTTGTTCGGCAATAACAAAAAAGCCCGCGAACCTTGCGGCTCGCGGGTTCCTATCGTCGGATGATGATGGCGCCGGTCAGCTCTTCAGCTTGGCGTTGCAGAGGCTGTAGAAGCCGCCGCCCTTCTGGATCCACCTGAGGCCGCCCAGCGTGTTGGCGTCCTTGTTCGCGTAATAGAGGTCGAGGCAGGTGTGCATGCGGCCCTTGGCCGGGGTCTCGGTTGCATACTTCTTGGAGATCGCCGTCGGGAATTTCACGCCCTGGGGGGCGGTGATGGTCGGCGGCTGCGGATCGCCGGTATACTTGGCATCGGGAGCCGGCAGGGTGTCGTCGTCGGCTGCGCCGGCGCCGCATTGGCTCTTGCGGAAGTCGTTCCACTTCATGCCGTTCAGCGTGTTGCCGGCCTTGGCAGCCTGATATTTGGCGCTGCAATCCGCCATACTGAGGCCTTTGCCGGAATCGGTCGCGGCGGCTGTCGCCGCCTCGGCAGGTGCCGCGGCAGGCTGTGCCGCTGCAGTTGCGCCGGCGGCGCATTCACTCTTGCGGAAGTCGTTCCATTTCATGCCGTTGAGCGTGCCGGCAGCCTTGGCGGCCTGGTATTTGGTGCTGCATTCCTTGGCCGTCAGGCCCGGCGCAGCGTCGTCGGCGGCTGCCGCAGCCTTGGTCGTGGCGGCGGGTTGTGCGGCTGCCGTCGCGTCGGCGGCGCACTGTGTCTTGCGGAAATCGTTCCACTTCATGCCGTTCAGCGTGCCGGCGGCTTTTGCCGCCTGGTACTTGGTGCTGCACTCCTTCGCCGTCAGGCCCGGGGCCGCATCGTCGCCGGCGGCTGCCTTGGTGGTGTCAGTGGCCTTGGCCGGGGCGGTGTCGGTCGTAGCGGCGGTGGCATCGGTGCCGCATTGCGCCTTGCGGAACTGGTTCCAGTTCTGCCCGCCAAGCGTTCCCGCATCCTTCGCCGCGTTATACTTGGTGCTGCACTCGGCCATGGTCAGCGCATTGGCAGGCGCCGCCAGGAACAAGGTCGCGACGGCAAGACCCGTCAAAGTGGCAAGTCGGTGGATGAGCATGCGTTTTCTCCCTGTGGCAGTTCATGATATGTCCCAGTGCAGCAATAGCGCTCAACGGCTGGTTGCGCCAGATGCTAAGTAGCGTAGAGACAAATTTAGAGGTGCATTCTTTTCTTTAAGGTGATGAATTCGTTGCCGGGACCGTCTCCCAGCCAAATTCGTCCGGGTGCATTGCACGGAGAGCGCGCATATGGCTGGTTCCCAGCGAGGCCACTGCGTCACATGACGGACAGTCAAATCGGCGGGTGCGGAGGACCTGAGCCTGCCGCTGTCTGGAGCCGCACGATGCGGACTCGGGTTCAAGGCCACACTGCCACAGACCAAAGGATCCAGATGAGTTTGAGTTGACGTTTCTGATGCTGCTGCCGCAACAAGGGCTCGGAACTTGAAAATCAACACACTAGCGTGACGCAAAACACACAAAACAACAATTTTCTAAGGATTGGTCGTCCATAATCATACAATGTGATGACGGGGCTTGGGCCATTTTATGGCATGAGATGCTCGGAAAGAACCATCGGGAAGCTGGCGAACATGGCAGGACATTATTTCGGTACGGACGGCATTCGTGGGCGAGCCAACAAGTTTCCAATGACGGCGGAGGTCGCCATGCGGGTCGGCATGGCCGCCGGCCTCTCGTTCCAGCGCGGCAGCCACCGCCACCGCGTCGTGCTCGGCAAGGATACCAGGCTTTCCGGCTACATGATCGAGAACGCGATGGTATCCGGCCTGTGCGCCGCCGGCATGGATGTCTTCCTGCTCGGCCCTATCCCGACGCCCGCTGTTGCCATGCTGGTGCGCTCGCTGCGCGCCGATATCGGGGTGATGATTTCTGCCTCGCACAACCCCTATTACGACAACGGCATCAAGCTGTTCGGCCCCGATGGCTACAAGCTGTCCGATGAGATCGAGGAGCGTATCGAGGGGATGCTCGACAAGGATATCGAATTGGCGCTCGCTGATTCCGATGGGCTCGGCCGCGCCAAACGCGTGGACGGCGTGCATGACCGCTATATCGAATTCGCCAAGCGCACGCTGCCGCGCTCGATGTCGCTGTCGGGCCTGCGCATCGTCGTCGATTGTGCCAATGGCGCCGCCTACAAGGTGGCGCCCGACGCGCTATGGGAACTCGGCGCCGAGGTCGTTGCCATCAATGTCGAGCCCAACGGCTTCAACATCAACAAGGAATGCGGCTCGACTCATCCAGCCGGCTTGCAAAAGAAGGTGCACGAAGTGCGCGCCGATATCGGCATTGCGCTCGACGGCGATGCCGACCGCGTCGTCATCGTCGACGAGAACGGCGCGATCGTCGATGGCGACCAGATCATGGCGCTGATTGCCGAGTCCTGGCACCAGAGCGGGCGGCTGGCCGGCGGCGGTGTCGTCTCGACGGTAATGTCCAATCTCGGCCTCGAACGCTTCCTCGGCGACATGAACCTGCAGTTGCATCGCACCAAGGTCGGCGACCGCTATGTCGTCGAGCACATGCGTGCCCATGGGCTCAATGTCGGCGGCGAACAGTCGGGTCACATCGTGCTGTCCGACTTTTCGACCACCGGCGACGGCCTTGTCTCGGCGCTGCAGGTGCTCGCCTGCATCAAGCGGCAGAACCGGCCGGTGAGCGAACTGTCGAAGAAGTTCGAGCCGGTGCCGCAGCTGTTGAAGAATGTGCATATTTCCGGCGGCAAGCCGCTCGAGGAGGCGCCGGTCAAGGCAGCGATCGAAGATGCGCGCAATCGCCTCGGCAAGGCCGGGCGCCTGGTCATCCGGCCATCCGGCACGGAGCCGCTCATCCGCGTCATGGCGGAAGGCGACGACCCACAACTTGTCGAGTCCGTCGTCAACGACATCGTCGAGGTCATTTCGGAAACGCGCAGCGCCGCCTGATCTCCCTCCAACATCGGTTCAAAGCCCGCCTTGCCGGCGGGCTTTTTATTGAGTCGCCAATTCCGCCTGCAGCAACGGCCGCCAGATTGCTCGACTTTTGGAGATTCGTGGTTAATCAATACGGTTAAACGCCTTTTAACCTTTCCGATTCATTATCCACAACTGAGGTCAATCACGTTTCGGGCGCGTTCGCCGTTCGAGGGTTCTCAGGAGTGATAAGCATGTTCAACACAGCAAGAATGGCCCTCCTGGCCGCGCTGTTTGCCGGCGCCGGGCCGGCATTCGCCGCCGATTTCGTCGAGCCGCCCGTAGTCGAGGAGGCGCCACCACCGGTTGCCTACGAGCAGCCGGCCGAATTCGGCGGCTGGTATATCCGTGGCGACATCGACTATCACTGGTCGAAGTTTCGTGGCGGCGACTACATCACCTACGGTGTAGCGCCCCAGAATCCCGGCAAGTTCGATACAGGCAAGCTGGACGGCGCCTTCTCGGCCGGCGGCGGTGTTGGTTACCAGATCGACGAGCATTTCCGCACCGATCTCACCTTGGACTGGATGAGCAAGTCCAAATTCCGCGGCTCGACCAACGGCTTCTGCGGCCCGCAGCAAACGCCTTGCACGTCCGTCGATACCTCGTCCTATTCGGCGCTGCTGCTCTTGGCCAACGCCTATGTCGACATCGGCACCTGGCATGGGATCACGCCTTATGTCGGCGCCGGCATCGGCGGTGCCTGGGTCAAGTGGGATGAACTGCACAACGTGGACAGCGACGGTTCATTTGATCATAGCGGTGGCAAGGGCTGGCGTTTTGCCTATGCTGCCATGGCGGGCGCATCCTACTGCCTGACCGATCGCGTCAAACTCGATGTCGGCTACCGCTTCAGCCACATCAATGGCGGTAAGATGTTCGACTATGCCTCCCTCCCCAATGTCGGCCCAGGCTATGACAAAGGCATCAACGTGCACGAAGTGCGTGGCGGCCTGCGCTACCAGTTCGGCAGGTCGGACTGCGCGCCGCCGGAGCCCTACGTTCCAGAACCCGAGCCCGTCTACACCAAGTAGTTGTTTCTGAAATCCAGGAATTCGTCGACCGCCCGGCTGATGCCGGGCGGTTTCGTTTTGGCTGCCTAAGATGCTGCGGCGCTCGGGAACACCGCCCAACTTGAGAAGCGAAAGCGGATCAAATCAATTGCTAACGCCTTGTTATCCTTAACCCGCACTTAACCCCTATGGTTAACAATGCTGTCTGAAACGGCGCGCGATTGCGAATGCGCCAAGTTCGGGAGCCGAGGACCATGACATCCAAATCGCCTGTAGCACTGGCGCTAGCAGCAGTCGTCGTGTTGCCGCTGACGCCGGCGCTTGGTGCCGATTACGAACCGCCGGTCTATGTCGACCAGGCGCCCGATTATGTACCGGTCGAGGTTGGCTCGGGATGGTATCTGCGCGGCGATGTCTCCTATCTGGTGCAGAAGAGCTTCAGGGATGAGGATTTCGCCTTCACGCCCGCGAGCTTCGACGAAAAGGAAGATCCCATCTTCGCCAGCATTGGCTTCGGCTACCATTTCAACGACTATTTGCGCGCCGATCTCAATGCCGGCTATCTGCCCGGCAACAAGATCGAGGTCGGCTATAACAACGGAACGACCGTGGCATCGGCGACCCTGAAGAACTATGCCTTCTCAGGCATACTCAATGGCTATGTCGACCTTGGCACCTATGTCGGAATCACGCCTTATCTCGGCGCTGGTGTCGGTATCCTCCAGAGCAAGCGCCGCCTGTCGGCGAGCTACTTCACCGCCAACGCCGACCCCACCGACGATTTCGTCCTGCGTGACAACAAGACCCAATACTCCTTCGCCTACACGCTGAATGCCGGCCTTGCCTACCAAGTGTCCAAGAATGTCTCAGTCGATGTGGGGTATCAGTATTTCTCCGCACCCGACGCCGAATATGTGACGGCCGAAAGCCTGACTTCTTATCCGATCCGCAAAGGGATCAATAATCACCAGGTCAAAGTCGGACTGCGATACGACCTCTGGTAGGCTCGATCGAAGCTGAGGCGTGAACAATGGCGGGTCTTTGGCCCGCCGTTTGCGTTGTGGCACTTTTTTTCCAAAGGCAGCCGGTATCCCGACAGCGACAAAAACTTTCCCCTTGACGCCGAAAGCCTGAACGCATATCGCCGTCCGTGGGCCACCCCTCCCCAACGAGGGGCCACTATCTGGAAGGATAGACCACGATGACGACGCATACGAAGCCCGAATTCCGTCCGGCAAATCCCAATTTTTCCTCAGGTCCCTGTGCAAAACGCCCCGGCTGGTCGGTCGAGGCGCTCAAAAATGCCGCGCTCGGGCGCTCGCACCGTGCCAAGATCGGCAAGACCAAGCTTGAACAAGCGATCGAGCTGACGCGGGAAATCCTCCAGGTTCCGGCGGATTACCGCATCGGCATCGTGCCGGCATCGGATACCGGCGCGGTCGAGATGGCGCTGTGGTCGCTGCTGGGCGAGCGCGGCGTCGACATGGTCGCCTGGGAGAGTTTTGGTTCCGGCTGGGTCACCGACGTCGTCAAGCAATTGAAGCTCGCCGACGCGCGCAAGATCGAAGCCGGCTATGGCGCGCTGCCCGACCTGACGAAAATCGATTTCGATCGCGACGTGGTCTTCACCTGGAACGGCACGACTTCGGGCGTGCGCGTGCCGAACGGCGATTTCATTCCGGCCGACCGCCGCGGCCTGACCATCTGCGACGCCACTTCGGCCGCGTTTGCGCAAAGGCTCGATTTCGAGAAACTCGACGTCGTCACCTTCTCCTGGCAGAAGGTGCTGGGGGGTGAGGGCGCGCATGGCATGCTGATCCTCAGCCCGCGCGCCGTCGAGCGCCTGGAAAGCTACAAGCCGGCCTGGCCGCTGCCGAAGATCTTCCGGCTCACTTCGGGCGGCAAGCTGATCGAAGGCATCTTCAAGGGCGAGACCATCAACACGCCGTCAATGCTGTGCGTGGAGGACTATCGCGACGCGCTGCGTTGGGCGCAGTCGATCGGCGGCCTCGACGCGCTGGTCACCAGAGCGGATGCCAATGCCGCTGTTCTGGATCGCTTTGTCGGAAAATCTTCCTGGCTCGGCCATCTTGCCGTCAACCCGGCGACGCGCTCGAACACATCGGTCTGCCTTTCCTTCACCGATCCGGATGTCGCTGCACTCAACGCCGATGGACAGGCTGCGTTCGCCAAGGCAATCGTCTCGGCGCTCGACAAGGAAGGCGTCGCCTACGACATCGGCGCCTATCGCGATGCACCGCCCGGCCTGCGCATCTGGTGCGGCGCGACAGTCGAGACCTCCGATCTCGAAGCGCTGCTGCCCTGGCTCGACTGGGCTTTTGCCGCACAAAAGGCGTCGCTGAAGGCAGCCGCCTGACTCCCTCTCCCTCGAGGGAGGGTGGCCCAAAGGGGCGGGTGGGGTCGCCTCCAACCGCTCACCGATCCGCGATCCAGAAAGAAAAAGATTTGGCCGCATCCGGCCGCAATGACCCCACCCCGGCGCTTCGCGCCGACCCTCCCCTCAAGGGGGAGGGACGCCAATCGCAAAGGACCAAGCCAATGCCCCGCGTTCTCGTCTCAGACAAACTTTCCACCACCGCCGTGCAGATCTTCAGGGATCGCGGCATCGAGGTCGACTATTTGCCGGATCTCGGCAAGGACAAGGAAAAACTGCTCGAAGTGATCGGCCAGTATGATGGGCT
The DNA here is from genome assembly GCF_040321435.1 of Mesorhizobium sp. M0410. NCBI lineage: Bacteria > Pseudomonadati > Pseudomonadota > Alphaproteobacteria > Hyphomicrobiales > Phyllobacteriaceae > Mesorhizobium > Mesorhizobium sp. M0410. The sequence continues at coordinate 92,805 of NZ_JAMYRN010000005.1, forward strand.
GGCCATCCGCTCGGCGACAAAGGTCACGGAGAAGCTGATCAACGCCGCGACCAGGCTGAAGGTCGTGGGCCGCGCCGGCATCGGCGTCGACAATGTCGACATCCCGGCGGCGAGCCGCAAGGGTATCATCGTGATGAACACGCCTTTCGGCAATTCGATCACCACCGCCGAGCATGCCGTCGCCATGATCTTCGCACTGGCCCGCCAGATACCGGAGGCCAACGCCTCGACCCATGCCGGCAAATGGGAAAAGAACCGCTTCATGGGCGTCGAGATCACCGGCAAGACGCTCGGCATCATCGGTTGCGGCAATATCGGCTCGATCGTCGCTACGCGCGGCGTCGGCCTGAAGATGCACGTCGTCGCCTTCGATCCGTTCCTGTCGGACAGCCGCGCCGAGGAACTCGGTGTCGAAAAGGTCGAGCTCGACGAGCTGTTCGCCCGTGCCGACTTCATCACGCTGCACACACCGCTTACCGACAAGACGCGCAACATCATCGACGCCGCGGCGATCGCAAAGATGAAGACCGGCGTGCGTATCATCAACTGCGCGCGTGGCGGGCTGATCGTCGAGGCCGACCTGATCGCGGCCTTGAAGAGCGGCAAGGTGGCCGGCGCCGGCATCGACGTGTTCGAGGTCGAACCGGCGGAGAACAACGCGCTGTTCGGCATGGAGAATGTGGTGGCGACGCCGCATCTCGGTGCCTCGACGATGGAGGCGCAGGAGAACGTCGCGCTACAGGTCGCCGAGCAGATGTCGGACTATCTGATCAAGGGCGCCGTTTCCAATGCCATCAACATGCCGTCGATCACCGCCGAGGAAGCGCCGCGGCTGAAACCTTTCGTCAAGCTCGCCGAAGTGCTCGGCGCCTTTGTCGGACAGGTCACCGAGGATCCGATCAAGGAGGTCGAGATCCTGTTCGACGGCTCGACCGCGACGATGAATACGCGGGCGCTGATCAGCGCTACTCTTGCCGGGCTGATCCGGCCGCAGGTCGCCGACGTCAACATGGTGTCGGCGCCGATCATGGTGAAGGAGCGCGGCATCATCGTCGCCGAGGTCAAGCGCGACAAGTCGGGCGTGTTCGACGGCTATATCAAGCTAACGGTCAAGACCGAGCACAGGACGCGCTCGATCGCCGGCACCTGTTTTTCGGACGGCAAGCCGCGCTTCATCCAGATCAAGGGCATCAATCTCGACGCCGAGGTCGGTCAGCACATGCTCTACACGACCAATGCCGACGCGCCCGGCATCATCGGCCTGCTCGGCACGGTGTGCGGCGAGAACGGCGTCAACATCGCCAATTTCCAGCTCGGCCGCAACCGGCCGGGCGGCGATGCCATTGCGTTGCTCTATCTCGATGCGCCGTTCCCGGAAGACGTGTTGGCGCAGGTGCGCTCGCACAAATCGATCGACTCGGCCAAGCGGCTGCATTTCGACGTCGGCGCGGCCTGAAATTCGATCACCCCGTGTGCAGCAGCACGCGGGGCGCTTCCATGGTCGTTGACGGACCGCAGTGAACCGTCGCGGCAAGCGACTTCATTGAGCAGCGGATACCGCCATCTTCCGTCCGCTGTATTCGGCGAGGCTGATGCCGCCCAGCACCAGCGCGAGAGCCAGCGCCTGATAAAGCTGGAATGTCTCACCGACAATCAGCACCGACAGCAGCGTACCGAAGATCGGCACCAGATTGATGAACAGGCCGGCCCGGTTGGCGCCGATCAGCTCGTTGCCTCTGATATAGAAGATCTGCGAGATGACCGAAGCACCGATGGCAGTATAGAACGCGACAGCCCAGCCGCGGGCGTCGGGGACGATGACCTTGCCGGCGGCAATCTCCCACAGGAAGAAAGGCAGCGATGTGATGAGTGCGGCAACCGACAGCGCCAGCATCAGGCTCTGCCAGCGGATGACCGGCTTCAGCCGCAACCCCACCGAATAGAAGGAGTAGCAAAGCACGGCGACCAGCATGATCGCGTCGCCGAAGTTGAGATCCAGCTTGAGAAGCTGGCGCAGGTCGCCATGGCTCGCCGTCACCGCGACGCCGATGATGGTCAGCACGACGCCAGCGATCTGCACCCGGTTCACCCGCAGGCGAAACAGCACGAAATTGGCGATGATGATCACGATCGGTATCGCCGCCTGCTCGATCGAGACGTTGATTGCCGTCGTGTAGTTGAGCGCCGTGTAGAAGATCGCATTGAAAAAGGCGAAGCCGCAAGCGCCGAGCCCGCCAAGCAGCAACCAGTGCCGACGCACCACTGGCCAGTCCTGATGCAGCGTTCGCCAGCCGATCGGCAGCAGGATCAGAACGGCCAGAGTCCAGCGCAGGAAGACCAGCGTCATCGGCGAAATGTGGTCGACCGCCAGCTTGCCGGCCACGGAGTTGCCGCCCCACAGCAAGGTGGTGAACAGCAGGAAAAGGTAGGCGGCTCGATGCATCGTGACATTCCGGCCAGGCAGAGGGAATTCGACGTCGGTGTGGGCCTATTGCGACCGCCAACCCAAGTAAATGATGTCAAAGGCGAAAATTGTTGTGCCTCGGGGCGTTTTGGGCGGCAAAGAGTGGTCGCGCTCGCCGGGTCTTGACGCTATAGAGCGACGTGCGTGCAATTGGACGCTACAAGTACGCGTCGGAAGGCTCTAATCCTCGCGTCGTGCTTTTCCGAAAATCGATTCCGATTTTGGGGGCCGATGCGATAGAGGCCTGTCGTTTCGAACTGTTTTCAAGCTGCTCGTGCGGCGTCTCAAGGGAAAAGAAATATGGCCAATGTGGTGGTCGTCGGCTCGCAATGGGGCGATGAGGGCAAAGGCAAGATCGTAGACTGGCTGTCGGAGCGCGCCGACGTTGTCGTGCGCTTCCAAGGCGGCCACAATGCCGGCCACACGCTGGTCGTCGACGGCAAGGTCTACAAGCTGTCGCTGCTGCCGTCCGGCGTGGTGCGGCAAGGCAAGCTGTCCATCATCGGCAATGGCGTCGTCTTCGATCCGCACGCTTTCGTCGCGGAGGTTGCGAAATTGAAGGCGCAGGGCGTCGAGGTGACGCCGGACCGCCTGAAAATAGCCGAAAACACCGCGCTTATCCTGTCCTTGCACCGGGAGCTGGACGGATTCCGCGAGGACGCCGCGTCCAATTCCGGAACGAAGATCGGCACGACCCGCCGCGGTATCGGTCCCGCCTACGAAGACAAGGTGGGCCGGCGCGCGGTCAGGGTGATGGATTTGGCGGATTTGGAAACGCTACCCTTGAAGGTCTACAGGCTGCTGACGCACCACAATGCGCTGCGGCGCGGGCTTGGCCATGCCGAAGTCACGCATGAGGCGATCATGAGCGAGCTGATTTCCGTCGCTGACGAGATCCTGCCCTATATGGACCGCGTCTGGAAAATCCTCGACGACAAGCGCCGCGCCGGCGAGCGCATCCTGTTCGAGGGCGCGCAAGGCACGTTGCTCGACATCGATCATGGTACCTATCCGTTCGTCACCTCGTCCAATACGGTTGCCGGTCAGGCCGCCGCGGGCTCCGGTGTCGGCCCTGGCGCCATCGGCTATGTGCTCGGCATCACCAAAGCCTATACCACGCGCGTCGGCGAAGGCCCGTTTCCGACCGAGCAGAAGAACGAGATCGGCGAGTTCCTGGGCACGCGTGGCCATGAATTCGGCGTCGTCACCGGCCGCAAGCGGCGCTGCGGCTGGTTCGATGCCGTGCTGGTCCGCCAGGCTGTCGCCGTCAACGGCATCAAGGGCATTGCGCTGACCAAGCTCGATGTGCTCGATGGGCTGGACGAGATCAAGGTCTGTACCGGCTACCGACTCGACGGCGAGGCGATCGATTACCTGCCGGCCAGCCAGGGTGCGCAGGCCCGCGTCGAACCGGTCTACGAAACGTTGGAGGGGTGGAAAGGTACCACCGCCGGCGCGCGCAGCTGGAACGATCTGCCGGCGCAGGCGGTGAAGTACGTCCGCCACATCGAAGAGCTGATCGGCGCGCCGGTCGCACTCCTTTCCACCAGCCCTGAACGGGACGACACGATACTTGTGACCGATCCGTTTCAAGACTAGTTTCTCAGCCTTTCCGGGCATTGCGGCTGATTTGCGGGGGCCGGCCCAGAAACAAATGCAGGTCGACTGAAGCATGGTAGATTTTGTTGGTGCCCTGAAAAAGACGCTAGACAAGCTTGATAAGCCGTCGGCGGAAGTGCGCGCCAAAGTTTATGACATGGCGCGTTCGACGATCGCGAAGAAAATTGCCGAACGCGATCCGCCGTTTGCGCCGTCGGATGTCGCCAGGCAGAAGCGCGCACTCGAAGACGCCATCGCAAGCGTTGAGCGAGAATATGCTAAACCGGCACCGGCATCCGATCCGCTGGCGGAACTGGAGGACATCTTCTCCTCCATCGACCGCAACAAGAACCAGCCCAGCCATGTCCGGCAGCCGGCAAAGACCGAGCCAGCAAAGACGGAGCCAGCAACGACCGGGCCAGCAAAGACCGGGCCGGCCCAGACTGGGCCGGCATGGCAGTCCACGCCCGCCAAGGCGGTGCCGAACTGGCAAAAGCCGCAGCCCGTCGCTCTTCCTCAAGAGCGCGCTGGTCCGCCGCCGTCCGATATGGATCTTCCGACGGCCGATGACCAAGACAGCGTTTTTCGGGGCGACGACTTTTCCAACGACGGCGGCCCCGCGGAGGACAGGTTCCAGCGACTCCATCCTGCCGAGCGCAGGCGCAGCTATGGCGGCGTGATCGCCGCCGCCATTGCCCTGCTGGTCATTGCCGGTGGCGGTTATGGCATCTGGCTGAACAAGGATGCGTTCGGCAGCATGCTCGGCCTCGACGAGACCAAAGCCGTCGCCACCGAACCGCTGGTAAAACCAGCCCCGGCCAAGCCGGTGGCCGATGCGGCCGTACCGGCCGCCGCGCCTCCGACGGAGGCCGGCGAGGGCGCGAAGTTTACGCAGCGCCTTACGCCCGAGGGCCACGAAGTCGATCCCGGCCCCGCGGCCGGGCAGGCGGGCATCGGCGAAGGCGAATCCGTCGCCGCACTGACCACGCCGCCGTCGGCCGCTCAAGCGCCGACCACCCCGGCACCCGCCGCGCCGGCACCGGCCGCACCCGCCGACACGCAAGCCACGGCCAATGCTCCACCAGTCGATGGGTCCGCTGCGCCAACGCCCGCAACGCCGCCCGATGCTGCAGCTACTCCGCCAGCCCCTGCAACGGCCGCCCCACCGCCCGCGACGGCAGCGGCACCGACGGTAGTTCCGCCGCAAGCCGCGTTGGCCGTCGGCCAGAAGGCGATCTTCTACGAGGAGCGCACCAGCACCGCTCAAGGCTCGGCCGAGCCCGGCAACATCGTCTGGTCGCTGGTGCAGGAATCGCCCGGCGGCGACCTGCCGCCCGAGCCGGCGATCCGTGCCGAGGCGACCATTCCAGGCAAGGATATCCAGTTGCGCATGACGATCCGTCGCAACACCGACCAGACGCTGCCGGCCAGCCACATCATCGAGATGATCTTCCTGACGCCTAATGGCTTCGAGGGCGGCGGTGTCGACAACATCTTGCGTGTCGCCATGAAGGGCTCCGAGCAGGATGCCGGCAGCCCGCTGATCGGCATCCCGGCCAAGATCGCCGATGGCTTCTTCCTGGTTGCGCTCAACGACACCAAGGCGGATGAAGACGCCAATCTGACCTTGCTCAGAGGTCAGGACTGGATTGACGTGCCGGTCGTCTACAAGACCGGGCGGCGGGCGCTGCTCACCATGGAAAAGGGAATTCCCGGCGAGAAGGTATTCGACGAGGCGCTGAAGGCCTGGCAGACAAAGACGGCGGGGTGAGGCCGGCTCACCAGCCCAACGCCTCCTTGGCTCAGAAGCCTTGGAACAGCATGTCGAGCGCGCTCACGATGTCTTCGTGATGCCTGGTCAGATTCAGTCGGCTCTCGCCCAGTTCCGTCGCCGCAACCGTGGCGATCAAATGGGTGGCCATGACCAATTTCCGACCATTGATCTCGAAAATGGGATGGAGCCTTCGCATTGGTGATGGTGCCATCGCAACCGGCAGCAGCGGGACGACCACCCGGGTCTTGAAATGGTCGAGCAGATCGGCCTGGACGTCGAGGAGATAGCCGCCTTCGATGCTACTCGCGAAGACGTCGTAGCGCGCCATCAGAATTGCCGATGTTCTGCCAGCGGAATACCGTGTTTTTCGACATATTCGTTCCACGCATCTATCGTCGCGCGGTTCTCAAGCTTCCACAGCCGCGTCTTTTCGGCGGCCACTGCCTCTGCGATGCCGGCTTCAGCGGCGCGCGAGACATTAACATCGAGCCCCTTGGCTTCCTTCATGAGCTTTGAGTCGATAGACAGATTTGCCGGCTGACGAACCGCATTCACAGCTATCTTGCGCATGATCACCTCCGCAGCATGCGCATAACATATGCGCACTCCTGTCTAGCCGCAATGACAAGGCGCTTGAACTCGCGAATTACCCCTCCATCTCCTCGCGCAGCATCTCGAGTTCCAGCCATTCCTCCTCGAGCGCTGCCAGTGTGACGCGCTCCTTGTCGAGCGCGGCAATCGTCTTCTGGAACGAGGCCGGGTCGCGCTCGTAATAGGCCGGATCGGCGATGTTGTTCTCCAGCCGCGAGATCGAGGCCGACACCGCCTCGATCTTCTTGGGCAAGGTTTCCAGCGCGAATTTCTGCTTGAACGACAGTTTCTTTGCCGGGCCCTTGGGAGCGACCGCGTCGCTCCTGCTTGCGGCCGTCGCCTCGCTGGTCTCTGCCTTCGGCCGCGCCTTGCGGTCGTCCAGCCTGGTGCCGCCGCGCTGCGCCAGCATGTCGGAATAGCCGCCGGCATATTCGATCCAGCGGCCATCACCATCCGGCGCGATGATGCTGGTCACGGTGCGGTCGAGGAAATCGCGATCGTGGCTGACCAGGATCACCGTGCCGGCAAAGCCGGCGACCAGTTCCTGCAGCAACTCCAGCGTCTCCATATCGAGGTCGTTGGTCGGCTCGTCGAGCACAAGCAGGTTTGCCGGCCGCGCCAAAACGCGGGCGAGAATCAGCCGTGCCCGCTCGCCGCCCGAAAGCTCGCGCACCGGCGTGCGCGCCTGTTCCGGCTTGAACAGGAAGTCTTTCATGTAAGAGACGACGTGGCGCTGTTCGCCATTGATGACCAGGTTCTCGCCGCGACCGTCGGTGAGATACTGCGCCAGTGTCTCCTGTGGATCGACGGCCTCGCGCTTCTGGTCGAGCGTGGCGATCTCCAGATTGGTGCCGAGCCGCACCGTGCCTGCGTCCGGCTTCAATTCGCCGGTCAGCATCTTCAACAGCGTCGTCTTGCCAGCGCCGTTCGGCCCGACCAAGCCAACGCGATCGCCGCGCTGGATGCGGGTCGAAAATCCCTTGACCACGATCAGATCGCCAAAGCTCTTCTCGATGTTCCTGGCCTCTATCACCAGCTTGCCGGATTCGGCGGCGTCGCTGGCTGTCATCGTCGCCGCACCCTCGGCGCCGCGATGACCGCGAAAGCGCTGGCGCATGGTCTGCAACTCACCGAGCCGGCGCATGTTGCGCTTGCGCCGCGCTGTCACGCCATAGCGCAGCCAGTGCTCCTCGCGGACGATCTGGCGACCGAGCTTGTGCTGCTCGCGCTCTTCCTCCTCCAGCACCGTGTCGCGCCATTGCTCGAAATAGCCAAAGCCCTTGTCGAGACGGCGGGTCTGCCCGCGGTCGAGCCAGATTGTGGCGCGTGACACGCGCTCGAGAAAACGGCGGTCATGCGAGATGACGACCAGTGCCGAGGAGGTGCGGGCAAGCTCCTCCTCCAGCCATTCGATGACCGACAGGTCAAGATGGTTTGTCGGCTCATCGAGGAGGAGAATGTCGGGCTCCGGCGCCATGACGCGGGCGAGTGCCGCACGCCTCGCCTCGCCGCCGGAGAGGTCGTTCGGCCGTTCTTCGCCGGTCAGGCCGAGATGCTCCATCAGATAGGTGGCGCGATAGGGATCGTCGGCGGGCCCGAGCCCCGCCTCGACATAGGCGCGGACGGTCGCAAAACCTTCCATGTCGGGCATTTGCGGCAAGTAGCGCACGGTTGCCGAAGGCTGGCGGAAGACTTCGCCGTCCTGCGGCTCGATCAGCCCGGCGGCGATCTTGAGGAGCGTCGACTTGCCCGAACCGTTTCGGCCGACCAAGGCGATCTTGTCGCCAGCTGAGGCCGTCAGGGCGGCACCGTCGAGCAGCGGCGTGCCGCCAAAGGTCAGCTTTATCCCATCGAGATTGAGAAGCGGCGGTGCCATGTCAGCTTTCAGGTAAGGGAAAAGGATGCGCGAGCAGCAGCGCGCGGCCGCTGGCCAGCGCGATTTCCAACCGGCCCCTGACCTCGTTGGAAATGGTCAGCGACGAGCCGAACGCAACCTCGACATGGTCGAGCGGCCATTTGGCACCGGTGACGCTCAGGCCGGCGAGATCGGAGAAGCCGAGCACCGAAAACAGCGTGCCGTCGGCATAGTCGAAGCCAGTCTTTCCGGGCAGCAAGGGAATGCCTTCCTGTGCGCCGCTGGTCAAAAGCACGTCCGTCCCGCCTTCCGCCAGCCGGACGCTCAGCGCCAGATGCAGGAAGATGTGGTCGGTGCGTTTGCCGCCGAAAGCGCCTGCGAGCACAAGGCTGGTCGCACCGCGTTCGAGTGCGGCGGCGATAGCGAGTTCACCGTCGGTCTTGTCCTTTTCGGCGGGAAACACCTGCCGTGGCACGGCGGCCAGATCCTCCGGCAACTCGGCAGGTACGGAATCGAAATCGCCGACCCAGAGTTCCGGCCTCAGGCCCAGCATACGGGCATGGCCGATGCCGGCATCGGCAGCGATGACGCGCGAGCCTTCGACCTGGCGGTCGAGCAGCGGCGTGCGGATGAGATCGCCGCCAAGCAGGATGGTGAATTTGCTCATATCTCGTGGCCCTTACCAGCCCTGCCCCAGAAACGGAAGAATGAAACGGAAGATGAAACGGCAGACGAAACGGAAGGCTGGGCTTTGGATGCCCGGCAAACTTCCGCTTGCGCGGCACTTCGGCCGGGCCTATGTGTCGAAACGCTCTAACGGGGTGCCGGACGCGATCTTCGCGGACCGGCTGAGAGGCAAGACTGCCAACCCGCTGAACCTGATCCGGTTTGTACCGGCGGAGGGATTAGACGCTTCGGACAGCCCGGCGCCTCAATTCCTTTCAATGCGAACGAAGGAGGCGCCGATGCGCAGTTTTTTCCACTCTCTTGTCCCGATTGTCCTGCTTGCGGCATCCGCGCTCGCCCTGCCAGGGCAGGCATCGGCACAGGATAGACTGACCGTCTATACCTATGAAAGCTTCACCGCCGATTGGGGTCCGGGACCGGCGGTGAAGAAGGCCTTCGAGGCCGAGTGCAGCTGCGTCGTCGAATTCGTCTCGGTCGCTGACGGCGTGGCGCTGCTCAACCGTGTGAAGCTGGAAGGGGCCGCCACCAAGGCCGATATCGTGCTTGGCCTCGATACCAATTTAACCGCCGACGCCAAGGCAACCGGCCTGTTTTCGCCGCATGGCGCCATATCGGATGTCAGCGTGCCGGGCGGCTGGCGCGACGATACTTTCGTGCCGTTCGACTATGGCTATTTCGCCGTCGTCTACGATACCGAAAAACTGAAGAACCCGCCGAAGAGCCTCAGGGAATTGGTCGAGGGCGATGCCGGAGAGAAGATCGTCATCCAGGACCCGCGCACCTCGACGCCGGGCCTTGGCCTGCTGTTGTGGGTCAAGTCGGTCTATGGCGACAAGGCGCCCGAAGCCTGGGCCAAGCTCAAGGCAAAGGTGCTGACGGTGACGCCAGGCTGGAGCGAGGCCTACGGCCTGTTCACCAAGGGCGAGGCGCCGATGGTGCTGTCGTATACCACGTCGCCGGCCTACCACATGGTCGCCGAAAACACCGAGCGCTACCAGGCGGCGTCCTTCGAGGAAGGCGAATACCTGCAGATCGAAGTTGCGGGGATCACCACCAAGGGCGCGAAGAACCCGCTGGCGGAAAAGTTCATCGCCTTCATGACCGGACCGAAATTCCAGGATGTCATTCCCGAAACCAACTGGATGTTCCCGGCCGGCAAGACCGACAAGCCGCTCAATCCGGCGTTCGACAAGCTTGTCAAACCGACCAAAACCTTGCTGTTCAGCCCGGAGGAAGTCGCGGCCCACCGCAAGGCCTGGGTCGATGAGTGGCTTGCGGCGATGAGCAAGTAGCTTTGGCCGATTGATCGAAGATGATCGCTCTACGGCGCCCCCCTCTGTCCTGCCGGACATCTCCCCCACAAGGGGGGAGATCGGACGACACGGCGGCTTTCGCCAGTCGCCGATGTTGCTGGAATGAGCGGAGCGCTGAAACTGCCAATCTCACCCCTTGTGGGGGAGATGTCCGGCAGGACAGAGGGGGGCGCGAAGGAACGCAATCCTCACTAAGAATCTCGAATCTGGTAGTCTAGCGTGCAACGCGCACCATCATCTGACTCCCGCGTCAACGCCGGCATCGTCGCGCTCGCCGCCATCGCGTTGCTGATCGGCGGTGCATTCACCGGGCTCGTCGTCGAAGCCACGCGCGACCCGTCCGGTGTTGTCTCCGCCTTCGATTCGTATCTCTTGCGTATCGTCCGTTTCACGCTCTGGCAGGCTCTGTTGTCGACCCTGCTCTCCGTCGCGCCAGCGCTGTTCGTCGCGCGTGCCCTGTCGCGGCATCCACAGTTTTTCGGGCGAGGCTTTATCCTGCAGCTTTTCGCCGTGCCACTGGCGCTGCCGGCCATTGTTGCCGCACTCGGTGTCTTGGCACTCTATGGCCGCGCCGGCTATTTTGCCGGCACGCTGGGCGCGCTAGGCGGCCAGAGCTGGCCCGGCATCTATGGCCTGTCGGGCATACTCGTCGCCCATGTCTTCTTCAACCTGCCGCTGGCGACGCGGCTGTTCCTGGAGGCGTTGCAGATCGTGCCGGCCGACCAATGGCGGCTGGCGAGCCAGCTTGGCATGGGTGCTGCGCCGGCCTTCCGGCTGATCGAATGGCCGCCGCTGCGTGCGGCCTTGCCGGGCGTTGCCGGGCTCGTTTTCATGCTGTGCATCACCTCCTTCACCATCGTGCTTACGCTCGGCGGCGGACCCAGCGCGACGACGCTGGAGGTTGCCATCTACCAGGCGCTGCGTTTCGACTTCGACCCGGCGCGGGCTGTGACGCTGACCCTGCTGCAGATTGCCCTGACCTTCGTGGTCGTGCTGGCCTTGACGCGGCTTGGCGCCAATATGACCGGCGACGCCAATCTGCCGGTGGCGCCGCGCCGGTATTTTTTAGCCGGTGCGGCCGAGACCGTGCTGAACGCGCTGGTGATCGGGCTGGCACTGCTATTTGTCGCCGGGCCGATGGCGGCCACGCTGGCGGCCGGGCTTGGCGCCGATCTCGGCCGCCTTGCCGGCGAGAGCGCGGTGCGGCAAGCGACGGCGACCAGTGCCGTGCTGTCCGTCTTATCGGCGCTGCTCTCCCTGGCGCTGTCGCTGTCGCTGGTCATGGCGCGCCGGGCGCTGGCGCTCACCCGGCGGACAGGCCGGCGGACGGTGCTCGAGCATCTGGCCGACACCGGTGCGGGGTTCGTCCTGGTGGTGCCGCCCATCGTCATCGGCGCCGGCTGGTTCCTGCTCCTGCGCACCGTCAGCGATGTCTTTGCGATCGCCCCTGTCATGGTCGTTGCGGTCAATGCGGTGATGGCGATGCCGTTCGCCATCCGCGCCATCCGCCCTGCCTATGACGCGGCGAGCGAACGCCACGAACGGCTTTGCGCACAGCTTGGCATCTCGGGCTGGAACCGGTTGCGGCTGGTCGACTGGCCGTCGCTGCGGCGGCCGCTCGCCACCGGCTTCGCTTTCGCCATGGCGCTGTCGCTCGGCGATCTTGGCGTCATTGCGCTGTTCGGCAGCGATTCCGTGCAAACCTTGCCCTACCTGCTGCTGGCCCGCATGGGCAGTTACCGCACCGAGGATGCGGCCGGGCTGGCGCTGGTGCTCGGCCTTGTCTGCCTGGCGCTGGTGCTGACCGCGGACTGGATGGGAAGGAGGGAGAAATCATGATGCCGATCAGCCCGGAACGGTCCATTTCGGTGGAAAAAGGCGCGGCCGTGCGGCTCGATAATGTCTCGTTCAGCTATGGTGAAACGCCGCTTATATTCGATGTCGATTTCCCGGCGTCGGAAATCACCGCCATCATGGGGCCGAGCGGTTCGGGAAAGTCGACACTGCTCAATCTGGTGGCCGGTTTCGAAGCGCCACGGTCAGGCCGCGTGCTCATCGGCGGCGCCGACGTCAGCACTGCGCCGCCATCAGCGCGGCCGGTATCGATGGTGTTCCAGGAAAACAACCTGTTTGCCCATCTGTCCCTCGAGCAGAATGTCGGGCTCGGCCGCTCGCCTTCGCTCAGGCTGAGCGAGGCTGACCGCGCCGCAATCGCCGCAGCGCTGAAGCGCGTCGGCCTTGCCGGCAAGGAAAGCCGACTGCCGCGCGAACTCTCCGGCGGCGAGCGGCAGCGCGTCGCGCTCGCCCGGGTTTTAGTGCGCGACCGGCCGGTGCTGTTGCTTGACGAGCCGTTCGCTTCGCTCGGACCGGCACTGCGCGACGACATGCTCGACCTGGTGGCCGACGTCCATTCGGAGCAGCGCATGACGGTGCTATTCGTCACGCACCAGCCGGACGATGCGCGCCGTATCGGCCAAAACATGGTTTTCCTGGACGGTGGCACGGTTGCCGCGACCGGCACCGCCGCCGATTTTTTCGTTGGGGCTGGACCGGAGGCATTCCGACGCTATATCGGCTCGGGTCCGTTTGCGACTGGATCACGAGATGTTGCCCGGAAGCGGACATAATTTATGGTCAAACCGGCGGAAGGCGAAGCGGCGCTTGCTTGCCATGGTCGAGGTAGTGTGGCTAGGTCCGCCAGGAACTGGTCCGGCTTAGACCGTGATTTGCCCTTGCTGCCTCGTATCTGTCGGACGCACGAAGGACGCCGTAGAACTTGATTTTGCGCGTGATGCTTTCCGGAAATCGCGCCCGATTTTCGCGGTCACGTCCCAGGACTTGAAAGGAAGCCGACCTGCCGACCGGCATCGACAATCGGAGGTTGAAACCGCTGGCGCGCTTTCTTGCGCTGGCCGGTCTTGCCGTGGCGCTGGCAAGCTGCCAGATGTTCACGCCTCCCGACGTGCAGGAATCGGGCTTCCAGCCCTCCGACAAGCCGATTACGGTCGACAATGTCGCCGCTAACAGCAGGCTCGCCGAACTGGCGAAGGCGCAGCACCCGCGCATCCTCGCCACCTATGGCGGCGAGTATTCCGACCCCAAGCTCGAGCGCATGGTGGCCAAGGTCGTCGGCAGACTGACCGTGGTGTCGGCCAACCCGACCCAGACCTACCGCATCACCATCCTCAACTCGCCCAACGTCAATGCCTTCGCGCTGCCGGGCGGCTATCTCTACATCACCCGCGGCCTGCTGGCGTTGGCCAACGATTCAGCCGAGCTTGCCGCCGTCATTGCGCATGAGATGGGCCACGTTACGGCCAATCATGGTCTGCAGCGCCAGCAGCTGGAAGCCGAAGAGGGGTTGGCGACCAAGGTCGTTTTGGACGTGCTCGGCGACAACCCGACGGCCAAGGCGGCGCTGATCCGCGGCAAGCTGAGGCTGGCCCAGTTCTCGCGCAATCAGGAGCTGGAGGCCGATGCCATCGGCATCAAGTCGATCGGCGAAGCCGGTTTCGACCCCTACGCCGCCGGCCGCTTCCTGCAGTCGATGTCGGCCTATACCGATTTCCGCTCGATCAGCGGCGCCACCGACGCCAGCCTCGACTTCCTGGCGACGCACCCCAACACGCCGCAGCGTATCGATCTCGCGCAGCGCCACGCCCGCCAGTTCGGCGCGCCCGGTGTCGGGTCGCGCGACCGCGATTCATTCCTTGCCGGCATAGACGGGCTGCTCTACGGCGACACGCCGGAGGAAGGCTATGTGCGCGGCGAAACCTTCCTGCATCCTGGCCTCGGCGTGTCGTTCTCAGTGCCCAACGGCTTCATCATCGACAATTCGGCGGCGGCGGTGACGGCCACAGGCCCGGGCGACATGGCAATCCGCTTCGACGGCGTTTCGATCGACAAGGACCGCTCGCTGACCGACTACATCCGCAGCGGCTGGGTTGCCGGCCTCGACGACAGCAGCGTGCGTCAGGAAACGATCAACGGCAACGAAGCGGCGACCGCGCATGCCGGCGCCGATGGCTGGCAATTCGATATTGCGGTGATCCGCGCCGGCGGCCAGGTCTACCGCTTGCTGACTGCTGCACCGTCGGCCAGCACCTCGCTGAGCACGGTGGCGCGCTCGGTCAGCGGCTCATTCCGCATCCTGAGTGCTGCCGAGAAGGCAGCACTGAAGCCACTGCGTATCCGCATCGTCACGGTGCAGCCCGGCCAGACAATGGGCTCCCTGGCCGCACAGATGGTCGGCGTGGACCGCAAGCTGGATTTGTTCAGGGTGCTCAACGCGCTGTCGCCGGGTGCGGCGGTTTCGGCCGGCGACAAGGTTAAGATCGTCACCGACAAATAGCAGCCGACGCGATTCAGGCTGCGAGAAATTCCGGATTCTGCTTTACCAGCGCCGCCTTGAGCTTTTCCATGGCGCGCGCCTCGATCTGCCGGACACGTTCCTTGGAGATGCCGAGCGTCTCGCCAAGCGCTTCGAGCGTCGCGCCCTCGTCGCTCAGCCGGCGTTCCTCGATAATCCTGAGCTCGCGCGCATTGAGAGCGCCGAGCGCCGTCTTCAGCCACACCGAGCGGCGTTCGACGTCGATCGTGTCGCCGACGACCTCATCGGGCAGCGGGTCATCCGAAACCAGGAACTCCATCCGCTCGGTTGCGCCCGCATCGTCGGCAAGCGGCGTGTTGAGCGAGCTGTCCGGCGCCGAAAGGCGGGAATCCATCATCGCCACATCCGCCTCCGATACCCCGAGAGCCGCCGACACTTCGCGGTAGAGCGTGGCATTCGACGTCTGCTCGGCGCCGTTTGCCAGGCGGGCGCGCAGACGGCGCAGGTTGAAGAACAGCGCCTTTTGCGCGGAGCTGGTGCCGCCGCGCACGATCGACCAGTTGCGCAGGATATAGTCCTGCATCGATGCGCGGATCCACCATGTCGCATAGGTCGAGAACCGCACCTCGCGCTCGGGCTCGAAACGGGCCGCGGCCTCCAGCAGCCCGACATGGCCTTCCTGGATCAGGTCGCCCAGCGGAAGGCCGTAGTGGCGAAACCGCGACGCCATGGAAATGACCAGCCGCATATGTGCGACGGTGATGCGGTGCAGCGCGTGCTGGTCATTGTTTTCCTTCCAGCGCAGCGCCAGGAGATGCTCTTCGTCACGTTCCAGATAAGGGGCTTTCATCGCCGCGCGAACCATGGTCCGTCCTGCACTGTCTTCCATCATGCCGCGCTCCTGCTTCAGGCGTTGCGGTGCGATCGAATCGTGAGTTGGCGCCGATGGTTGAAATGGCGGCGCCGCGCCCTACAACAGCGAAGAACGTGCCATGCGGGGGAATGTTCCCCTGAACTGTCATGTCGATTGCGCTGTTCCAGGCGATTCGCCACCGGCCTTGACTCAGCCGGATGGCGCCGGGAACTGCTGGTTGAGAATTGGATTTCAAGGGCGCGAGATTTTTGAAATTTAGTTTCTTATTCCGGCATCGCGCATCTGTCATTTTCCGGCACTCGCAATGACGCCGGACATCGGCCAAGGACGGGATCACAGAAAAATGAAATGGCTCAAATCGCTTATTATCGCCGGAACGCTGCAGGTTCTGGCCATCGCCGCCGGTCATGCCGGCGCCAATCTCGACCAGATCAAGCAGTCCGGCGTCTTCAAGGTCGGCACGGAAGGAACCTATGCGCCCTTCACCTATCATGATGCTTCCGGCGCGCTCGTCGGCTTCGACGTCGAGATCGCACGGGCCATCGCCGAGCGCCTCGGCGTCAAAGCCCAGTTCCTCGAAGGCAAATGGGACGGGCTGATCGCCGGTCTCGACGCCAACCGCTACGATGCCGTCATCAACGAGGTCGGCATCACCGAGGCGCGCAAGGCCAAATATGACTTTTCGGATCCCTACATCGCCTCCAAGGCGGTGCTGATCGTGCGTGGCGACAACACCGATATCAAGAGCTTCGCCGATCTCAAGGGCAAGAAGGCGGCGCAGTCGCTGACTTCGAACTTCGGCAAGCTGGCTGAAACCAACGGCGCCGAGCTCGTCGGCACCGACGGCTTCGACCAGTCGATCCAGCTTCTTCTTACCGGCCGCGCCGACGCCACCATCAATGACAGCCTGTCCTTCCTCGACTTCAAGAAGCACAAGCCCGACGCCAATGTGAAGATTGCCGCGCAGGAGGAAAACGCCGACTATTCCGGCGTCATCGTGCGCAAGGGCGATCCGGAACTGGTGGCCGCCATCAATAAGGCGCTGGCCGACATCAAGGCCGACGGCACCTACAAGAAAATCGCCGAGACCTATTTCGGCCAGGACGTTTCGAAGTAAAACGGCTTTCTCGTGTGGGCCGAACGCCGGCCCGCGTCGTTCATATCGCGGCGAGCTGTCTTTTGACGGCCCGCCGCTTTCGCGTGATATGAGCGACGGCAATCTGGCAAGGAGGAGCCTTCGTGCCGCACTGGCTGCAATTGATGCTGGAATCCCTGCCTACGCTGCTGTGGGCCGCACTCATCTTCACCGTGCCGTTGACGCTGCTGTCGTTTGCATTCGGTCTTGTCCTAGGCCTGGTTGTGGCGCTTGTCCGGCTGTTCGGTCCCAAACCGCTGGTCGCCGTGGTCCGCTTCTACGTCTGGATATTCCGCGGCACGCCGCTTCTTGTGCAACTGTTCCTGATCTTCTACGGCCTGCCATCGGTCGGCATCCTGCTCGACGCCTTTCCGGCAGCACTGATCGGCTTTACCTTGAACATCGGCGCATATTCGTCGGAAATCATCCGCGCCGTCATCGGTTCGGTGCCCAAGGGCCAGTGGGAAGCGGCCTATTCGATCGGCATGACCTGGGCCCAGGCAATGCGGCGCACCATTCTTCCACAGGCGGGGCGCGTCGCCGTGCCGCCGCTGTCCAACACCTTCATCTCGCTGGTCAAGGACACTTCGCTCGCCGCCGCCATCACCGTGCCGGAGATGTTCCAGGCGGCGCAGCGCATCGTCGCCACCACCTATGAGCCGCTGATCCTCTATGTCGAGGCAGCGGCTCTCTATCTGGTCATGAGCTCCGTGCTGTCGGCCTTGCAGGCGCGGCTGGAAACGCGGCTCAACCGTTATGGCGGCTTCCTGGAGGCGCGCGCATGATCGGCCTCACCAACATCGAAAAGCGTTTCGGCGACAATTTGGTGCTGAAGGGCGTGACCGTCACCATCGAGGAAGGCAGCGTCACGGCGCTTGTCGGGCCGTCGGGCGGAGGGAAGAGCACGCTTTTGCGCTGCATCAACCTGCTCGAGCTGCCGACTTCAGGCACGGTGCGGATCGGCGACGATGCACTCGAATTCCACCCCGGCGGCAGGGTCTCGACCAGGGATATCCAGCGACTGCGGCTGCAGACCGGCATGGTGTTCCAGAATTTCCAGTTGTTTCCGCATCGCACTGCGATCGAGAACATCATGGAGGGGCTGGTGACGGTGCTGAAATGGCCCAAGGAAAGAGCGCGCGGACGGGCGCTCGCCCTGCTCGAAAAGGTCGGCATGGCGCATAAGGCCGACGCCTGGCCGGCGACGCTGTCAGGCGGCCAGCAGCAGCGCGTAGCGATTGCCCGGGCGCTGGCGCCTTCGCCGAAAGTCCTGCTCTGCGACGAGCCGACCTCTGCACTTGATCCGGAACTGGCGCAGGAGGTGGTCGACGTGCTCGGCAAGCTCGCCAGCGAGGGCACGACCATGGTGATGGCGACGCATGATCTGCGGCTCGCCTCGAAGATCGCGCGGGAAGTGGTGTTCCTCGATGCCGGCAACATCGTCGAACAAGGGCCGGCCGCGGTGCTGTTCAGCAACCCCGAGCGCCAGCGGACCAAGCGGTTCATCGCCACGCTGAAGCAGGAGGCGGAACGGGAAGGCGGCGGCAAGAGCTAGAATGGCCATTACCGGTCAGCCAAAACAAAAAACCCGGCGCGAGGCCGGGTTTTTCTGATTCGAAGGCGAAAAGCTCAGGCAGCCTCTTCCTGCTCGGCTTCCTCGTTGTCTGCCTTGGCGCCGCGCTTGGGGCCCTTGTTGAGGTTCACCTCGATGAGGCGAACCGCTTCGGTCTCCGACATGCGGTTGACGGCCGCGATCTCGCGGGCCATGCGGTCGAGGGCCGCCTCGTAGAGCTGGCGCTCGGAATAGGACTGCTCCGGCTGGTTGTCGGCGCGATAGAGGTCACGCACCACTTCCGAGATCGAGATCAGATCGCCGGAGTTGATCTTGGCATCATATTCCTGGGCGCGGCGCGACCACATGGTGCGCTTGACGCGGGCGCGGCCCTGCACGACCTTCAGCGCGCGCTCGACATAATCCTCTTCCGACAGCTTGCGCATGCCGATCGAGGTCGCCTTGGCGACCGGCACCTTGAGGCGCATCTTGTCCTTCTGGAAGTCGATGACGAACAGCTCCAGCTTGTGGCCCGCGACTTCCTGCTCATCGATCGAGACGATCTGGCCGACACCATGCGCTGGATAGACGATGTACTCGCCGGTCTTGAAACCGTGGCGCGCTGCGGTGGACTTCTTCTGCGGGGTGATCGTTGCCATTACGCCCTGAACTCCTTGTTGTGGTACCGGCATCGTGCCGGCCCGAACTCGTGCGACCGGGGTGACCGGTCCTTAGCCACACAACGATGAACTCACCGGAAAGGCCAGGACCGGCAAATCGCAACATTGCGACCGCCTGCCCCAGATCGCTCTGGTCCGGATTGAGAAATTCACCTTTCAGTGATTTGGGGCGTTTGCGCCATAAATCGACGTTGTGTCACCGGCATGTTTGGCTGATTTAACACAAAAAGTCGGAAGAATCAAGGTTTTGCTGCACGCGCGAAGGCCACGCGCCGTTGCCGCCTGTCAAGGCAGTTAATGTATCACGTCTGTTAAGCGGCGTCAGGCGGCCGCAGCCGGCGGGCTCGTCAGTCGCCTTCGCCGGGCTCGGGGGAGAAATATTTCTCGAACTTGCCAGTTTCGCCATCGAAAGTTTTAGCGTCGGCCGGCGGCTCCTTCTTGGCGGTGATGTTGGGCCATTTCTCGGCATATTCGGTGTTGATCTGCAGCCATTTGTCGAGGCCCGGTTCGGTATCGGGCTTGATCGCGTCGGCCGGGCATTCCGGTTCGCAGACGCCGCAATCGATGCACTCGTCCGGGTGGATGACGAGCATGTTCTCACCTTCGTAGAAGCAGTCGACCGGACAGACCTCGATGCAGTCCATGTATTTGCATTTTATGCAATTGTCGGTCACGACATAGGTCATTGGTCGGCTCCGGGACGTCCCATTTTGTTGGGCTTTTTTGGTGAGGTAACGCCTTTGTCCGCTGGTGGCAAGGGCGGCCCCTGCCAGCGGTGCCGCGGTTTCCGGAATGGAATTCCGGAAGGCCGGCAAAGCGGGCGTTCGACCTTGCTCAATCGTCGCCGAGCAGGTGGTCGGTCTGGCGGCGTTCCTTCTTCGTCGGGCGACCGCTGCCGGCCTCGCGCAACGGCGGCACCGCATCCGGAAGCGCCTCGCCCTTGGGCGTGGCGGGCGGCGACATGTCCTCGTAGAGCAGGCGGGCCTCTTCGGCCGGGCCACGCCGTACGCCGGTGCCAAGGACTTTCCAGACGAAGATCCGCCGCTCCAGCGTGATGGTCAAAACGTCGCCCGGCCGGACCGCATCGGAGGCCTGCGCTGCTTTGTCGCGATTGATGCGGACGCGTCCGGCGACGACCAGCCTGGCTGCCAGCGTGCGCGATTTTACCGCGCGCGAGAAGAACAGCCACTTGTCGATGCGCTGGCGGGCATCAGTGACCATTGGACGAGCAGCTTACTTCTTCAGCTGGTCGCGCAACGCGGCGAGCTTGGCGAAGGGCGAGTCCGGGTCGAAGCGGACCGGGCGTTCCTCACGCGGTTTCGACTGGAAGGCGGGCTTTGCGCCTTGGGCGCTGCCTTTACCGTCCTGCCGGCCAGCCTTCCAGTCGGGCCGGTTTTCGCGCCGGTCGGGGCGGTCGCCTTGTGGCTTGCCGGCGCGCTGCTCTCCAGCCTCGCCTTGCGGTTTAGGCTTGAACTTGCTGCGATCGAAGCGCGGTTTGCCGGCGCCGTCACGCGGGTCGTGGCGCCCCTGACGGGCGGCCCGGTCGCCTGGTGTCGGTTGCCCGCCCGCATCTACCGGCGCATCGCTGCGACTGTCCGGCGCAGCTTGACCATTGCGCGCGCGAGCGCCCCGTTGATTGTCCCGGGGGCGGTGGTCATGCTGGCGATGACGCGGGCGCTGGTCGAAACGACCCTGCCGCCACAACAGGATAGGTTTTGGCTCCTCCGCCTCCGGGGCAGCGTCGTCGGCGACTGCTTCCGCCGTCGCTGCAGGTTCGGCCGGCGATGTTTCCGTCGTTTCGAAGATCGGCGGCTCTGCCGGTGCCATAGCCTCAGTTTCCGCCCCAAGTTCCGCCGCCCTTGGCTCGGCCGCTGGTTCTGCAACCGCTTCGGCGGTGGGCAGGATCTCTTGCGTGACTTCTGCCGCAGCTTCAGGGGCTGGAGCTTCCGCGACAGGCTCTGCCGTCGCTTCGGTTACAGCTTCGGCCGCCGCCTCCGCAACGGGAGCCGCATCCGACACGGGTTCCGAAGCCTCCGCCGGCGGCTCTGCCGCGGCAGATGCTTCCGCCATCCTCGCCTGCTCGACTCGCGTTGCGTCTTCAGCCGCCTGCTTTGCAGCGGCCGCTTCGCGCGCGGCATTGTCCTGTGCTTCGAGCCGCGCCTTGACCTCGGCCGCCGGTTTGGCATCAGCGCGATAGCCGAGCCCCTTCAGGATTTCTTCCATGTCGTCGGCGGTCGCGCCGAGGATCGACATCATCGGCGGCGTCACCATGAAGGACTGGCCGTCATAGGCGCCATCGGGGCGAGGCCCGAGGCCCGGCTTCCAGTTGGTCGCCGGCCGGATCAGGTCGGCCAGCCGCTCGAGAATATCGACGCGTACAGCACGCCGGCCAAGATTGCGGTAGCCGGCAAGCTTGTAGAAGGTCTTGTCGAAGGTCGGATCGATGACCACCGAGGTGCGGCCGGAGGCCAGTGCGTGAACGACATCGCCGAAGCCGGGCTTGTCCTTGCCGTCGTTTCTCAGCGCCCACAGGAGCGTGATCAACCCGGCCGGCGCCGGCTTGATCAGCGCCGGCACAAAGACATGGTAGGCGCCGAAGCGCACGCCGAGGCGGCGAAGCGCCGCGCGGCCTTCCTGGTCGAGCGACTTCATCTCGTCGGCGATGTCGCGACGGTTGATGAGGCCGAAATGCTCGACAAGCTGGAAAGCGATGCCGCGGCCGATGCCGGTGATCTGCTCGGCATTCTTGAGGTCGACCAGCGGCTTCAGCAGGGATTCGATCTGGAAATTGACGAAGCGCTCGGCGCGCGCCGCAACCTTGTCGCGGGCCGGACCGGTGAGCTGCTCGTCGGCCAGCAGGACAAGACGCGGCTTCAAAGCGTCTTCGCCGGCGACCAGCGTGCCGATCGGCGCGCCGATCCAGCGCAGCGTGCCATCCGAACCCAGGGCGATGTCGCCATTGGCAGAGGCGCCGAAGCGCTCGGCCCGCGCCTCGAACTCGGCGGCAAGCGCCTTCTGCGCCGCCGCCCGCACCGCCTTGGCGTCCTCGCCGCCGGCGCTCTGGTCGGCGGTAAAGCGGAAACCCTGCAGCTCGCCGACATGATGGCCTTCGACGAGGACGGTTCCGGTTGGGCTGATTTCGGCTTCAGGCATCGTGTTTTCTCTAAGGCGCCGCATGAGGACGGAAGTCCTGCGGTCTACAAAACGTTTCGTCAACCGCTCATGCAGCGCATCCGACAATCTGTCTTCGATTTCGCGCGTCTTTTCCTGCCAGTGTGCCCGATCGGCCAGCCAGCCGGGTCGGTTGGAAACGAAGGTCCATGTGCGGATCTGGGCAATCCTGTGCGACAGCGTGTCGATGTCGCCTTCGGTGGTGTCGGCACGGCGCACCTGCTCGGCCATGTAGTTCTCGTCGACATGGCCATGCCTGGCAAGGTCCATGTAAATGGAGGCGATCAAGTCGGCGTGCTGGGCCGGCGCGATCTTCCTGTAGTCGGGAAGCGCGCAGGCTTCCCACAGCAGCGCCACGCGTCTCGCATCGGTGGTGAGTGCCCGGACGTCCTCGTCGCGCGACAGATGCTCGAGCGCCTGCGCGTCCACGGCCGGCAGCGCGCGCGTCAGGCCCTCGACCGGGGCGTTGGTCTCGATCGAGCGCTTCAGCGCATCGAGGTTGGCTAAATCGAAATGCGCGGTGCGCCACTGCAGCACTTTCACCGGGTCGAAATCATGCGCCACGATCTTCTTGACCAGTTCCTCATCCAGCGGATCGACCTGGCCGGTGACGCCGAAGGTGCCGTCGCGCAGATGCCGGCCGGCGCGGCCGGCAATCTGGCCGAGCTCGGCCGCTGTCAGGTTGCGGTACTGGTAGCCGTCGAATTTACGGTTCTGGGCGAAGGCGACGTGGTCGAGGTCGAGGTTGAGGCCCATGCCGATGGCGTCGGTTGCGACGAGGTAGTCGACGTCACCCGACTGGAACAGCGCCACCTGGGCGTTGCGGGTGCGCGGGCTGAGTGCGCCGAGCACGACGGCGGCACCGCCTTGCTGGCGGCGGATCAGCTCGGCAATGGCATAGACCTCGTCGGCCGAGAAGGCGACGATCGCGGTGCGCCGCGGCAGGCGGGTCAGCTTCTTCGAGCCGGCATAAGCAAGATGCGACAGCCGTGGCCGGGTCACCACCGACACGCCCCGCAGCAGGCGCTGCAGGATGCCGTGCATGGTGGCCGCGCCAAGCAGCAGCGTCTCCTGGCGGCCGCGCAGATGCAGGATGCGATCGGTAAAGATGTGGCCGCGTTCGAGATCGCCGGCGAGCTGGACCTCGTCGATGGCAACGAAGGCGGCGTCGGTCTCGCGCGGCATCGCTTCCACCGTGCAGACCGAGTATTTCGCGCCAGCCGGCTGGATCTTTTCCTCGCCGGTGATGAGCGCAACCTTATGGGCGCCGACCTTCTCGCAGACGCGCGCATAGACCTCGCGGGCAAGCAGCCTGAGCGGCAGGCCGATGACGCCGCTTTCATGCGCCACCATGCGTTCGATGGCGAGATGGGTCTTGCCGGTGTTGGTCGGGCCGAGCACGGCCGTCACGTCCCGGCCGGTCAGGATCAGCGGTTCAGTGTGTTTCGGATGGATGTTCATCGGCCTGGAAATAAGGCTCTCCGCCTCGCATTGTCGGGAGCGCGCCCATATTGGCCGCGTATGACAGGCGACACATAGGGATTTCGGGCGCGAAGCGAAAGCGGAATGTGCCGAGGGCAGGCCGATTGGTCGCTTCAAAGCCAGAAAATCTGTTCCCGATTAACAGTTGGAACGAGTCTGGAACGAATCAGCGACGAATCACTGACTCTCGCCGATTCAGGTTTTGTTCACGGCTACATCTGGGTTTTCTGCCGGCGTACCTCACCACATGCTGAATCACGGGAACTGGCCCGATTCATGCAAGCGGCATCCAGGCGAGCACCATGGTTAACCTTTGCCGGTGAATGGTCGTGGGTGGCCAATCTGCTTCGCACAACATTATGAAATTATTGATGTTTCCTAACGCGCTTTAATCATTTCGAGGGCGTTTTCAGCTCTCGTCGTTAACGTTCCGCTCAAAGCCGGAACGAATCGGCGACGAATCAGAGATAGCCGAAGTTTCTTGGTTTGTTCACCGCAACATGTTGTGTTGTGAACAGCTTCTCCACCGAGAATCCACAGGCTGCGGGACGGATTGTGCACAGGCTGCGCAGCGGCCATTAACCTTTGCGTGCTGGTTCGGCACACGCCGGCGTCATGGCCAATCGGTCGGCGCACTTGCCGCATGAGGCTCAGACTCGGCCTCACGCTGAACGGCTTGTTCAAGGCACGTCCTCTCCGACGGCATAGCGCTGCAATGTAGGGCCGACGGTCTGGATGATTTCGTCGTGAGACAGGGCGACGACCGGTGGTAGGCCCAGCAGGTAACGGCACATCGCCAAACCCAGCAGCTGGCTGGAAATGAGTCCGGCCCGCCGGCCCGCATCGGCGGGATCAGCGACCGCCGCAACCAGTGGCCTCACCTGGTTGGCAAATACATCGCGCAACTTTTCGGCGGCGAATTCGTTCGACGTCGCCGACCGCAGCAGAATTGCCATGCCGGTACCGTTGGCCGGATCTTCCCAGATTTCGAGAAATCGCCTGATCAGTGTCTTGCCGATGGCGGTTCGATCGATCACCCGCAGTGCCGGCAATTTCAGGTCGACGACCGCCGCTCTGGCGAATAGCTCGTCCTTGCTGCGGAAATAGCGGATCACCATGGCCGGATCGATCGAGGCATGGGCGGCGACGTCGCGGATGGAGGCGCCGTCATAGCCGTGCTTGGCGAACAGCAGCCTCGCGGCTTCGAGGATCTGGGCGCGGGTGCGGTCCGACTTGCTGGTTTTCTTCTGCTGATTCTCGCTCATGAAATCCATATGCCAACGGCTGTTGACAAATGCAATGGCTTCGGCTAGAAAGTCAACATGTGTTGATAAATGGAGAGCGAAAATGTTGCCTGATGCAACGGAAGTCCTGATTATCGGCGCCGGCCCGACCGGCTTGGCGCTGTCCATCGTGCTGCACCAGGCCGGGGTCGACCATATTCTGATCGACAGGCTTGGGGAGGGCCTTCAGACCTCGCGGGCCGGCGTCATCCACGCTCAGACGCTGGAAGCGCTGGAGCCTCTGGGCGTCACGCAGCGGCTGAGCGAACTTGCCCTGAAGCTGCAGAATTTCGCCATCCGAGATCGCAGCCGGGCACTGCTCAAGCTCGATTTCGGAAAGCTTCCGTCGAGACATCCCTATCTGATGATGCTGCCTCAGAATCTCACCGAGCAGGTGTTCGCCGAGCGGATTGCCGCCCTGGGCGGCGTGATCCACCGCATGGTCGAGGCCAAAGCGGTGGTTCAGGACACTGACGGTGCGCGCGTGACGGTGGTCGAGAACGGCCGCGAGAAGATCATATCGACACGTTACGTCGTTGGCGGCGACGGCATGCACAGCCTGGTGCGCAACTCGGCCGGCATCGAGTTCGACGGCGCGGCCTATGAGGCGTCGTTCGTTCTCGCCGACGTTCGTCTCGACTGGCCGGTTGGGCCAACCGAAGTATCGCTGTTCTTTGCGCCAGCCGGACTGGTGGTGGTGGCGCCGCTCCCAGACGGATCGTACCGCGTCGTCGCGACAATGGACGATGCACCGGAAAAACCCGCAGTCGCAGACATACAGGTGCTGCTCGACAGCCGCGGACCGACCGGCAGACGAGGCCGGGTGCTTGAGCTGAAATGGAGCTCGCGGTTTCGCGTGCATCACCGCCTGGTCCGGTCATACCGCAAGGGCCGGTTGTTCCTGATGGGCGATGCCGCGCACGTGCACAGTCCGGCGGGAGGGCAAGGCATGAATACCGGCATCGTCGACGCGGTCGTGCTTGGCCAATTGCTTGGCGACGTGGTGAACGGCGTGCGCCCCGAAGCGGAGCTCGAACTCTATGAAACGCTGCGACGCCCGGCAGCCCAAGAGGTGCTTGACCTGGCTGGCATGATGACCGGCATGGCGCTTGCCCGCAGTCCAGTGAAGCGGTTCGTTCGCAACCTCGTACTATCGGTGCTGAACCTCACACCATTCCTGAAGCGCCGCATCGCCTTGAAGCTGTCGGGCCTCAGCCGGGCACCGCTTGCCCGTCTGCCGGCACCCGCGTGCAAGGCAGGTTCAATTACCCGAACCCAGCCTGAAGCCAGCCCAGCGCTGAAGCTTGCCGCGTGACAGCCCGGCTATCTGCCCGTACCTGCCGTCGGGCCGGTACGGGGGCATCCGCGACATCCCAAGCCTCAGCTGATGTACTGGCCGCCATTGGCTGAAATGGTCGAGCCGGTGATGAAACCGGCATCGTCGGAAGCGAGGAAGACGACGCAGCGCGCGATCTCCTCCGGCTCGCCGAGACGGCCGACCGGGATGTGCGGGATGACACGCTCGTTGAGCACCTTCTCGTCCATCGCCTTGACCATCTCGGTGGCGATATAGCCGGGGCAGATGACGTTGACGGTGATGCCGGCGCGCGCGCCTTCTTGGGCCAGTGCCTTGGTGAAGCCGATGTCGCCGGCCTTCGAAGCCGAATAATTGACCTGGCCGACCTGGCCTTTCTGGCCGTTGATCGAGGAGATGGTGATGATGCGGCCGAACTTGCGGTCGCGCATTCCACCCCACAACGGATGCGTCATGTTGAAGACGCCGGAAAGATTGGTGTCGAGGACCTCTTTCCATTGCTCGCGCGTCATCTTGTGGAACATCGCGTCGCGGGTGATGCCGGCATTGTTGACCAGCACCGAGACGGGACCGAGATCGGCCTCTATCTGTTTGATGCCGGCAGTGCAGGCTTCATAGTCGGCGACCGACCATTTATAGACCGGGATGCCGGTCGCTGCCTTGAACTTTGCCGCCGCATCCTCGTTGCCCGCGTAGTTTGCGGCCACCGAATAGCCGGCGCTCTTCAAGGCGACCGATATCGCCGCGCCGATGCCGCGCGACCCGCCTGTGACGATTGCAACCTTTGTCATGTGTCCTCCCGGGAAATGCAGATGGCTGCGCGTTGAAGCGGTGGGGTTTGCCCTCTATTCCCTACTCGCTTTGCACCAGCATCCTACTCGTATCGCCTATCTCATCACAATGCTTCCACGCACATGGCAACGCCCATACCGCCGCCGATGCACAGCGTGGCAAGACCTTTCTTGGCACTTCTGCGGCGCATCTCGTAGACCAGCGTGTTGAAGATGCGGGCGCCCGAGGCACCGACCGGATGGCCGATGGCGATGGCGCCGCCATTGACGTTGACGATCGCCGGGTCCCAGCCCATGTCCTTGTTGACGGCGCAGGCCTGCGCGGCGAAGGCCTCGTTGGCTTCGACCAGATCGAGGTCGCCGACCGACCAGCCGGCCTTGGCCAGCGCCTTGCGCGAAGAGGGGATCGGTCCCGTCCCCATGATCTGCGGGTCGACGCCGGCGGTCGCCCAGGAAACGATACGCACCAGAGGTGTGATGCCGCGCCTTGCGGCTTCCGCTTCGGTCATCAGCACCACAGCTGCGGCGCCGTCGTTGATGCCGGAGGCATTAGCTGCCGTCACCGTGCCTTCCTTGTCGAAGGCCGGCTTGAGCTTGGTCATGGCATCGATTGTCGCGCCGTGGCGGATGTATTCATCCTGGTCGACTACGGTGTCGCCCTTCCTGCCCTTGACTGTGAAGGCAACTATCTCGTCCTTGAATTTTCCGGCTTTCTGCGCGGCCTCGGCCTTGTTCTGGGAAGCCAGTGCGAACTGGTCCTGGTCGTCGCGGGTGATCTGGAACTGGCGAGCGACGTTCTCCGCGGTGTTGCCCATATGATAGCCGTAGAACGCATCGGTCAGGCCGTCCTTGATCATGGTGTCGATCAGCTTGAAGTCGCCCATCTTGACGCCACCGCGCAGATGTTGCGCATGCGGAGCCATCGACATCGATTCCTGGCCGCCGGCAACGATGATCCTCGCGTCGCCCTGGGCGATCTGCTGCATGCCGAGCGCGATGGCGCGCAAGCCCGAGCCGCAGAGCTGGTTCAGGCCCCAGGAGGTAGCCTCCTGCGGCACGCCGGCGGCCATAGCCGCCTGCCGCGCCGGGTTCTGCCCTTGGGCCGCGGTCAGGATCTGGCCGAGAATGACCTCGTCCACCTCCTTGCCCTCGACGCCGGCACGGACAAGCGCTTCCCTGACGGCGACCGCACCCAATTCATGGGCTGGCGTGTTGGCGAAGGCGCCGTTGAAGGAGCCGACAGGCGTGCGCGCTGCACTGGCGACAACGATGGCGTTGGAAGCGGACATGTTCTTCTCCAGGCTTTCGGGGAACGATTTCGGGTGCCGTCGGGGACTTTTCTTGCCCTTTCCACAACCCGAGTCAAACCCGAAATGGGCATGGCGTCCGACTGCCGCAAGCATGCAGCACGTCGCTGCAACGGCGGCCCGTCCGTGCTGCGCAGCATAAAATGTTCCCGCACTGCACAAACTGCTTGGATTCATGACGCTTTTGCGCATATCCTTTAAAAAGGCGCAATCGTTACCGGCGGCTTACTTAAGCTGCCCGGTGTCCGGGGAGGATGCAGATGGCCGCAAAAGACGAACCTATTGTTATCAAGAAATATGCCAATCGCCGTCTCTACAATACGGGCACCAGCACCTATGTGACGCTTGAGGATCTCGCTGAAATGGTCAAAAAAGGCGAGGACTTTACTGTCCAGGACGCCAAGACCGGTGACGACATCACGCATCCGGTGCTGACCCAGATCATCTTCGAGCTGGAGAACAAGGACGGGCAGAACATGCTGCCGATCCCGTTCCTGCGTCAGCTCATCGCCTATTACGGCGACCAGATGCAGATGATCGTGCCGAGCTTTCTCGAGCAGTCAATGCTGGCGTTCTCTAAGGAGCAGGAACGCTTTCGCGAGCAGATGAAAGATGCGCTCGGCAAGTCGCCGATGGACATGATGAAGATCGCCACGCCGATCAAGGTGCTGGAGGAGCAGACGCGGCGCAACATGGAAATGTTCCAGAACGCCATGCGGCTGTTCACACCGTTCCCGCCTGCGGGCTCTGCGCCGGCAGCAGCCCCGGCCGAACCGGCCAGGAAGGAAACACCGGAAAAACCCGACGACCTTCAGGAACTGAAGGAGCAGATCGCCGCGATGCAGCGCAAGCTCGACACGATGTCCTGACTGCCGGCTGGCGAAGTGCCGGCCGAAACTTCCTTCAGCAGACCGTGTGATAAACATCTTCGTCTCGAAAGGCGGAGATGTCATCCATGCTATGCATCGTGGCATGCTCTATTTCGTGGTCACCGTCACCAGAGCGGTAACAGGTTTGCCGTCTACT
Source organism: Mesorhizobium sp. M0410 (assembly GCF_040321435.1). Taxonomy (NCBI): domain Bacteria; kingdom Pseudomonadati; phylum Pseudomonadota; class Alphaproteobacteria; order Hyphomicrobiales; family Phyllobacteriaceae; genus Mesorhizobium; species Mesorhizobium sp. M0410. The sequence continues at coordinate 122,034 of NZ_JAMYRN010000005.1, forward strand.
AGAATGGGCCGGTGATGATCATCGGCAAGAAGCACGCCGATTACGTGTCTGCCGGCGGCATTCGGGCAATGGCCGAAACGGGCCTTGATAAGGTCACCGCCAAAGTCGCTGTTCATGCTGTTGTACGGCTTGCCGGGGATGTTGCAGGTGTCTCCGTCGGGATCGATCTTCATATGCACGTGGCCGCATTGGCTGATTTCCCCGCACTCACCCGCAGCGAGCAGCCTGAAGTTGCTCCTGACGACGACGCCTATCGCCTTCTCAGGAGCATTGCCCAGTTCGACAACTGAACCTGCGGTCGGCCAGGCGATTTCCAGGGTGGGCCGATCCTCGGCCTCGGCAGACACGAGCGACAATAAGGAAAAAGCGAGGGCAGTCGTTGCGATGATGCGAAACATGATAACCTCCGTTGCGATGTAAACACTGATTACATATGCAGTGCTCGAACACAAGGGAAATAATCAGCGATTACATTCCGCTCTCGTGCTATTTGGCTGAGATGACCAAGACTACTGATTCCGACGAAGCCGGACATGCCAAGCGATACCATCACGGCAATCTTGTCGAGGCCTTGATCACGGCAACCGTGGAGATCATCGAGGAACGGGGAGCCGAGCATGTCTCCGTACGCGAAGCCGCAAAACGTGCCGGCGTTTCACCCGGCGCACCATTCCGGCATTTTCGATCGAAAACAGCGTTGCTAACCGCGGTCGCCGAACAGGCCATGGATCGGCTGACAGAGGCTGTTGCCAAGGCGCAGTCGAAAATCGGCAGCGCAGATCCCATTGAGGCTTTCGAAGCAATCGGACAAGGCTATCTGGAATGGGCAATTACCAACCCCACGCATTTCCAGATCATCAGTTCCAGAACCCTAATTGATTTTGAAGCGTCGGACAGCCTTCGTCATCAGAATGAGGCTATTCGGCGGAGGATGATCGACTTGCTGACGCAAGCGCAACAACACGGTCGGCTTGCTCCCGACACCGACTTTGATCATCTTGTGCTTGCCGCGCGTGCACTCGTGTATGGGTTGGCACGCATGGCGCTCGATGGTCATTTCCGGGAATGGCATCCGTCCGAGCCGCCAGCCCTGGCCGCGCAGCGGGCTCTCCGACTTTTCATGAACCGTATGACCATTCCATCTAAAGCTTAAATCCGCCAGCACCCAAAAAAGGGACCGGGATTGCGCCACCAGCTAATGGAACTCCGGCAGCGGTCCCTGGTAGCGGGCGCGTGGCCGGATCAGGCCGTTGCTTGTCACCTGTTCCACCGCGTGCGCGGCCCAGCCGACGCTGCGGCCGAGCGCAAACAGACGGAACGGCGCATCGGACGGCAAGCGGAGGCTGCGCGTCAGGGCAGCCAAGGCGAAATCGACGTTCGGGCGCATGCCCGTTGCCGCAAAGGCCGCATCCCAAAGCCGCAGCAGCCCGTCATCGACATCGATAGCGGCCAGCAAAGGTTCGGCGCGCGGATCGCCTTCGGGATAAAGCGGATGGCCAAATCCGGGCAGTGGCATGTCGTGACCGAGCCAGCGTCCGACGGCCGCATCCGGCCCCAATCTCTGCGCATCCTCGCCCAGTAGCATGACGGCCTCCGCGGCGGCGCCATGGCGCGGACCGGAGAGCGTTGCGAGGCCGGCAAGCAGGCAGGCCGAAACAGGTGCGCCGGTGGACGCGGCGACCCGTGCGGCGAAGGTTGATGCGTTCAATTCGTGATCGGCCAACAGTACGAGCGAGCGGCGGATCAAGTCTGCGTCGGCCGCATCGAGCGACCATCCCCGCGCCAGCCTTTCGTGCACGGCACCGGATCCGGGAATCGCGCCGAGCGCCTGGGCCAGGGCGGCGATGGCGCCGGCCGCATCGTGGTTGAGCGAAGCTGATCGGCGGCCGAGCGAAGGCCGGTCCTTGGCCGCCAACGCGGCCAATTCCGCGAAGGCGGCCGGCCGGCCAGTTGCGCCGTTGCCGTGGCGGCTCGCCGAGACAAACGACACTGGTGCGTCAGATGCCCAAAGCAGGTTTGCCGTCTGCTCCAGCGTGGCAGCCTCGCAGAGAGCAACCGCATCCTGGCCGCGATAGACGAGGCGGCCGTGCAAAACGGTCGAGATCGTGGTGGCGATCGCCGGCTCACCCCAGGCAATTGCACTTTCGGCGATGGCCTGGGGATTTCGGCCGCGCGCCCGGCGGCTCGCCAGCGCCGCGATGTCGTCGGCGCGATACTGGCTACGGCGTGGATCCGCCCGGTCCGGGCGCATGCCGATGCGCCCGCGGCGTCTGGGCGCGCACCTTGAGACGCTCCAGGGCCTCGTCCCGCGTCAGCCACTCCGTCATGTCAGTCCTGTCATGTTGATTCTGTTGATCAAGATTGATGATCCAGTCGCCAACCCTTATCTACCGCGCGGAAAGGGTCAAGGAGAAAACCAATGGCGAATGGGCTCGATGATGTGGTGGCGGCGGAAACGGTGCTCTCCGATGTTGATGGTCTTGGCGGCCGCCTGACCATCCGGGGCCATTCGTTGCCCGAACTGGCAGGCCGCTGGAAATACGCCGAGGTGGTCCATCTGCTGTTCGACGGCTTTTTCGACGATTTTCCCGACGACAAGGAGCTGGCGAACGCGATCGGTCGGGCGCGCAGCGAAGTGTTCGGGCAGATCGAACCCTTGCTGCCGTTTCTCGCATCCCTCGATATCTACAGCGCGATGCGCGCCGGCATTGCGCTGCTGCCGGACGGCGGCAAATTGCCGGACGCGCTGCGGCTGGTTGCAGCACCTGCCGTGCTGACGCCGGCCTTGCTGCGCTTGCAGCGCGGCGAAAGCCCGATTGCGCCCGATAGCAAGGCCGATCATGCCGCCGACATGCTGCGGATGCTGACCGGCATTGCGGCCTCGCCGAAGTTGGCGAAGGCACTCGATGCCTATCTCGTGACGGTTTGCGACCATGGCCTCAACGCATCGACCTTCGCCACGCGCGTGGTCGCTTCGACGCAGGCCGGGCTTACTTCGGCGGTGCTGGCCGGGCTCGGAGCGCTCAAGGGGCCGCTGCATGGCGGCGCCCCAGGTCCGGTGATCGAGATGCTGGATGCGATCGAGGCGCATGGCGACGCCGCCGGCTGGCTGCGTGACGAGATCGGGCGCGGCCGCCGCATCATGGGCTTCGGGCATCGCATCTACCGCGTGCGCGATCCGCGTGCCGACGTGCTGAAAGCGGTGGTGCGGCAACTCGGCGCCAAGGGCGTAGCCGCCCACCGGCTGGGGTTTGCCGAAAGCGTCGAGCAAGCGGCGCTCGAAGTGCTTCGCATCGCCAAGCCGTCGCGCTCGCTCCAGACCAATGTCGAGTTCTTCACAGCACTTCTGCTGGAAGCGGCGGGCTTTCCGAAAGAGGCGTTCACCAATGTCTTTGCTGCCGGGCGCGTCGCCGGCTGGATTGCCCATGCGCGCGAGCAGCAGACGAGCGGACGGCTGATCCGGCCGCAGTCGCGCTATATCGGGCCGGTCCCAGACCTCGTCGCCTGAGGATTTTTCCCTCGCATACTTGCGGAAACCGGTCGCAATAGCCGGTGCCGGACACCTCTCTCGTCGAGATAAGAGAGGTCCTCATGACAAAAATTTCATGTCATTGCTCCACACATCCGCTGTTCTTGGATGGCAGAGAACCTATATGCTGCAGTGCAACATGGTTCCGCGGGAACCCACTTCAAAGGAATAGCCAGCCTTGACTACCAGAAAAACCGCCATCGTCACGGGTTCTACCTCGGGCATCGGCCTGGCCATTGCCCACGCGCTCGCGGCCGAAGGCTGCAACCTCGTCGTCAATTCCTTTTCCGATACCGCAGACGACCACGCCATCGCAGACGCGATCGCGAAGCACCACAAGGTGAGGACCGCCTATGTCAAAGCCGACATGTCAAAGGCGGCCGAGTGCCGGGCTTTGGTGGCGAAGGCAGCCGAGGCATTCGGCTCGGTCGACATCCTGATCAACAATGCCGGCATCCAGCATGTCGCGCCGGTGGAAAGCTTCCCGATCGAGAAGTGGGATGCGATCATCGCCATCAACCTGTCATCGGCCTTCCACACCATCGCCGCCGCCATTCCGTTGATGAAACAGGCCGGTGGCGGCCGGATCGTCAACGTCGCCTCGGCCCACGGCTTAGTCGCGTCGCCGTTCAAGTCGGCCTATGTCTCGGCCAAGCATGGCATTATGGGCTTGACCAAGACTGTCGCCCTGGAGCTGGCGCGCGACAAGATCACCTGCAATGCCATTTGTCCGGGCTATGTGCTGACGCCGCTGGTCGAGGCGCAGATCCCCGACCAGATGAAGGCCAACAAGATGGACCGCGAGACGGTGGTCCGCGAGGTCATGCTCGAAAAGCAGCCGACCAAGGAGTTCGTTACCGTCGAGCAGGTTGCGGCGGTGGCAGTGTTCCTATGCTCGGATGCGGCGGCGCAGATCAACGGCACGCACATCTCTGTCGATGGCGGCTGGACCGCTCAGTGAGCCATCCAGCGGTCAAGGGCCACGCCATGCCGAAGAACGGCAAGGTGGAAGAGCCAAAGAAGATCAACATCGCGCTGCAAGGCGGCGGCTCGCACGGGGCGTTTTCCTGGGGCGTGCTCGATCGGCTGCTGGAGGACGGGCGCCTCGACATAACGGCGGTTTCGGGCACCAGCGCCGGTGCCATGAATGCTGTGGCGCTGGCCGACGGCTTTGTCCGCGGCGGCGTCGAGGGTGCGCGGCGGAAGCTCGACGATTTCTGGCGTGCGGTGGCGGCAAAGGGCCGCTTCAGCCCGGTGCAGCGCATGCCTTGGGACGTCGCCTGGGGCAATTGGTCGATCGAGAACACGCCCGGCTATTTCCTGTTCGATACGATGTCTCGGGTATTTTCGCCCTATGTCGCCAATCCGCTCGCCATCAATCCGCTGCGCGACGTGGTCGAACGTGAGATCGATTTCGACAATGTGCGCGCCTGCAAGTCGATTGAACTGTTCATTTCCGCTACCAATGTCGAGACCGGCCAGTTGCGGGTCTTCTCTGACGGCGAGATCGACCTCGACACGGTGATGGCGTCGGCCTGCTTGCCGCAATTGTTCCGTGCCGTCGAGATCAAGGGCGTGCCCTATTGGGATGGCGGTTATGGCGGCAACCCGGCACTGTTCCCGTTCTTCAAGACGGCGGCCACCGAGGACGTGCTTTTGGTTCAGATCAATCCGGTGGTCCGCGAGGGGACGCCGAAGAGCGCCAATGAGATTCAAAACCGCATCGACGAGATCACCTTCAATGCCGGGCTGTTGCGCGAATTCCGCTCGATCGCCTTCGTCAAGGAATTGATCGCCGCCGGCCGACTGCCGCACGGCGAATATCGCGACATACGCATGCACCGCATCGATGCCGACGAAGCGTTCAAGGATTTGTCGGCATCGTCCAAGGTCAATGCTGAATGGGCGTTCCTTGCCTATCTGCGCGACCTCGGCCGCACCGCGGCCAGTGACTGGCTGGAAGAAAATTACGACGCCGTCGGCAAGCGGCCGACGATCGATCTGTCCGGCGAGCTCGATGACGGCCTGAAGCCGGTACGCGGGCCCGCGCCGGGCCGCCGGGTCAAGGAGTTTCTTGCGGCGCGCAAGCAGCCCGAGGCCGCCCGCCGTCCGGCCTAGAACGGTCAATCCTTTCGGAAACGCCGAACCGCTCTATCTTTTTGTTTTTGTTTTGACGCAATTCCGGACGGAAACCGTTTCACACTTTTCCTGGGATTGCTCTCGCTCCTCCGCAAAGCAGATGACATCGCAATCTGTCCAATCATCCTGACACTTGCTGCCATACCGCTGTTTTAGCGATCAACCGCCGATGCTGCAGCCGCATCTTTGCGGACAAAGCAACAATCCATCAACTTTTCTGACTATATTGCGCCGCAACTTTGAGGTAGAAGCGCGCTTCGCCGATCACGGCAATTTGAATACGGCCTCGCGCGCACCCATATCGGCGACGCGCCCCAAGTAGAAGATGCGGCTTGGCCGAACCCCGCGCGCTGGAAAAATAACGATGCCGAAATTCAGGTTTCACAAGCTTGCTGCCATTGTTGTGCTCATCGGTTTCGCCGGCTGGATGGCGACAGGCGAGTTCTCGTCCGTCGGCAGCGCGTCCGCCGACAACAAGCCCAAGGCAGGAGAGGTCGAGCAGCCCAAGACAGCCGACGCAGGCAAGCCCCAAACTGGCGAACAGGGGGCTGCCAAGCCGGGGACTGCCGAGGCGGAACAGCCCAAGGCGCCGTTACGCACGGTCGCGGTCATAACCCCGCCGCGGCGCACCTATGCACGCGCTATCCGCATTTCCGGACTGACCGAAGCCGACAAGCGCGCCGTCCTGGCGACACGCGTCGCCGGCGTCATCGACAAGCTGCCGGTCAAGCAGGGTCAGCACGTCAAGACCGGCGACCTGATCCTGATGCTTGCCGCCGAGGAAAAAATCTCGGCGGTCGACAATGCCAAGCAGCTTGTCGTGCAGCGGGAGGCAGAGCTGGCTGCTGCCCTGCGGCTTATGAAAACCGGCAATCTGCCCAAGTTGCAGCTCGATACAGCCCGCTCCAACCTGACGCTGGCCAAGTCGCAACTGGACGCAGCGCAAGCCGAACTCGACCGCAATGAGGTGAAGGCGCCCTTCGACGGCGTTATCGACCGGGTGCCGGTGGAGCTTGGCAGTTCCGTGATGCAGGGCGGCGAGGTGGCTACTATTCTCAGCCTCGACCCGGTGATTGCGCGCGGCGAGGTCAGCGAACGCGATCTCGGCTATCTGAAGATCGGTGACAAGGCGAATGTGCGTCTGGTCAGCGGCCAGAACGTCGAGGGCATCGTGCGCTACATCAGCCGGGATGCATCATCGGCAACCCGTACCTTCCGGGTCGAAGTCGCCATCCCGAATGCAGATGGTTCCGTACCGGCCGGCATGACGGCCGAAATCGCGCTCAGCGCCCAGCCGACCGATGCCGTCATGCTGCCGCGCTCGGTGGTGACGCTCGGCGACAAGGGCGACCTCGGCATCCGCGCCGTCGGCAAGGACGACAAGGTCGTGTTCTTCCCGATCGACCTGGTCGACGACACGCCGACCGGCCTGGTGCTTGGCGGCATTCCGACCGACGCCCGCATCATCGTCGCCGGCCAGGAGCTGGTGAAGGAAGGCGAAGTGGTCAAGCCGGTCGAAGCGGACCAGGCGACCATCCAAAAGCTGTTGGGCGAAGCGACGACCGGGACGCAGTAATCATGGACATCGTCAAACTTGCAATCAGCAATGCCCGGCTGACCATATCGGTCCTGGTCTTTCTCATCCTTGCCGGTGCGGTCGCTTACCAGTCGACGCCGAAGGAAGCGGAACCGGACGTTCCGATTCCGATGATGTATATCAGCCTGATCTACCAAGGCATCTCGCCGGAAGATTCCGAGCGCCTCTTGCTGCGGCCGATGGAAGCCAAGCTGAAGAGCCTGAAGGGCCTCAAGGAGATGCGCTCGGCCGCCTTCCAGGGCGGCGGCTATGTGCTGGTCGAATTCCAGCCACAGACGGATCTCGCCACCGCGCTGCAGGACACGCGCAGCAAGGTGCAGGACGGCAAGGCCGACCTGCCGCAAGCGGCCGAGGAGCCCGTGGTCTCAGAGGTCAACATCTCCGAGTTCCCCGTCCTGGTCGTGACGCTGTCGGGCGAGGTGCCCGAGCGCGTGCTGACGGCGGCGGCGCGCGAGTTGCGCGACCGCATCGAGGAAGTGCCTGGTGTGCTCGAGGGCTCGCTGCAGGGTGCGCGCGACGACCTCGTCGAAGTGGTCATCGATCCGATGAAGCTGTCTTCCTACGGGCTGCAGCTCGACCAGTTGATCGGTGCGGTCGGCGCTTCCAACAGTCTTGTCGCCGCCGGCAATATCGAAGGGTCCGAGGGCAAATACGCAGTCAAGGTGCCGTCGCTTATCGAGACGCCAGAGGATGTGGCGGCGCTTCCGGTCGTCGCCGGCCCCAATGCCGTGGTGCAGGCCAAGGATATCGCCACCATCCGCTCGACCTTCAAGGACGCCGAGACGGCTACCCGCCTCGACGGCAAGCCGGCGATTGCCATCGAGGTGAAGAAGCGCATCGGCTCCAACCTGATCGATACGATTGGCAAGGTCAGGGAGGTGTCCGACGCCTTCATCAAGACGATGCCGGAGGGCATGCACGTCACCTACACGCAAGACAAGTCCGTTTTCGTGAACCAGTTGCTCGGCGACCTGCAGAACCACGTGATGATCGCCGTCATCCTGGTGTTCATCGTTATCCTCTACGCGCTGTCCGGCCGTGCCTCGCTGCTGATCGGACTGGCCATCCCCTCATCCTTCCTGATCGGTATCCTGTTGCTGGCAATGATGGGCTACACGATCAACATGATCGTGCTGTTCAGCCTGATCCTGGCGGTCGGCATGCTGGTCGACGACGCCATTATCGTCACCGAATTCGCCGAGCGTCGCATGAGCGAGGGCATGCCGAAGCAAGAGGCGTTCGCGCTTGCCGCCAAGCGCATGGCCGGCCCGGTCATCGCGGCGACGATGACGCGCATTGCCGCCTTCTCGCCGCTGTTGTTCTGGCCGGGCATCATCGGCGACTTCATGAAATATATGCCGATCACTCTGATCGTGACGCTCTCGGCCTCGATGCTCTATGCGCTGGTCTTCGCGCCGACGCTGGGCGCGATATTTGCCAAGGCGCCGGCCCATCACCCCGACGACAATCGCGACGGCTGGTACATGGCCGTGGTCAAGCAGGCGGTGCACTATCCCATCACCGTGCTTGTCCTCACTGTGGCGCTGTTGTTCGGCGTCGGCTACGCCTATTCGAAATTCGGCGCCGGCGTCGAATTCTTCCCGAATGTCGAGCCTGACTACGGCCTGCTCTATGTCCACGCCCGCGGCAATCTTTCGCTTGCCGAAATGGACGCGGCCACCAAGACGGCGGAAAATCGGCTGCTCGGTTGGCCGGGCGTGAAGTCCGTCTATACGCGTGTCGGCAAGACGCAGGGCGGCGGCCAGGACGTTCCGGAAGACGTGGTCGGCGTGATCCAGTACGAATTCGTCGACTGGCGCGAGCGCAAATCGGCGAACTCAATCCTGGACGAACTGCGCGGCGTGATGGCCGGCATTCCCGGTGTCGACGTCGAGGTTCGCGTGCCGGAAGCCGGCCCGCCCACCGGCAAGCCGATCCAGATCAGGCTTTCGGCCGTCGATCCGAAGGGCCTTGACGACAAGGCCCGCGCCGTCGCCGCGCGCATTGCCAAGGTGCCCGGCGTCATCGATATTTCCGATGGTCTGGCGCCGCCCGGGGTCGACTGGGCGCTCGAGGTCGATCGCACCAAGGCGGCGCAGTACGGCATCAGTCCGACCGCGGTCGGGACGGTCGTGCAATTGGTGACCAACGGGCTGAAGCTCAGCGAGTACCGGCCAGCCGGCGCCGACGATGCGGTGGACATCAGGCTGCGCCTGCCCGAGGATCGGCGCACGCTGTCGACGCTCGACGAACTCAGGGTGCAGACCGCGCAAGGCTCGGTGCCGATCTCGAACTTCGTCGTGCGCAAGCCGGAGCCGACGGTCGGTATCCTCAACCGCATCGACGGCGCGCGAACGGTGGTCGTCCAGGCCAACGTCGCTGCCGGCGCCCAGGTGGCTGCCGTCCAGCAGGAGGTCACCAAAGCTGTCGCCGACATGAACCTCGGCAGCGGCATTCGCTGGAAGCTTGCCGGTTCGAATGAGGACAGTGCGGAGGCCGGGGCCTTCCTCAGCAAAGCCTTCGGTGCGGCGATCTTCCTGATCTTCATCGTGCTTCTGGCGCAGTTCAACAAGTTCACCAGCGTCTGGCTGGTGCTGTCCTGCGTGGTCATGGCGACGATCGGCGTGTTCCTCGGGCTGCTGCTGACGGGAGAGGCATTCGGCATCGTCATGTCGGGCATCGGTGTCATTGCGCTGGCCGGCGTGGTGGTGAACAACAACATCGTGCTGATCGACACCTATGACCGGTTGCGCGAAGAGGGCTGGGACAAATACGAAGCCGTTCTGCAGACCTGCCGCGAACGTGCCCGCCCGGTGGTGCTGACGGCAGTGTCGGCGATCCTCGGCGTGCTGCCGATCGCTTTCGGCCTCGGCCTCGAAATCTTCCACCACGAGACGACGATCAACGCGCCGTCGACGCAATGGTGGATTTCGCTGTCTTCGGCTATCGTCTTCGGGCTGTCCTTCGCCACCGTGCTGACGCTGGTGGTGACGCCGTCGATGCTGATGGTGTTCACGCGCGCCAAGGTCAAACCCGGTGCGCGCCGTGGCTGGTTCAGTAGCCTGTTGGGGCGTCGCAAGGCCGACATCCCGTCGAAAGGCCTGGACGCCGATCTGGGCGCCGAGCCGGCGATCGCCTTCCCGAAGGCCGCCGAATAGAGTCCGATTGCTGCCCTGATCAAGCAAAGGCCGCCCGGGAACAATGGGCGGCCTTCTGCATTGTTTCGTCATTGCAACCTCAAAGCGAGGATTTTCTGATGACGATCAGCACCATTCTCATCATTATTCTTATTCTTATCCTGATCGGCGCGGTTCCGGCGTGGCCGCATTCTCGGTCCTGGGGTTACGGCCCATCGGGCATCGTCGGCGTCATCCTGATCGTTGTCTTGGTGCTGCTGTTGATGGGCCGGATCTGAGCGCAATCATTGGTCCGGACAAGCGGCGGATGACCGTCAGACCATCCGTCTTTTTCAACTTCCTTATTGGGCAGCTTGCTGCACCGGCTTGGTTGTGGCGACGCCGATATCCTCAAGCGCTTCCGATACTGCATCTTCCAGCGGCGTGTGCGGGATCGTACCGATAATGCCTTCCAGCCGGGCTGAAGCCAGCCGGTGCGGCTCGAAGCGGAGATAGGACATCGAAACGATCTCGCGCCACATCGCCACGAACGGGCTGCCGGCGCGCAGCACCCACCACGGCATCTTCGTCAGCTTCAGCGCGTGCCCGAGCGCCTTCTCCGCGGCCGCCTTGATGTCCAGATCGGTCACCGCATGGCCAGGAAAATTCAGCGCCTCGTATGAGCCGAGCTTGTCGAGATTGTCAGCCAGCCCGACGAAGGTCTTGGCCAGGTCGGGCAGATAGGCCCATTCATGCACGAGATCGACCGGTCCCGGTGCCGTATAGATACCCTTGGTCATCTTGGCGGCGACAACCAGATCGAACCACGATCCGCTGCCGGTGCCGCCGAAGAAATCACCGGCGCGCAGCAGGATCGTGCGCACCCGACCCGCGTCCGCCTCGCGGCGAAACAGATCTTCCATGGCGACGCGGATGCGGCCCTTTTCCGTCGTCGGGCGAAACGGCGTGTCTTCGGCGATCACCGCCGGCATCGGCGAGCCGTAATTGTAGACGGTGCCCGGGAAGAGATGCAGTGCGCCGTTCGCCCGGCAGGCAGCCATGACGTTCTCCGCCATCGGCAGACACTTGCCCCAGTCGGTGTAGAGCGGGTTGAGGCCGTTGAAGATGATGTCGACGCCTTCGGTGGCGCGGATCAGCGCGTTGCGGTCGAGCGCGTCGCCGGCGATTGCCGTGGCGCCTTTGAGCTCGGCCGGCACCTTGCCGCCGCGGGTGACGGCGCGGACATCGTAGCCGGCATCGAGGAAGGCCTTGGCCACCGCACGGCCGAGCCGGCCGTTGGCGCCGAGAATTGCGATCTTGGTCATTGTTCGTCTCCGTGTTTGTGTTGCGACCCTGTTGTGGCCTCTTCGCAAGCGAATGAAAATTGACTAAGGCTGGCGTTCTGATATTCAATTTTGAATGGATATCGATTGGAACCTGATCAAGAGTTTCGTCACGGTGGCGGAGACCGGCAGCCTGTCTGCCGCCGCGCGAAAACTTGCCGCAAGCCAGCCGACGCTCGGCCGCCACATCGCCGAGCTGGAACAGGCGCTCGGCGTCACCCTGTTCCGGCGTGGGCGGCGTGGCTATGCGCTCACGGAAGCAGGCAGCACGCTCTTTGAACAGGGTCGCGCGGTGAGCGAGCAGGCGAGCGCCTTTTCGCTGCTGGCGCTGGGATCGGTCGAGGCGATAGAGGGTACGGTGCGCATTGCCGCCAGCGAAGTGGTGGCCGCCTATGTGCTGCCGGAAATGATGGCGAGGCTTGGTTTCGAGGAGCCGGGCATCGAGGTCGAGATCGTCGCCTCGAACCAGGTCGAGAATCTGCTGCGTCGCGATGCCGATATCGCCATTCGCATGGTCAAGCCGGCGCAGAATGAACTGGTCGCGCGCAAGGTGACCGACATTCCGCTCCGCGCCTGCGCGGCAAAATCCTATCTCGACCGGCGTGGCCGTCCGCGCGAGGCCCGGGATCTCGCCGGCCATGATCTGGTCGGCTTCGACCGCAGCGATGAGATCATTCGCGGCTTTGCCCAGTTCGGCGTCCCGCTTGCCCGCAATGCCTTCCGCTTCAGGACCGATAATCAGATCGTGCTGTGGGAAGCGGTGCGGGCGGGAAACGGCATCGGCTTTGGCCAGGAGCCGCTCGCCGACCGTGATCCGCTGGTCGAGACAGTGCTGCCGGGTCTCCCGCTGCCGACGCTGCCGGTGTGGCTGGCCATGCACCGCGACGTGCGTACAAGCGTCCGCATCCGCCGCGTCGCGGATTTCCTCTACGAAGAGTTCAAGCGCTATTCAGCCGGTGCTGCCTCGGCTGCGAATTCAGCGCGGTGAGCGAGCCCGGCCATCAACAGCACGACGATCAGCAGCCCGGAAAGAGCGACGAAGATCGGGCCGAAGCTCGAGCGTTCGGCGATGAAGCCGATCGCCGACGGCGCCACCAGAATGCCTGAGTAACCCATTGTGGTGACGACGCTCATGCCGGTGCCGGACGCCATGCCTTCCTGGTTGCCGCCGGCCGAAAAGATGATCGGCACCATGTTGGCAATGCCGAGGCCGCAAAAGGCAAAGGCGGCAATGGCGAGCCACGGCGAGGGCGCCAGCCCGGCCACCAGCATGCCGGCAGCAGCGGCAAGAGCCGAGGCACGCAACGTCGTAACGGCACCGAAACGGTTGCGGACGCCATCGCCAAGGAAGCGCATGACGGCCATGACACCGGAAAAGGCGGCGTAGGCCAGGCCTGCGATGGCAAGATCGGCGCCGAGCTCCTGCCTGAGATACAGCGCCGCCCAGTCGAGCACCGCACCTTCGGAGATCATCGTCAGCAGTGCCATCAGCCCAACCAGATAGACCAGAGGGTTTGCCGGCAACGCGAATTTGTGGTGCTCGGGGGCTGGGTGCTTGTCCTCGGCGATCAGGTAGCGGATCGCTACGGCGATGACGGCAAAGGCAAGAGCCGTCACCACCGTCGCATGGGCGAGGTGACCGTAGTTCTGGATGGCGAAACCGCCCAAAGCGCCGCCAGCGAAACCGCCAAGGCTCCAGAAGCCGTGCGAGGACGACATGATGGCACGGGACAGCCGCCGTTCGACTGCCACTGCATTGGCATTCATGGCGACGTCCATGCCGCCGATCGAACCGCCGAAGATGAACATGGCGATTGCCGCCAAGGGCACGTTGGGGGCCAGAGCCACGACCAACAGGCCGAAGCTGCCGGCAAGTCCGAACCAGCGCAGCACAGTGCGCGAGCCATGCTTCGAGATCAGATGGCCGCACCAGGTCATGGCGGTTACGGCCCCGGCCCCGAACAACAGAATCAACAGGCCGAGCGTGAATTTGCTGATGTCCAGCCGGGTGAGGAACACCGGGATCTGCGGCGCCCAGCTCCCGGTCAGGAAGCCATTGGCGAGGAAGATGCCGGCCACTGCCCAGCGTCCACGAATCGCGGTCTGCGTCATTTCTGCGCGTCCATCGGGTAGAATCCGGTCCGGAAATGGCTTCGCGCGGCAAATTAGATCGATTCAATTCACAGTCAAGCGCTGTTCGCCGAAAGTGCTTGGACCAGACGCTACGTCCTCTCGCGTCGGCCAACCATCTCGGCGGTCCACTTCGAAATCCTTACGGCTCGGGATAAGGCGCGCCATCCTTGTGCACAAACCGGCCATCAACGTTGGTGCTCATCATGTCGATGTCGGAGCAGGTGGCGACGTCGTCGGGCCAGCGCGAACCGACTTCGAGATAGATCGCCATCGCGCCCGATTTATTGATCATGTGATGGCCGTTGCCTGATCCTTTCGGAAAGGCCGCGCAGTCACCGGCGCGCAGCACCGTCTCGCCGGCATCTTCGACGAGCGTCAGCTCGCCTTCAAGCACGTAGACGAATTCGTCTTCGTGCGAATGCCAGTGGCGCTGGCTCGACCAGTTGCCCGGCGGCAGGCGCATGAGATTGATGCCGAAGTCGGTGAGCCCGCCTGCGTTGCCCAGCCGCTGCCGCACGCGTTCGACACAGGGTGCATCGAACGGCGGTGGATAGGATGAGCCCTTGCGTCCGGGCACGTCGGCAACGTCAATCTTAGGCACGGCGTCCTCCCTAGTGATCCCTGGGGCGCCTTGCCTCGAACTCGGCCTTCTTGGCGTCGGAGGCCTCGATCTGGTTCAGTGCCTGCCACTCGGCATAGGGCATGCCGTAGATGATCTCGCGCGACTGTTCCTTGCTGAGTTCGACACCCTCGGCCTGCGCCGCATCGCGGTACCAGTTGGACAGGCAGTTGCGGCAGAAGCCGGCGAGGTTCATCAGGTCGATGTTCTGCACGTCGGAACGCTCGCGCAGATGCGCGACCAGCCGGCGGAAGGCAGCGGCTTCGAAATCGCGCTTTTGTTCGTCGCTGAGTTCGGTCATGTCTTTGGCGTCCCTTGGGCCTTCCGTCACACCGGTCCGGTGCGCGAGCCGAATATTTTCACCGCATGTATATCGGCACGTCGATCGATCGCGTCAACGATCGGCGCCAGCCGTTCGGCCCAGTCGAGGGCACCCTTAAGGTCGGCGATCAGGTCCTGGCGGATCTCGAGCAGTGCATGGGCAAATCCGTTGACGATGGCGTGCCTGAACATGGTATCGCCGCGCAGTGCGCCGTCATAGGGTTCGTTGTCGCCGACGATGAGGCTCTTGTCCTGGGCGAGCATGTCGATCAGCGGCCGCGCAACGCGATCGTCGAGATCCCATAATATGCCGACGTGCCACGGCCGCACGAAGCCCTGCATGGTCGGTGTGAAGGAATGCACCGAAAAGATGAAAGGTGCCTGCGCGGACGCTTGCGCCACCGAGGCGATCATGGCGCCGACGGCATCATGATAGGGGCGGTAAAAGCGGTCCAGACGTCTTTCGCGTTCCTCCGACGCCATGGGATAATTTCCCGGGATGATGGTGCCGTCATAGAGCTGGCGAATCAGCGTTGGATCGTCCTCGCCGCGATTGGGATCGATCAGCAGCCGTGAAAAATTGGCAAGCACCGCCGGAACGCCGAGCAGACTTGCGAGTTCGCGGGTTACAGTCTCGACGCCGATGTCGTAGGCGATGTGGCGGTCGAACTCCGCCGCTGGCAGGCCAAGGCTGCCATATTCCTCCGGCAGGTCGCGGCGAGCGTGATCGGCCAAAAGCACCATGCCGCGCTTGCGGTCGCCTTCGACGATGTCGAAAGGCGCGAAAACTGTGGATCGGGTCATCGGCGGGAAAGGTCTGTTCGCGGGCTTCCTGGGAGGGTGGTATCGTCATTCCACGAAGAGAACGCTTGCGCAATGCCGTTGTTTAGCCACGGTTTCTGCAAAAAACTGAGCGGGGGCGACCGCAAGCGCGCCGGAGCCTTCTAAATCGATTGGAATTGGACAGATCGGCGCGTTGACATGCGTACGGACTTTTCCGAAAAGGGGCGTTGAGAGATGCAAATGTGGTTCTTGAGGGGTTTCAGGATGGGTTTCGCCGGCAGGCTGCGTGTGCGCCATGCCTTGGCCATGCCGCTCCTGATACCGGCAATGGGCCTTTTCGCGGTGATCACGGCCTCGCCGGCACGGGCCGATTTCCGGGTCTGCAACGCCACGCAGAACCTGGTCGGCGTCGGCATCGGCTATCGCGCCAAGGCCGGCTGGATCACCGAAGGCTGGTGGCACATCGAAGGATCGAGCTGCAAGACGCTCATCGAGGGACCGTTGTCATCAAGGTTTTACTATCTTTATGCAGAAGACGCCGAGCGCGGCGGACGCTGGGATGGCCCGATCAACATGTGCGTGGCCGAAAAAGAGTTCAAGATCGCCGGCGTTACCGACTGCGTCGCCCGGGGCTTTCAGCGCGCCGGATTTCAGGAATATGACACGGGCGAGCAGGCAAGCTGGATGGTCCAGCTGACTGACGAGCCCGCAACGGATGGCGCTGCAGCCGCCCCGGGAACAAACAGTCAATGAGACGCAGCCGCAAGGTCAAGATCCTCGCCACCATCGGTCCGGCCTCCTCGTCCGAGGAGATGCTGAAGAAGCTGTTCGAAGCCGGCGCCGACGTGTTCCGGATCAATATGAGCCACACCGACCATGAATTGATGCGGACGCTTGTCGGCCGCATTCGTGCCGTCGAGGAGGCGGTCGGCCGGCCGATCGGCGTTCTCGCCGACCTGCAAGGGCCAAAGCTGCGCGTCGGTAAGTTCGCCAACGGCAAAGAAGTGCTGACCGTCGGCCAGACCTTCACGCTCGACGACAATCCCGAGCCCGGCAATTCGAAGAGGGTCTACCTGCCGCATCCCGAAATCCTGCGTTCGGTCGAGGCCGGTCATCGCCTGCTGATCGACGACGGCAAGCTCGAGCTCAAGGCGGTCAGCAGCAACGGCCAGGCGATCGTCTGCACCGTCGTCGCCGGTACCACCATTTCCGACAAGAAGGGCGTCAGCCTGCCCGACACCGACCTGCCGGTCGGCGCGCTGACGGAAAAGGACCGCCGGGATCTTGACGCGGTTCTGGCGACCGGCGTCGACTGGGTGGCGCTGTCCTTCGTGCAGCGGCCCGAGGACCTGGCCGAAGCGCGCAAGATCGCGCGCGGCCGGGCGCTGATCATGGCCAAGATCGAAAAGCCGCAGGCCGTCGCCCGGCTGGCCGAGATCATCGAGCTTTCGGATGCGCTGATGGTCGCCCGCGGCGATCTCGGCGTCGAGATGCCGCTCGAAGCCGTGCCTGGCATTCAGAAGCAGATCACCCGCGCCGCCCGCCGCGCCGGCAAGCCTGTGGTGGTTGCCACGCAGATGCTGGAATCGATGATCACCGCGCCGGTGCCGACCCGCGCCGAAGTCTCGGACGTCTCGATCGCCGTGTTTGAAGGCGCCGACGCGATCATGCTTTCGGCGGAGTCCGCCGCCGGCGCCTACCCGGTCGAAGCGGTGGCGATGATGAACCGGATCGCCACCAAGGTCGAAACCGACCCGACCTATGCCGGCATCATCAACGCGCAGCGCTCGGAACCGGAAGCGACCGGCGCCGACGCCATTTCGCTTGCTGCCCGCGAGATCGCTGAGACGCTGAAGCTGTCGGCCATCATCACCTACACGGCCTCGGGTACAACCGGCCTGCGCGCCGCGCGCGAGCGGCCGCAAGTGCCGATCGTGGCGCTGTCGCCGATCCTCAACACGGCGCGGCGACTGTCGCTGTTGTGGGGCACGCATTGCGTCGTTTCTCCCGATGCCATCGACCTCGACGACATGGTCGATCGCGCCTGCCGCATCGCTTTGGACGAAGGATTCGGCAAGCCCGGCGACCGCGTCATCATCACGGCCGGCGTTCCGCTGAGGACGCCCGGCTCGACCAACATGCTGCGCATCGCCTATGTCGGATCGGAAGTCGGCCGCTAATGTCGGCGGCGGCTGCCGGATGGGCCGGCTGCATGGCGCGTCGTAAACGCGGCGCCAGCCCGGCGCATCGACGGCAGGTAGATCAGGGTCGACGCCGAACTCCCGCCCGCGTGCATCAGCCTGTGGCCGGCCGCGAGCCGGTTCGGAGGCCCCATCCGACTTGAGCTGGAGGTCAGTTAGGGTAAAATCTCTCCTGGGAGAAAGAGGAGGGTGATCCAATGTGGATGCGCACTGATCTTCTGGAACTCCTCGGCATTGAGCACCCGATAATCCAGGCGCCGATGAGCGGCATCACCACGCCGGAACTGGCGGCGGCAGTCAGCAATGCCGGGGCGCTTGGCTCGCTCGGATGCGGCATTCTGCCTGCGGCGGCTATCCGCGAGCAACTCACGGCGACGCAGCACGCGACCAATCGTCCGATCAACGTCAACTTCTTTGCGCACCCGCCGCCGGCACGCGATGATGCGGCAGCCCAAAGCATGCGAGACCGCCTTCGCGGCTGCTATGAGGAGGTCGGCCTCGGACCGGTGCCCGAGCCGGGCGAGCCCTTCCCCACCTTCGATCGTGAGCGTCTCGAAATTGTGCTCGAGCTGCGCCCGAAGGTGGTCAGCTTCCACTTCGGCCTACCCGACACCGCAATTGTGCAGCAGTTGAAAGCGGCCGGCTGTACTGTCTTGTGTTCGGCTACCACCGTCTCGGAAGCGCGCCAGCTTGAGGCAGGAGGGGTGGACGCCATTATCGCCCAGGGATACGAGGCCGGTGGGCATCGCGGCACATTCACTGGCGACCCTGCTATCGGCACAGCCGGCACCATGGCCCTCGTACCGCAGATTGTTGATGCCGTGCGGGTGCCTGTAATTGCCGCCGGCGGTATCTTCGACGGTCGCGGCATTGCCGCCAGCTTTGCACTTGGTGCATCTGGTGTGCAGATCGGCACGGCTTTCCTGGCCTGTCCTGAAGCCAATGTGCAGCCAGTCTATCGCGCAGCATTGCGCTCGGCCAACGACGAGAGCACGTCGGTGACTCGCTGCTTCACTGGCCGCCCAGCGCGCGTGGTGCGCAACCGGTTTGTGATGGAAATGGCTGGTGAGGAAGATGCTGCGCTGGCGTTTCCGCTACAGGCGAGTCTGGTCATGCCGCTTTCGATGGCGAAGGATGAAAGCAAGCGGGCTGACTTCTTGCCCATTTGGGCCGGGCAGGGCGTTGCGAAGCTGCGGCAGATGCCGGCCGCCGCGCTTGTGGAGAAACTCGTCACGGAAGCAAGCGGCGTAGATCGGGCCTATAGGGGAGTAGGGGAGTAGGGGAGTAGGGGAGTAGGGGAGTAGGGGAGTAGGGGAGTAGGGGAGTAGGGGGCATGCGTTCCGCAGTGCAATCTACACCTCACATACTGCCTTACTCCCCTATTGCCCTACTGGCTTCAAATGCCTTCGCCGGCAAGCTCCTCGGAAAGTGCGGCGACCTGGTCCTGGGCGCTGCGCATCATCGGGTAGATGCCGAGAACGCGCTGCCAGGCTTCAAGTGCCGACTGCTTGTGGCCGGTTTCGGCCATGATCTGAGCCAGGCCCGAAAGCGCGCCGAAATGGCGTGGTTCGAGCTGCAGGGTGCGGTCGATGTCCGCCATCGACTTCCCGTAGTTCTTCATCATGAAATGAACAGTGGCGCGCCGGTTCCAGCCTTCCGCATAGGTCGGCTGCAAAGTCACCGCCTGATCGAGAAAATCGAGCGCGACATCGAATTTCTGATTTTCGATTGCCTTCTGCGACCATTGCATCATCAGGTCGATAGAGGCGCTGCCCGACTGGGACCACTCGCTGCCGATCCGTCCGGCGATGCGCTCGGCCGCCTTTTCATTGCGTTCGCGCTTGAGATCGGCAAACAGCTGATCGAGCCGCGCCTGTTTCGTCTTGACGACCGGAGGTGCTGTCGGCGGAGTTGTGGTCGGATCTTCAGCCCACGCCGGCAGCGAGACAGCGCCGGAAACGAGGAAAGCCGTGAAAAATGCAAAAAGAATCCGCATCGCGGGAATCTAGCCCCCGACGCCGGATCGTCAAACTGAATTTAGCGTGAGTGTCGTATCATGCGAACGGAGGCGCGCAGCCTCCGTCGAAAACTCAACCCTGGCGCGCCTTGTAGCGCGGCGCGGTCTTGTTGATGATGTAGATGCGGCCCTTGCGACGAACCAGCTGGTTGTCGCGGTGACGCGCCTTCAACGCCTTGAGCGAATTCTTGATTTTCATGGTCTTGCCCGTCGGTCTGGGCCCGGTCACGGGCCGAATTATTAAGGCGCGCCCACAGACGCGCCTTTGAACTGTGCGTGGCTCATAGACGAGGAGCGTTGCCCGTGTCAACCGCAAGCGCGTTGCCTAAACGATACGGACCGTTTCGTATCATCAAATATCCGCCACTGGCGCCTTGCGGCATTGCGCAGGCTTGCGACGGCTGGAATGATGCGGTTGCGAATTGGAGATCGTCATGCGCCGAATTCTTGTGTCCGCCTGTCTTGTCGTCCTCGCGGCAGGCTCTGTTGCCCATGCGCAGGAATGCGACCGCAACGACGACAGCCAGCAGATGATGAACATCTGCGCCGACGCGGACTACAAATCCGCCGACGCCAAGCTCAACAAGGCCTACCAGGATCTCATCGGCGGAAGTGACGCAAAAGCCAGGAAGCTGTTGCAGACGGCGCAGCGCGCCTGGATCGCTTTTCGCGACGCGGAATGCAGCTATTCCGCCGCGGACAGCGAAGGCGGCTCGATCTATCCGATGCTGATATCGGAATGCCTGACGCGGCTGACCGACGATCGCACTAAGCAGCTCACCGCCGATTCGACCTGCGCAGAAGGCGATGTGAGCTGCGCCAGCCCCGACGAGGACGAGAGCGGCGACATCCAGTAAGCGTAGGTTCTAACTTTGTGTTTGAGCATGATCTTTTCCGAAACCGGATTCCACTTTTCGCTAGCGCGGACCTTCGGTTCGGGATCATGCTCTAGCTGCGGCGGCTCACGCGCGTAAAATGGCCCATCTTGCGGCCGGGCCGCGCCTCGGCCTTGCCATAGAGGTGCAGCATCAGATCGGGCTCGGCGAGCAGCTCAGGAACGCGCCGGATGTCGTCGCCGATCAGGTTTTCCATGACGCAGTCGAACTGCCGGGCGGGACTTCCCAGCGGCAGGCCGGCGACGGCGCGGATGTGCTGCTCGAATTGCGAGATGGTGCAGGCGGCCTCCGTCCAGTGACCGGAATTGTGGACGCGCGGCGCTATCTCGTTGACCAACAGCGAACCGTCGGCAAGGACAAAGAATTCGACGCCGATGACGCCGACATAGTCGAGCGCTGCAAGGATCTCCGCCGCCGCCGTTTGAGCCGCAGCCGCCGTGTCGGATTCTACTCCGGCCGGCAGCGTCGAGCTGTGCAGAATACCGTTGCGATGGACATTCCACGCTGGATCGTAGGCGGCGAGCGAGCCGTCGCTGCCGCGCGCGGCGATCACCGAAACCTCGCGCTCGAAGGTGACGAAGGATTCCAGGATCAACGGCACGTTGCCCATCGCCTCGCAAGTGCCGGCAAAGCCGCCTGTTTCCATGTTGCGGAAGACACGCTGGCCCTTGCCGTCATAGCCCATGCGGCGCGTCTTCAATATGCCGCTGCCGTTGAACTGTTTCAGCGCAGCCGTCAGTTCCTCGTCATTGTCGACGGGACTGAAATCCGCGGTCGGTATGCCGATACCATTGAGGAATTTCTTTTCCGCCAGCCGGTCCTGCGCCACTTCCAGTGCGCGTGCCGGCGGATAGACCGGCACCGTAGAGGCAAGTGCCGCGGCAGCCGCGACCGGAACGTTCTCGAATTCATAAGTAACGACGGCACTGGCCGCAGCCAGCTCGCCAAGCGCGGCCGCGTCGTCGTAGGCGGCGACGATCTGCCGGTTGGCGACCTGTGCCGCCGGGCAATCCGGCTGCGGCTCCAGCACGACGATGCGATAGCCGAGGCGGGCCGCGGCCATCGCCAGCATG
The DNA here is from genome assembly GCF_040321435.1 of Mesorhizobium sp. M0410. Lineage (NCBI taxonomy): Bacteria > Pseudomonadati > Pseudomonadota > Alphaproteobacteria > Hyphomicrobiales > Phyllobacteriaceae > Mesorhizobium > Mesorhizobium sp. M0410. The sequence continues at coordinate 143,801 of NZ_JAMYRN010000005.1, forward strand.
CGGCCCAGCTGGCCGCCGCCGATGATGCCGATGCTCGATCCCGCCGGCAGGCTCACGGCGCGTCCGTGGGCTCGGCGGCCACCTTGGCGGTCTGCGCGGCGCGCCAGCTATCCAGCCGGGCGGCGAGCTTTTCGTCGCTCAGCGCCAGCACCGCGGCGGCGAGAAGGGCAGCGTTGGCAGCGCCGGCCTTGCCGATGGCCAAAGTGCCGACCGGAATGCCGGCCGGCATCTGCACGATTGATAGCAGCGAATCCTGGCCCGACAGCGTCTTTGATTCCACCGGCACGCCGAGCACCGGCAGCGGCGTCATCGCCGCCGTCATGCCGGGCAGATGCGCCGCACCCCCGGCACCGGCGATGATCACCTTGTAGCCGGCCGCCTTGGCGCCCTTGGCGAACTCATAGAGCCGGTCGGGCGTGCGGTGGGCCGAGACAATCAGCCGCTTGTGCGAAATGCCAAGCGCCTCAAGCGTTTCGGCGGCGTGGCGCATCGTCGCCCAGTCGGACTGGCTGCCCATGATGATGGCGACGTCGGCGCGGTGATCGTCCAAGCTTCTGCTCTCCGGCGGCAAAGGCGCGCATTAGCGGAAATCGAGGGGAGCCGCAAGGATGGCCGGAAACGGCAAAGCCGCTTGTGCCGTCTGCGTGGCTACGCACATGGACTTGGGCGGTCTGTCATCGGGCGGCCGCTGCTCGGAAGCGGTTGACGAAGTCGTCAAGTTCAGGCCGTTCGGTATCGGAAATCGCCCAGTAGGAAAAGGCGCTGTCGCTCCAGTGGACCAGCGAGAAGCCACCAGCAGAAAGATCGACCGGTCCGGCTGTCGAGCCGGTTTCCTCGGGCGCGGCGACGAGAGTGATCAGGTGCTCGCGGTGCCTGTAGACCAGTGCCGGCACTGGCTGGTCGGCGATCACCTCGACTCGGCCGCCGAGCAACGCGAAGCCGTCACTGGCAAGGTCAGGTGCCGGCGGCGACAGGCCGACCCTGCCATCCAGCCAGGGTTTGACCGTGTGCCGGTCCGACGAGACGACGTCCACCGGGCTGGCTGCCAGCAGGCTGCGGCGGTGGCCGTTGGCGACCGCGGCGGCAAAGCTGTCGGGCGCCCTGCTCAGCATCATCCACTGCGTCGCGCCGCTGGCCAGCACGGCGGTAACGACGATCGACGCCGCCAGCGCGCGCCAGTCGAACGCGCCAAATCGGTGCACGGCTCTGTGTGCCGGCGGCACTCGAGCGGCGGGCGCCGGCGCCGGCAGCACTTTCTCCGTACCGGCTGTCCCGATTGCAGCGATGCGAGCCTTGAAATCCTCACGGACATCGAGCCTCGGCAGCCCGCTGACGACCGTCTGCAGCGCAACGATGCGGGCATGCTCGGCGGCGAGCGCCGGGTCGGCGGCGATGCGTCGCTCGACAGCCAATGCTGCTGCTGCGTCGAGCTCGCCATCGACCAAGGCGTGGATCATCAGCGCCACGCCCGCCGGGTCATCGGGCAGTCCATCGTTGTGCGCGCTCATGGCGCCCTCCCAAGTTGGGATATCAGCAGACCGCGCGCCCTCGCCAGCCGCGACATCACCGTGCCTAGCGGCACGCCAAGCAGCGTCGCGATCTCGCGATAGCTGAGGCCGTTGACGTCGCGCAGCACCACAGTCTCGCGAAATTGGTGCGGCAGCGCGGCGATCGCCGCCTCGAGTGCGGCCGTGTCGGCCTTGGCGATCAGGCTTGCCTCAGGATTATCCGTATCCGGCAGGCCGGCGCCATATGCAGCCGTCATGTCATCGAGGTCGCTCAGGTCGCCGACGGCGACGATACTGCGCGGCCGGTTGCGCGCCAGCCAGGAGTAAGAGGCGTTGCGCACGATCGCCAGCAGCCAAGCGCGCGCATTGCCGCCGGCATAGCCGGCGATGCCCGCATGCGCCTTCAAACAGGCCTCCTGCACCACATCCTCCGCATCGGCTGCGTTGCCCGTCAGCCAGCGGGCAAGCGCAAGCGCATCCGCGAGATGGGGCAGAACCACCTCGCGAAAGCGCTCGGTCGCGGCCTCTTGGTTCAACACCGTCGCATCGCCCGGCATCCCGGGCAGAACCTTCCGAAAATCCTCACGGAGCGACGGTGATCCTGCCCTGCATGTGCGGGTGAAGCCCGCAGAAATAGGCATAGTCGCCCACTTTGGTGAAGGTGAAGGCATATGTGTCACCGGTGTCAAGCGCCTTGGAGCGAAACGAGGCATCGTTGGCGACCACCAGATGCGGGATGTCGTCGTCATTCTCGAAGGTCACGGTAGTGCCCTGCTTTATCGTCAGCACCGCCGGTGTGAAGGCAAAGTTCTCGATCTTGACCATTGGCTGGTCTGCTGCGTTCAGTGGCATGGCAACCATTATCAGGATCGCCGCCAAACCGAACGTGACAGGGGATACGACCAAGACGCGGGATGGGAAGCGGATCATCGCATTTCTCCTCAAGCCAGCGTGCTGTCGATGATGGCGAGGTCCTGCCCGCCTTGCTTGACCGTCACGCTGCTCGTGCCGAGCAGGCTGCGCAACTGGCCGGCAGGCACCGTCATCGGCCCGGGTGAGGCTGCGGTGCCCGGCGCCGGTTGCGGGAAAGCGGTCGAGCGCGCGGTATGGAAGGTAACGTTGCCTTCGACCTTCTGCATGATCTGGTGGATATGGCCGTTGAGTACGGTGACAGAGCCGAAGCGCTTGAGCAGGGCCAAGGCCTGCGCCGCGTCGTCGGTGCCCCAGCCCCATTCGGGATAAACAGCCCATAGCGGGATGTGGGCAAAGACGACGATTGGCGTCGAGGCGGTGACCGCCTTCAGATCATCGGCCAACCATGCCAACTGGTCGGCGCCGAGATTGCCCAGCCCTCCAGCCTTCAGGTTGACGACGTTGACCAGCCCGATGAAATGGACGCCGTTCTGGTCGAACGAATACCAGCCAGCGCCCTTGGTGCCTTTGCCGTAGCGGTCGAGATAGGCCTGGCCATTGCCGTCATCGATCAGGTCGTGCTCACCGGGCACATAATGTACGTCGAAGCCTGCGCCGCCGATGATCTGGGCAGCGTTGTCGAACTGCGCGACTTTCGACAAATGGGTGATGTCGCCGGTGTGGATCATGAAAGCGGGCTTTTGCGGCAACGCCTGGATCTTGCCGATGGCCTCCTTCAGCGTGTCGATGGCGTGCGGGTTGGCAGCCTTGTCGAAGCCGATGTGGCTGTCGGAGATCTGGAGGAAAATGAAGCCGGTGGCCAAGGCTTCTGCGGCTTGCGCCGCGCCGAGCAGGCTGAGCGAAACCGGCACGCCGGCCGAAATCGTCCACAGCACTCCCGTGCCGGCCCAGATCATGCATTCCAGTGCATGACGGCGGCTGATGCCGTCAGCTTCATTGTCGTGGTGGTGGGTCATACCGGTCTCCTGCAACGCCGGAAATGGCGTCTGCTTGGGAGACCAATGGGCGGGGTGGTTTATTCCGCCCGACGACCAAAAAGTCATTCACAGTGCCGTGATGGCGCAATGGCCCGATGCCAAGCCGGCGCTGGAAGGCACTGGCTCGACCACGTTCTGGCGATATCTAGTCCGGCCAGCGCAAGGCCCCGGCGGACTGCTTGCGAGCGGGTTTCATCGCATCCGCAGGACGCTCCTTCGCGGTCAGCACGGCGCGAAGCTGCTCGGCGACGATTTCTGCCTCGCCGGGGTGCAGGTTGCACGGATCAAGGAAGAAGTGACCGCGCTCGACCTCGTGGTTGCGCACGATGATGGGGGGCGAGCCCGCCGCCAGCGCCGAGGCAAGGCCGGCGGCGGTGAACCTGCTTTCAGGCGTAACAAACACCTGCAGGCGGTCGAGCGGATTGGCGGTCGGATCGGGAATGATATGCGCGGCGATACCAGGCAGTCCTTGCAATGCGTCTTTCCACAGATGCAGGGCGGCTTCCTCCCGCTGACGGATGCCGGCATGGTCGCGCCGCTCCCAGGCTTCCAGGGCCGCCATGGTACCGGCAATGCTTTCCTTGCCCACCTTCATCGCCCGCGCAACGCCACGATTCTGGAGATAGGCGGCCCGCACCAGATCCGTGCGCCCCGTCACGATGCCGCTTGTCGGTCCGCTGAGGAACTTGTGCCCGCTATAGACGACGATGTCGGCGCCGCGTGCGAGAAAGCCGCGCAGGTCGTATTCGGAGGCGGCGTCGACGATCACCGGCACGCCCTTGGCGTGGCAGATCTCGCAGAACTCCTCGAGCGAAAGCATGCCGTATTGCACCGTGTGGTGCGCAACTACGTAGAGGCCGGCTGCGGTGCGGTCGCGGATCGCGTCGCGCACATGATAATCCTGCGTCACGCTGACCGTGCCGGCGGGTATTGTCTTCGCCCCGGCCAACCGGATCGACTGGTCGATCGGCGCGCCATAATTGACGATGTGACCGAGCTGGACGATGACCTCCGACTTGAGGCCCTCAGTGTCGTCCGGCAGCCGCTCGATCGCAAGAAGGCTGGTTCCGGTCATCGCGCCGGCAATCGCCATGGTTATGCCGCTGGCGCAGCACGCGGTGATGAAGCCGGCCTCGCCGCCGGTGAGGCGTGCAATCACAGTACTTGCGGCGCGTTGCAGATCGTCCATCTCGACCCATTGCGAGGCGATTTCCGACATTGCGGCAATCGCTTCTGGCACGATGATCGAAGCGCCGAGCGCCGTCATCGTACCGGAAACGTTGATGATCGGGCGAAGGCCAAGCCGTTCGCGTATTGTCGTGTTGGAACGGTCAGCGGCATAGGTCGTCATCTCTGCAGATCCTGTTTCGAACGATTTCAGGCGATCTCGACGACCGCCTCGATTTCAACTGTGATGTTGCCCGGCAGCGAGCCGACACCGATTGCCGAGCGGGCATGTCCGCCGATCTTATCAAAGACGGCCGCGAAAAGATCGGAACAGCCATTCACCACCTTGGGGTGCTCGCTGAATGTCGGCGTCGCATTGACAAAGCCAAGCAGCTTGACGACGCGCACGACGCGGCCGAGGTCGCCGGCCGCCGCATGCATGACGGCGAGCAGGTTCAGGCCGGTCAGACGCGCATGATCATAGGCCTCTTCAACGCTGACGTCGTCGCCGACCTTGCCGGTGCAGAGCGCGCCATCGGCGCGCAACGGCCCCTGGCCGGAGAGGAAGATCAGCCGTCCGCTCTCGGCATAGGTGACGAAGTTGGCGATGGGCTTCGGCGGCTCGGGCAGTGTCAGGCCCAATTCCGCGAGCCGGATGTAAGGCGTCATAAAAGCTCCTTGCGACAGCTTTCGCCGTCCGATGTCAAAAATGCGAGGCGCGAAATCGCGCCAGGAAGCTGCGAAGGCGTTCATTGTCGAAGCCCGCCGCCAGAATCTCGGCGGGTGGTCCGACGGCGCTGACGCCGCCGTCCGCCATGAAAACGATGCGGCTCGATGCATCGCGTGCAAAAGCCATCTCATGCGTGACCATCAGCATCGTCATGCCGTCTTCGGCAAGGCTGCGAACGACCTCGAGCACCTCGCCAACCAGTTCGGGGTCGAGCGCCGAAGTTATCTCGTCGAGAAGCAGTATCTTCGGCTCCATCGCCACGGCGCGGGCGATGCCGACGCGCTGCTGTTGGCCGCCGGACAACTCGGCCGGCAGGCTATCGGCCTTGTGGGCGAGGCCGACCCGGCCGAGCCAGTGCTCGGCAATGGTGCGGGCCTCGGCATTGCTCTTGCCGCGCACCTTGCGCAGGCCAAGCATGATGTTGCCGGCGGCAGTCAAATGCGGAAACAGATTGAAGCTCTGGAACACCATTCCGGTCTCGGCTCGCATCGCCGCCAGGTCGCGCTCGCTGCGTCGCTGGCGTGTTCCCGTCTCGCGATAGCCGACCTCCTTGCCATCGATACGGATCGAGCCGCTGTCGTAGCTCTCCAGGAAGTTGACGCAGCGCAGCAGCGTGGTCTTGCCGCTGCCGGAAGGGCCGATGACAGTCACCACCTCGCCGCGTGTCACCTTGAGACTGACCGAGCGCAGGACCTCGACGGATCCAAAGGCTTTGGAAACCTCGGAGACATCGAGAAGTGCCGGATTCTGGTGCGAGGCATTGGACATCTTGCTATTCCCGGATGAAGGAGAAACGCTGCTCCAGCCGCCGGCTGGCCAAGGAGAGGGCGTAGTTGACGGCGAAGTAGACGAGCGCACCGAGAATGTAGAGCGGCATCGCCTCATAGGTGCGGCCGATGACCTGGTTGATTGCCTGCATCAGGTCGGTGATGCCGAGCAGCGAGACCAGCGCGCTGCCCTTCACCGCGTCGGTCACGCCATTGATCCAGGGTGGCAGGAACCGCCTGAACGCCTGCGGAAAAATGACGTAGGCCAGCCGCTGACGAAAGGTCAGTCCGATCGCCATCGCCGCCTCGGACTGACCCTTGGGAATCGAGCCGACGGCGCCCCTCAGATATTCGACCACTTGTGCGGTCTTGAAGAGGGTGAGGGCGAGTACGGCCGCCCAAAAGGATTCCAGATGCAGCCCCACCGCGGGCAGGCCGTAATAGACGAAGAAGATCAGCACCAGGATCGGAATGCCGCGTATGGTGTCGCTGAAGATGCGCACTGCCCAGCGCAGCGGAGCCGGACCGTAGACAAGGCCGACGCCCATCAGCACGCCGGCGATGAGCGATAACACCACGACCAGCAGCGACACCCACAAGGTTACCGCAAAGCCCTGGGCGAGGAACGGCAAGGCGTAAATGATCTGGCTCAGCATCTCAGCGCGCCGCCTTGAACCGGCGCTCGACCAGCCGCAACGCGAAAAGCAGTGCATAGCCGGTCAACAGGTACATCGCCGTCACCACCAGATAGACTTCGACAATGCGGAACGTGTTGAAGTTGATCCACTGGGCGCCGTAGGTGAGCTCGGGTACCGAGATGACCGATGCCACGGACGTGTCCTTGAAGAGCGATATGAATGTGTTGGAAAGCGCCGGCAGGGTTATGCGCAGCATCGTCGGCAGGCGCACGTGGAGCAGCCTTTGCCATGGCGTCAGGCCGATTGCCTTGCCGGCGTCGAGCTGTCCGCGCGGCACCGCCTCGAGCCCCGAGCGAAACACCTCGACCAGGTAGGCGCCGCTGTAGAGCGATAGCGTGGCAATAAATGAGGTTTGCGCACTGTAGGCAATGTCGATCACCGTCGGCAGGCCGTAGAAGACCAGATAGACGAGCAGGATCAGCGGCACGTTGCGGATGAACTCGACATAGGCCGCGATGATGGTCCGCACCGCACGTCCGGCCGATACGTACCAGACCGCCAGAACGAGCCCGATGACGATGCCGATCGCGATCGAGATGACGGCCAGTTCGAGGCTTAACAGCAGTCCGCCCCAGAGCTTGTCGAAATGCCGCCAGATCAGGTTGAAGTTGAGGGTATAACCCATGCATCCCCGTCATAGAGGGCTGTGATGAGAGGGGGGCGGAAGGACGTTTGTCCTTCCGCCTGCTTGCATCAGATGACCGGGAAACCGGGATGGCGGGCCGGCGGCTCCTGTCCGAAATAATCCTTGAACGCAGCGTCGTAGAGTGCCGTTTCATGGCCGAACATGGCGATGGTGAAGGTCTGGTTGACGAAGGTCAGCCAGTCGAGGTCGCCCTGCCGCAGTGCGGCGCCATAAAGCATCGAGAACCAGCTCTTGCCGGCATCGAAGTATTTGTCCGGATTGCGCGAGGCGAGCCAGCGGACCGTTGACAGATCAACCGCGGCAGCGTCGACGCGCTTGGATTCCAGGGCCTGCAGCACGTTGGCCTGCGTGTCTATCTGCATCACCTGCGACTCCGGCAGCACGATATGCACATTTGCCTCGGCATCAACGTTTTGCAGGATGGAAATCCGGGTCGCCGAACCGGCGGCAAGCAGCTTGTCGAAGGTCTTGTTTTCGGCGTTCGGAAGGGTCAGCAAGGCGATGCCTTCGACGTAGTAGGGCCTGGAGAAGTGGATCAGCTGCGAGCGCTGGGCGGTCATGGTCATGAACTGGATGGTGATGTCGACCTTGTTGGTGGTCACGTTCGGAATGCGCTGAGCCGGATCCTGCATGACGAATTCGACTTTGGTCGGGTCGTCGAAGAGCCCCTTGGCGAGAATGCGACCCATGGTGATGTCCATGCCCACCAGTTCGCCGGCGTCGTTCTCGAAATGCCAGGGCGCATTGGTGCTGCCGGTGCCGACGATCACCTTGCCGCGCTCGAGGACGGTGCGCAGCAGGCTGTCCGGCGCTGCCTGGGCCGCCGCTTTCTGAACGTCGACCGCGGTAGCGGCGCTCATCACTCCGGCCGTTGCAAGCCCGGCCATTCCCAGTTTCAGAAATTCACGTCTTTTGGATGTGTCGTTCACGGCGACCTCCTTTCGTGTTGTGTTCCCCTTTGGACCAGCGATACAGGCATCGGTTGCAACTGATGTAATTGTCTCTTACAAGAGACGCCTGTACTCTGTACAAGACAGATTAACATCAGGGATCGATAATGCAAGATGGCAATGCATTGGCCGCTCGACCGGACGCCGGACTGGACGAAGACAAGACCTCGGGCTCTCGGGAGAAGGGTCTCAACCGGGTTCTCCAGATTTTGGAGTTTCTCCACACGACCCAGCGCGCGATCGGCGTTGGCGACCTTGCCAAAGGAGTGAACGCGCCGCGTTCGACGACTTATACGCTGGTGCGCTCGCTGGTCGACGCAGGCCTGCTTGAGATGGCCGGAGACGGCAATCGGGTCTATTTCGGAAAGAAGCTTTATCTCTACGGAATGGACTATGTGCGGGGCAACGACCTGCTCAGGCGAGGGCGCCAGGAAGTCGACCATCTGTCGCGCGAGACCGGCGAGACCTCGGAGCTGTGCATGCTGCAAAGCGGCCGCTACACCATCGTCCATTCAAGCCCGGGAACGAGGCCATTCAGGATCAGTTCGGCGACGGGTCTGCAAATACCGCTTCCCTGGACAGCTTCCGGGCGGCTGCTCCTCGCCGGGTTCGACAGGGCGGCGATCGAGGATATGGTCTCGGAAGACGATCTCGTGCTGCCGGACGGCCGCAGGTTGCGGCTCGACGATTTCATAGCTGACATCGCCGTCGCCAAGTCGGCCGGCTACTGCGTCACCTCCGGCCTTGTCGATGCCTATACGAAATGCCTGGCCGCGCCGGTTTTTTCAGCGCCGGGCAGGGTCGAGGCGACGATGTGCCTGGTGGTTCCGATCGATACCTCGACCGAAAAGACCGACGATCTGATAGCGTTGTTGCGCGAGCGCGCCGCACGGCTTTCGATCGCGGCATAGCGCTTTTCCAGCAGGCCGGCGCCGGCGTTCGTTCAAGCAATAATGTCTGGAATGATCTTGTCTTCCAGCGCCATCAGCCTGTCCTTCAGGAAAAGCTTCTTTTTCTTCATGCGCTGGATCTGCAGCGGGTCGCAATTCATGGCGATCATCGCATTGATGGCCGCATCGAAATCGGCGTGTTCCTGCTTCAGCCGGGAATATTCGAGGCGGATATCAGCCTGTTCCTGATCGGACATTTTTACCGTCTGCACGTCTGCGGCGCCCAAACACTGGGCCTGATTGGGCGGGACCGGGGCCTTCTTGCACCGGCGCGCAGCCCATACCACATTTCACATTGTCGTGGAATGCTACCACGCAGCATTCGACATCGGTGCTCGATGGTGGCACACTGTCATTATGCCGTCACAGAAGCGAGCCTGCGGTGGACGTGCCTTGGCGGCTGCAATCGAGGAAACCATGAAAGGGAGAACCAATCATGTCTCTTGCATCCCATCTTGATGAGCTGCAGCGGAAACACGGCGACATCGAACGGGAAATCGACGATGCGATGGCCCATCCATCGGTAGACGACCTCGAAATCGTGAATCTCAAGCGGCGCAAGCTGGCGCTCAAGGACGAGATTGAAAAACTGAAGGCGAAACCGACGACGCACTGAAGCCCTTCCAGGACTAGAAGCGCGCGCCGCCCGGCGCGCGTCCCTTTCCGGTGGCATACCGCTATGCTGCCGGAAATGCCTGTGGATTTGCGGCAAGCTGCCGTCTTGTCATTTCCGATTTGCTAGGCCTGCGCGCCAGTCGCCATTGACAAGCCATCTTTGCTCCTCCACCTCATGCCCGGACCTTCAAGATTAAAGGCAGCCGGCATGACCGGATATTTTTCCTCACCCTTCCCACGCCGCAGGTCGATCGGTGTCGATGTCGGCGGCGTGATTGTCGGCGGCGGCGCGCCGGTCGTCGTCCAGTCAATGACCAACACCGACACGGCCGATGTCGATCAGACGGTCGCACAGGTGGCGGCGCTGCATCGCGCCGGCTCCGAGATCGTGCGCATAACCGTCGATCGCGACGAAAGCGCTGCCGCCGTGCCGGCCATCCGCGAGCGGCTGGAACGACTCGGCATCGACGTGCCGCTGGTCGGCGATTTCCATTATATCGGCCACAAGCTCCTGGCCGACCACCCGGCCTGCGCCCAGGCACTGGCCAAATACCGCATCAATCCCGGCAATGTCGGCTTCAAGGACAAGAGAGACCGGCAGTTCGCCGCGATCGTCGAGATGGCGATCCGATACGACAAACCGGTGCGCATCGGCGTCAATTGGGGTTCGCTCGACCAGGACCTGCTGACCCGGCTGATGGACGACAACCAGGCCCAGGGCTTTCCGCTGACCGCCCAGGAAGTGACGCGCGAGGCAATCGTGCAGTCGGCAATCCTGTCGGCCGAAATGGCTGAAGAGATCGGCCTTGCCCGCGAGAAAATCATCCTGTCGGCCAAGGTCAGCGGCGTGCAGGATCTGATCGCCGTCTACACCGAGCTTGCCACCCGTTCCGACCATGCGCTGCACCTCGGCCTGACGGAGGCGGGCATGGGCTCGAAAGGCATCGTCGCCTCGTCCGCGGCCATGGGCATCCTGCTTCAGCAGGGCATTGGCGACACCATCCGCATCTCGCTGACGCCGGAGCCAAACGGCGACCGCACGCGCGAGGTGCAGGTGTCGCAAGAGCTGTTGCAGACCATGGGCTTCCGGCAGTTCGTGCCGATCGTCGCCGCCTGCCCGGGCTGCGGGCGCACAACCTCGACCGTGTTCCAGGAGCTTGCCCAGAACATCCAGGCCGACCTGCGCAAGAACATGCCCGTGTGGCGCGAACAATATCCCGGCGTCGAGAACCTCAAGGTCGCGGTGATGGGTTGCATCGTCAACGGTCCGGGCGAATCCAAGCACGCCGATATCGGCATTTCGCTGCCCGGCACCGGTGAGACGCCGACCGCCCCGGTGTTCGTCGACGGCAAGAAGGCGGCGACCCTGCGCGGCCCGTCGATCGCCGCGGATTTCGAGAAAATGGTTTCCGACTACATCGAACGGCGGTTTGGGCAACACGGCAAAGCCGCGGCGGAGTAGTTCGATGCGGCGTTTGCTTGGGGCGACGCTGGTTGTCATTTCCGGGCTGGGCTGGGCGGCGGCCGTCCAGGCCGATCCGCCGCGGCCCGCCAAGCAGAAGCTGATCGATCGAGTTTGCGATCTTATCGAGACGCATGCCGACCAGAACGGCCTGCCCCGGGATTTCTTTGCCCGGCTGATCTGGAAGGAGAGTCGTTTCGATCCCAACGCGGTCAGCCCCGTCGGCGCGGAGGGTATCGCCCAATTCATGCCGGGCACCGCCAAGATGCGCGGGCTCGCCAATTCGTTCGATATCGAGCAGGCTATCCCGGCCTCGGCAAAATATCTCGCCGAAATGAAGACCGGCTTTGGCAATCTGGGCCTCGCCGCCGCAGCCTACAATGCTGGCGAGAGCCGGGTGACGCGCTGGCTGAATTCCGGCGGATTCCTCCCGATGGAGACCGAAAGCTACGTCCTGGACGTTATGGGCGAGCCGGCCGACAAGTTCACCGATGCCGCGTATGCCGGCGTCATCCGGCCGCTCGACAAGAAGGCGAGTTTCGCTGCCGCTTGCCGCGAGCTGCCGGTGATCATGTCCAGAACCGTGCCGATGTCGTCGATCAACATCAAGCCGTGGGGCGTGCAGGTGGCCGGCAATTTCCGTCGCGCCGCGGCGCTCAATCAGTGGAGCAACGTGAAGCGCCGGTTTCCAGCCTTGCTCAGCGGTCGCGATCCGGTGGTCAGCCGGGTGCGCACACCGATCGGCAGACGCGGCATCTATGCGGTGCGGATCGGCGCCGACACTAAAGCCAAGGCCGACGATATTTGCCAGAAACTGCACAGCGTGGGCGGCGCATGCATCGTGGTGCGCAATCGGTAAGCCATATGTCGGTGCGTTTCGCGCCATTGCTGCCATCTTGCTCCCCGTGGGCACTTCGTCCTCGACACGTGAAATCATATTTTCGGTGAACCGTTAGCCAGGTCTTGCATCGTTGTCGATGCGGGGTAAGGTCCCCGCGATTTTTCGCGAAAGGGATCAGCATGGCCGGCTTCAAGACACTGGACGACATCGGCAATATCAGCGGCAAGCGTGTGCTGGTGCGTGTCGACCTCAACGTTCCCGTCACCGAGGGCAAGGTTACCGGCGCCACCCGCATCGAGCGCATTGCGCCGACCATCGCCGAGCTGTCCGGCAAGGGAGCCAAGGTCATCCTGCTTGCCCATTTCGGCCGGCCCAAGGATGGACCGGCGCCCGAATTCTCACTCGAACCGATCGCCAGGGCGACGGCGGACGTGCTCGGCCGCCCCGTCGGCTTTGCCGCCGACTGCATCGGCGACAAGGCCGCAAATGCCGTTGCTACCATGAACGGCGGCGACGTGCTGCTGCTCGAGAACACCCGCTTCCACAAGGGCGAGGAGAAGAACGACCCGGCCTTCACCGAAAAGCTCGCCGCTAATGGCGACATCTTCGTCAACGACGCCTTCTCCGCTGCGCACCGTGCCCATTCGTCGACAGAAGGGCTGGCGCATGTGCTGCCGGCCTTCGCTGGGCGCACCATGCAGGCCGAACTCGATGCGCTGGAAAAGGGGCTTGGCAATCCAGTCCGTCCGGTTGTCGCCATCGTCGGCGGCGCCAAAGTCTCGACCAAGATCGACCTGTTGATGAACCTTGTGAAGAAGGTCGACGCGCTGGTCATCGGCGGCGGCATGGCCAATACGTTTCTAGCGGCGCGCGGCACCGACGTCGGGAAATCGTTGTGCGAGCATGATCTCGCGACCACCGCCAAGCAGATCATGATCGAGGCGGCCGAGGCCGGCTGCGCCATCATCCTGCCCGCCGACGGCGTCGTCGCCAGGGAGTTCAAGGCCGGTGCTGCCAGCGAGACCGTCGCCATAGCAGACGTGCCGGCCGATGGCATGATCCTCGATGTCGGCGCGAAAACCGTGAAGACCATTGCCGAATGGATCGACCGCGCCGCGACGCTGGTCTGGAACGGGCCGCTCGGCGCCTTCGAAATCGAGCCATTCGACCACGCAACGGTGGCGACGGCCAGGCACGCGGCAGCGCGCACCAAGGCCGGCAGACTGGTCTCGGTCGCTGGCGGCGGCGACACGGTGGCAGCGCTCAATCATGCCGGCGTCAGCGATGATTTTACTTATGTATCGACGGCCGGCGGCGCTTTCCTCGAATGGATGGAAGGCAAGCCGTTGCCCGGCGTCGACGTCTTGAAGCGCTGAGCGCGACCGCAAGAGCAGGGCGAAGGAGTGCGCCCGCGCCTTTCAATCGATTCGCGCTTGTTTGACGAAATGGTTCGACTTGAACCTGCGTGGCTCTGGTGGTCTGCTGGGCGCGGATCAATTCTTTCAGGAGAAGCACGATGAACGAACGTCTCGAGGACATTGCCGCCGCGATGGTGGCCGACGGCAAAGGCTTGCTGGCGGCCGACGAAAGCTCCGGCACCATCAAGAAACGCTTCGACGTCATCGGCGTCGAGTCGACCGCCGACAGCCGGCGCGACTATCGCGAGATGATGTTCCGCGCCAGCGAGGCAATGACCAAATACATTTCCGGCGTCATCCTCTATGACGAGACCATCCACCAGAAGGCCGCCGACGGCACGCCGCTGGTCGACATCATCAAGGCATCAGGCGCCATCCCCGGCATCAAGGTCGACGCCGGCGCCAAGCCTCTGGCCGGCTTTCCCGGCGACACCATCACCGAAGGCCTGGACGGCCTGCGCGAACGCCTCGCCGACTATTACAAGCTCGGCGCCCGCTTTGCCAAATGGCGCGCGGTGATCGACATCGATGTTTCCAAGGGCGTGCCTTCCGCCACCTCGATCGGCTCGAACGCCCATGCGCTCGCCCGTTACGCCGCACTTTGCCAGGAAGCCGGCATCGTGCCGATCGTCGAGCCGGAGGTGCTGATGGACGGTGCCCACGACATCGACACGTGCTACGAGATCAGCAAGGCGACACTGACAAAGTTGTACACCGAGCTCTATGCGGCCCGCGTCGCGCTCGAAGGCACCATCCTGAAACCGAACATGGTCCTCGCCGGCAAGAAATCGGGCAAGGTCAGCAGCCCGGAGGAAGTTGCCGAAAGGACCATAAAACTGTTCCGCGAGACGGTGCCGGCGGCGATTGGAGGCATCGCCTTCCTTTCGGGCGGACAATCGGACGAGGAGGCGACCGCCAACCTCAATGCCATCAACGCCATCGGCCCGCATCCGTGGAAGCTGACCTTCTCCTATGGCCGCGCCTTGCAGGCCGCTCCGCAGAAGGCCTGGGGCGGCAAGGCAGCGAACGTCGCCGCCGCGCAGGCCGCCTTCGCCCATCGCGCCCACATGAATCATCTGGCAGCGCTTGGACAATGGCAGCCGAAGCTTGAGCAAGCCGCCTGACCGAAGACATCTTGCGTTTCTCCCGACCCGGGCCACGTGCCCGGGTTTTTGTTTGAAAGCAGCAAGGGCTGCAATTTTCCTGCAACTGAAATGCAGCCCGGTGTCGGTATTGCTCGCTGCCGAACGTCCTCCGTGAAAAGAGGAGCAGACCTATGCCAAACAACAAGATCGTTTCGCAGGAAGACTGGTTTCAGGCGCACAAGGCGCATCTGGCGCGCGAAAAGGAATTGACGCGCTTTCGCGATCGTGTCGCCGCCGAACGCCGCGAATTGCCGTGGCTGAAGATCCGCAAGGACTACGTCTTCGAGACCGAGCAAGGGCCAAAGAAACTGCCCGACCTGTTTGGCGGCAACAGCCAGCTGATCGTCTACCATTTCATGTTCGGGCCGGGCGCCGATTATCGCTGCGAAGGCTGCTCATTCCTTGCCGATCATATCGACGGCGCCAACCAGCATCTCAGGCACCACGATGTCTCACTTGTCGTGGTAGCGCGGGCGCCATTGGCCGAATTGCTGCCCTACAAGCAGCGTATGGGATGGAAATTCGACTGGGTGTCGTCCTACGCCTCGGACTTCAACTTCGATATGCAGGTGTCATTCACGGACAAGCAGATCGCGGCCGGCGATACGACCTACAATTTCGAGCGGCGTGCGCGAAACTCGAAAGACCTTCCTGGCGCCAGCGTATTCTATCGCGACGAGAAGGGCGACATCTTCCTGACCTTCGTCTTGCGCTCCCGAGGCGGCGATCCGCTGATCGGCGCCTATCATTATCTCGACCTGACGCCGAAGGGTCGCAACGAAACCGGCCCGCATCATAGCCTCGTCGACTGGGTGCGGCTGCATGACGAGTACGAAGATCAATCCGGGACACATGACTGCTGCCATTGAGGCGACAAGGGTGCCACTGTAAGGTCGTTCACCTCCAATGCAACATGCGCTAAGTGCTGTTCGCTACGCCCTAAAAGGGACTTGCCATGCGGCGCTTTCCGACCCTTCTCACCTGGCTCGCCTTTCCGGTCTATGTCTGGCAAGGACTTGGCGTGCGTCGCCGCACCACCCGCATGCTGCCGGCACAAGGTCCGGTCATGCACGAGACATCTGGCCTGACGCCAGCAATCTCGGTTCTGGTGCTTGGCGATTCCTCCGCCGCCTCGGTAGGCATCGGCAATTCCGAAAACGGATTGGCCGCGCAACTGGCCGTTCTGATTGCGCAACGCACCGGCCGCATCGTGCGCTGGCGGTCAGCCGGCTTCAACTCGGCAACCTCCGGCCAGATCCGCGATCATGTGCTGCCCAATCTATCGGCCGATCCGTGGACGCATATCGTGCTGGCCATCGGCACCAACGACACCAAGAATTTTCATTCGGTACCGCGGTTCAAGCGCGAGTTTGGCGGCCTGCTTTACGCGCTGCGCGCCAAATGGCCGGAGGCGCGCGTCGTGTGGTCGCCGGTGCTGGAGTTCACCCGGGCGCCGGCAATGCCGCCGCTGCTCGGCAAGATTCTCGAAATCCGTGCCGTCGAAATGAACCGGATGGGCGCGCGCCTTTGCCTCGAGCGCGGCGCCATACCGGCGCCCCGCCTGCCGATCACCGATGCCGAGGCCGGCTTCGCATCGGATGGATTTCATGCTTCGGAAGCCGGCTACCGAGCCTGGGCGGAACATCTGGTCAGCCTGGTGCTCGCCAACGAACCGGGCGTCGCGTAGCGGGCCGCCGGCACCAAAGCGCGTCGCGTTCGACTGGCCTCATCCGACGTGCTTCAGATCCTGTTTCCATGCATGTCGTTGTCGCAAAACCGCTGCACACTTTGCGCGACATGCATCACGTCCAGTGCCCGAGCACCGCCGTAATCGAAATCGCCGCCATCGCCAGCAGCGCCAGCTTCCAGAAATCGCTGCGCCGCTTCAGTCCGGGCCAGCCGAGCGGCTTGATGAGCTGGATGACCATCATGGCGATGATGACGAGCGCGAGAAGTTTCGACATGCCGCCTTTGATCAGCATCGCGGCTGGCTGTCAAAGCGGCTCCGAGATCGTCGTCTTTCCAGTGCGGCAGGCCTCTTTTCAGCACTGCCTGATCACGTCGGTCGACAAATCGAAACGCCGGTCAGGAGAGACGCACCCTCCTGACAGACTGCTGTCAGCAGGGGTGTGCGATAGTGCCTGCATCGAAAGAGAGGAGACCAGCCATGAACGGTTTTACCATTCTGCGAAGCGTGCAGCACTATGTCGGCAAGATCCGGACGATGCGCAATGAGATCCGCACCCAGCGGTTCATGAATACCCTGCCGGCGGACATCCGCAAGGATATTGGTTGGCCGGACATGTATGGCGACCGCCGCAATGGCGG
The DNA here is from genome assembly GCF_040321435.1 of Mesorhizobium sp. M0410. Taxonomy (NCBI): domain Bacteria; kingdom Pseudomonadati; phylum Pseudomonadota; class Alphaproteobacteria; order Hyphomicrobiales; family Phyllobacteriaceae; genus Mesorhizobium; species Mesorhizobium sp. M0410. Next base: position 160,936 of record NZ_JAMYRN010000005.1, read on the forward strand.
CAATTGACGCAAGCTTTCTGGGTGGCGTTTTGGATGCAACCTGGCGACGAGCTGAAATGGGCATGCTGAAACCTCCTGACAGTATGGTGTCAGGAGGCTCGTGCCATAGTGCGATGGCCGCCCGAGACGGATGGCTGAGAGGACGATCGATGAATAGCTGGAGCGACGGGCTGAACACGCCTGGCATCAACGGCATAAAACCGTCGCCACGCACCCTCGGCGACGTCGTCGAAGGGCAGTCGATGCCGGTTCCTACAGCTCGCCAGGTCGATGCATTCATCCGCTCCATCCCCGAAGGCATGGATATCCGCGCTTTGCGCACCGTTCTCGCCATCGAGCACGGTGCCGAGGTGACATGTCCGGTCACCATCGGCTATCATCTGCGCACTGTCGCCGAGGCCGCCAACAAGGATCTTGAGCGTGGCATGGCGCTGAGCGACATTGCGCCGTTCTGGCGGGTGCTCGACGCAAGCATGCCGACAACTAGGAAACTGTCCTTCGGCGTGGCCTTCGTCGCCGCGCAGCGCAAGCGCGAAGGGCTGGAACGATAGACGCCGAGGGTCCATACGATGCGCCGCGCCGACAGGCTCTTTCAGATCGTGCAGCATCTGCGTGGTGGCCGTCTGGTCACTGCCCAGAAGCTGGGCACGTGGCTCGAGGTTTCCGAGCGGACGATCTATCGCGACATCGCCGACCTGCAGTCGACCGGCGTGCCGATCGACGGCGAGGCCGGTGTCGGCTACATGATGAGGGAGGGTTTCGACCTTCCGCCGCTGATGTTCACGCGTGACGAGATCGTCGCGCTGGTCGCCGGCGCCCGCATGGTGCGCGCCTTTGGCGGCGCGGCCATGGCACGAGCCGCCGACGAGGCGCTGGTTAAGATAGGCGCCGTGTTGCCCGACGCCGAAAAGGACCGCATCGCCCGTACCGAGATCCACACGCCGATGTGGGTGGTAAGCGATGCCGCCCGCGAAGCCATCGACCTGATCGAGCGGTCCATCGAGAAACGTCAGGTGCTGACCATCGACTATTCGGATGAGGCCGGCCGCAGCACCGCGCGCGACATCCGCCCGCTCGGCCTGTGGTTCTGGGGCAAGGTGTGGACCTTGGTCGCCTGGTGCGAGATGCGCAGCGATTTCCGCGCTTTCCGCATTGACCGCATCGCCTCGGTGGTCATCGCCGGCCGCACCTTCAAGCCGGAGCGCGGCAAGCAGCTCGCCGATTTCTATCGCGCGGTGGAGCGCAGCGAGGATTACGGCATGGCGCCGGACCGGGCGGCGCGGAGCTGACACGGAAGATCACAAAAAAGCCCGCTTGAAAGCGGTCTCAGACCGCTGACAAACCCCGCCGATTCGGCCGGCTTGAAAGCGGGCGTTTTGTTTTGGATGCGAGATGCCTACTCCTCTTCGTCGGCATCCTTGTCCTTCGACTTTAGCGCCGAAAGCTTGGCGAAGACGGCGTTGGCGTCGAGTTCCTGGTCCTCGTCTTTCGGCTTTTCCGGCGCCGGCACCAGTCGTTCGGTCAAGGCGGCCGGCAGCAGCGTATCGCCGACCGGCTGCGCCTGCTCACGGCCGCGCGAGGCGCGGTTGATTTCCATATCGAGGTCGATCTGCGACGTCAGGCCGAGTGTCACTGGATCCATCGGCTGGAGATTGGCGGAGTTCCAGTGCTTTCTGTCGCGGATCTGGTCGATCGTCGACTTCGTCGTGCCGACAAGGCGGGCAATCTGCGCATCCTTGAGCTCGGGATGGTTGCGCACCAGCCAGAGGATGGCGTTGGGCCGGTCCTGGCGCTTCGACAGCGGCGTGTAGCGCGGACCCTTGCGCTTGGACTCCGGCACACGCACCTTGGGATCGGAGAGCTTCAGTCGGTGGTTCGGGTCCTTCTCGGCGCGCGCGATCTCGTCGCGAGTTAGCTGGCCGGTCATGATCGGGTCCATGCCCTTGATGCCTTGCGCCGACTCGCCGTCGGCGATCGCCTTGACCTCAAGCGGATGCAGTCCGCAGAACTGCGCGATCTGCTCGAAGGAGAGCGCTGTGTTGTCAACCAGCCAGACGGCGGTCGCCTTTGGCATCAGCAGCGTATTGGCCATCACAAAATCCTTCTCGTTCGCCCGCGTTCCCGCGCGGGCGGTGGTTTAGAGCCACCAAAATGGGAAAATCGCGGTCTATATAACCGCTCGCTCGCCGTTTCGCAATGTTTTTGGGAGGCGCGTGTCAAGGACGGCCGGCAGACCGCGACGGGATCGGCAGATGACGCCATGCAGTCGAAAGCTTCAAAAAGACAAAGCCCGCCAGACCAAGGTCGGGCGGGCTCGGAACCGGCGACGGAAATCCGTCTGCTGCGGCTCTGGCTTCTAAAGCTTGATCCCGAACCGCGGCTCGGCGTTGCCGAAAAGCAGCGCCCGGTCTTCGGGCGGGATCGTGCTCGAGATCAAAGCCCTTTGCGGGCGATTCTCTCGATGTCGCCGCGGTTGATGCCGAGGTCGTTGAGCTGACGAACATTCAGCCGGTTCAGTTCGCGCACGGTTTCGTTGTACATGCGCCAGTTACGGAAAGCGCGGATCGGGTTCATGATAGTCCTCCATCGTTTTGATGCCGCGTAAATAGGCATCGGCGATGAAAAATTGAACAGACGCTTTTGCATGGCCGCAATGCGTTTGTTGCATTGCACCATTAAGCTTTCGTTCAGCCTGTTTGCGGGCCATCAGGCGACATCGAGCACAATCTTGCCGATGTGCTCACCCTCCTCCATCCGCTCATGCGCCCGCCACGCTTCCTTGAGCGGGAAGATCGTATCCATCACCGGCGCAACCTTGCGCGTGCCGAGCAGCGGCCAAACCTGCGCCTCCAGCGCAGCCGCAACTGCCGCCTTGAACTCCACGGTGCGTGGCCTGAGCAGCGATCCTGTGTGCACGAGCCGCTTGGCCATGATCTTGAAGAAATCGGCGCTCGCCACCGCCCCGCCCTGCGTCGCGATCTGGACGATGCGGCCTTCCATGGCTGCAGCCTCATAGTTTCGCGCCACATAGTCGCCGCCGACCATGTCGAGGATGACATTGGCACCCTTGCCGCCGGTTGCCTCCTTGACTGCGGCGACGAAGTCCTCCTCGCGGTAGTTGATCGCCCGGTCGGCGCCGAGCTTGAGGCAGGCGTCGCATTTCTCCTTGCTGCCGGCGGTGGTGACGACATAGGCGCCGAAAGCGGCAGCAAGCTGGATCGCCGTGGTGCCGATACCCGACGAGCCGCCATGCACGAGCAGGGTCTCGCCGCTCTTCAGGCCGCCGCGCTCGAAGACATTGTGCCAAACAGTGAAGTAGTTCTCCGGCAACGCCGCCGCTTCGGTGTAGGTAAAGCCGGCGGGCAGCGGCAGCACGCTGCCGGCGTGCACTCTGACATATTCGGCATAGCCGCCGCCCGCCGTCAGCGCACAGACCCGATCGCCGACGCGCCAGCGCGATATCTCATCACCAAGGGCAGCGACTTCGCCTGCTGCTTCCAGGCCCGGCAGATCCGACGCTCCCGGCGGTGGCGGATAGGCGCCCTTGCGCTGTTGCACGTCCGGCCGGTTGACGCCGGCGGCCCGCACCCGGATCAGGATCTCGCCGGGACCGGGAACCGGTACGTCGCGGGTTTCCGCTTTCAGCACCCGCGGCCCGCCCGGTTCCGATATGGCGATCGCCATCATCTTCGCCGGAATTTTCTGTGCGTTCGCCATGAATTTTCCCGTCGTGCTCCGCCGGTTTCTCGTGCCAGCTCTTGCCCGCCATTTGCATCCATACCCTTGCCCTATGTATGCTCATTGGCAAATCAGGCAAATGGGCAATCACGGAGGAGCGACGATGGCGATCTTCGACGACGAACCCAAGAAGAAAGCGCGCCCGCACGAGATCGGGCAGGATCTGTCGCTGCTTTCTGTCGATGAATTGTCCGAACGGATCGGCATCCTGCGCGACGAGATCGCCCGGCTGGAAGCCGAGCTCAAGACCAAGGGCTCGACCAAGTCGGCGGCAGAGGCGCTGTTTCGCCGTGGGTAGTTACTGCGGGTAATTCCAAAAGCTCGGGCACGCCGCCGAAAAGCCCGAATGCCGCTGTCTCCAGACTTGTGCCCTAAACCCCAGCCGGATTGAAAAATGTTCGCAAGCTACAGACCGATCCTCTCGCTGCTGCGCGGCACCGCGTTCCTGTTGGCGGCATCCGGACTGCACGGTCTGCTGTTGCCGCTGCGCGGCCAGGTGGAGGGCTTCTCGACGGCATCGCTCGGCCTGATGGGCACGGCTTGGGCCGGCGGCTTCGTCACCGGCTGCTTCTTTGCGCCACGCATCGTGCGCCGCGCCGGTCATGTCAGGGCTTTCGGCGCCTTTGCCGCATCGGGAGCGATCGTCGCACTGCTCACCGGCCTGATCATCGACGAATATACCTGGATCCTGCTGCGCGCCTTCACCGGCTTCACCATGGCCGGCGCCTTCATGGTCATCGAAAGCTGGCTCAACGAGAAGGCCACCAACGAAAACCGCGGCACCGTCTTCGGCCTCTACATGATGGTCACCTATGCCTCGATCATGGGCGGTCAGATGATCGTTGCCGGCGGCGATGTGAGATCGGCGTCGCTGTTCATGATCACCGGCATTCTGTTCTGCCTGTCGCTGATCCCGACGGCGGTCTCGACGGCGTCTCACCCCAAGCCGCTGCAGGACGTGTCGCTTGACGTCAAGGGGCTCTACGTCAATTCGCCGGTGTCGGCGATCGCTTGCGTGCTGATCGGCATCGCCAACGGCGCCTGGGGTACACTTGGTGCCGTCTATGGAGCGCGCATCGGCATCTCGACAGCCGAGATCGCGCTGATGATGAGCCTCGTGGTCATCGCCGGCGCTGCCATGCAGCTTCCGGCCGGGCGGCTCTCCGACACGACGGACCGTCGTTTCGTGCTGGCGGGCGCGGCCTTCGGCGCTGCGCTGTTTGCCATCGCCATCTTCCTGTTCGAACCGCGCTCCGGCGTCTTCGTCATCGTCTGCACCGCCGCCTACGGCGCCTTCGCCTACACGCTCTATTCGATCGCGGTGGCGCATGCCAATGACCATGCGCGATCGGAGGACTTCGTCAAAGTGTCGGGCGGCCTGCTGCTGCTTTATGGCTTCGGCACGATGATCGGTCCGCTGGTGGCCGCCGGCCTGATGGGCTGGATGCGCCCTGAGGGGCTGTTCCTGGCCACTGCGCTCGCGCATCTCAGCCTGGCTGGCTATACGCTGCTGCGCATCAGCCGTCGCGCGCCGGTGCCGATCGAAGGCCGCGATGCCTTCAAGACCCAGCCCGCCGATCGCTCGGTGACGCCGGAAGCGTTGCGGCTCGACCCGCGTAGAAAAGCTGAAGCCGACAGTTGAGATTCGAGGCGCTTTGCCCCACAAATAAGGCATGATGCTTTCCGACGCCTTCATGGCGATTGCCGATCCCAACCGGCGCCATCTCTTGGAAGAGCTCCGGCGCGGACCGAAGACCGTCAACGAATTGGCATCCGGCTTGCCGGTGTCCCGCCCGGCCGTTTCGCAGCACCTGAAGGTGCTGCTTGATGCGGGGTTGGTCAACGCCAAGCCGGAAGGCACCAGGCGCGTCTATACGGTCAGCAATGCCGGCTTCCTGAAGCTCAACATCTGGCTTGACCAGTTCTGGGATGCGGAGCAGCTCGGTTCACCCGGAAGCTGAGAGGCATCGTCAGCGCGTCGAGCAACTATGCAGCATCGGGCCTAGAGCAATTCCAGGAAAAGTGTGAAACGGTTTTCCGTGCGGAATTGCGCAAAAACAAAGAGACAGAGCGGTTCGGCGTTTCCGTGAACGATGAACTACTCTAGCCATTGTTGTAGGGGAAGAGCTTGAAATACGGCTGCGCTTCCTCGATCACACGGGCAACCGAGGGGCGTTGCAGCAACCGGTCGTGATAGCGCCTGACCGCAGGATATTCGTCTCCGAACGGCTCGACCTTGTTGGCGTAGAACAGCGCGGGGGCGGCAGCGCAGTCGGCCATGGTGAAGCTCGCACCCACCGCCCATGTCGTCGACTGCATGTCCTGTTCAATGATGGCGTAGGAGCTGCGCAGCTGGGCGCGGGCCTGCTCGACGCCGAACGGATCGGTCTTGCCCTCCGGCCGCAGCCGGTCACCAACGATCTTCTGCATCGGTTCCTGGACATAGAAGTCATAGAAGCGGTCGGCGAGCCGGGTCTGGCGAGCGAGATCGAGATCGGCGGGGATCAGTTCGACCGGCCCAGGATAATACGCGTTGAGATATTCGATGACGATCGTCGATTCCGGCACGGTCCGGTCCAGCGCTTCATCGCGCAGCACCGGCATCTTGCCGAGCGGCCACAATTTCAGAAACGCGGCGCGCGACTGTTCATTGCCGAGATCGACAACGACGGATGTGAATGGCGTGCCGTTCTCATAGAGCGCGATCAGCGGTTTCCAGCAGAAGGAGGCCAGTGGATGAAGGTGCATAATCAGGGACATTGTTTTTCGTTCCTTGGGTGGTCTGTCTCGCGGTGTCGGGGTCGGATAACTATCTAGCCTGGCTGTGGGCGACGATGGCATCGATGATCGCGGCCCAGTTGTCGGGATGCAGCTCGTGGCCGCCGCCCTCGATCCGGAGCAGCCTTGCACCGGCGACCGCGTCGGCAAGAGCGGCGCCATGCTCGACTGGAAAGATGGGATCGTCGGTGCCGTGGATAACAAGGAGTGGGATTTTCATGTCGCGCAGCCGACCCGTCCAGTCCTCGCCGCTCCCATCTTCGCCACTTTTGAGCATGAAATGATTGGTTACACTTAGAAAACCGCCGGACCGGTCATAATCCTGTTCGACGAAAGCCCGTGTTCGCTGCTCGTCGAAAGAGTGCGCCGCACCGGTGAGCGCATGTGCGTCCTTAACGATGAAATCGACCACTTGGCCCCGGTCCGCCCAGTCGACCTTCGCGCCTTCGGCCGAATGTCTCCTATAGGCCTCGGTGGTTCCGGGCAGATGCGACGTATCGATGCCCAAGGGCGAGCTGCTGATCACCGTCAGCAAAGTGACACGCGACGGGTATTTCAACGCCACGAGCTGCGCGATCATGCCGCCCATCGACATGCCGACCATATGCGCCTTTCGGATTCCATGGTCGTCAAGGACGCGGATAGCATCGTCCGCCATGTCGTCGAATGTATAAGGTGGCTCGCCCGGCGCGTATTTGGTCGAACGGCCGGTATCGCGATTGTCATAGCGGATCACGAAGCGACCCTCGCCGGCCAGCTTCCGGCAAAACGCTTCGGGCCACCAAAGCATGGAAGCCATCGCGCCCATGATCAACAACACCGCCGGATGGGCCGGGTCGCCGAAGGTCTGCGATACGATTTCGGGGTGTCCGGCGCTTTTCATGGTTTCCTCCGTGGACTTCCGATCCGATTGCAAATTGCAATCAGTTGCACGATATTAAAACCGATACAATAATGCAACCGGTTTTGGAGATTCGCATGAACATCGATCGTCGGTCCGGATGCCCCATCAACCTGTCGCTCGAAGTGTTCGGCGACCGGTGGAGCCTGATCATCCTTCGCGACATCATCTTCGGCGGCAGACGCCACTTTCGCGAACTGCTCAACGGCTCGATGGAGGGCATCGCCTCCAACATCCTCGCCGACCGGCTGAAGCGGCTGATGGAGCTCGGCATGCTGACCAAGACGGGCGATCCCTCCCACAAGCAAAAGGCGATCTATAGCCTGACCGAAATGGCGATTACGCTGGTGCCGATCCTGGCCCATCTCGGCGCCTGGGGCCGCGTCTGGCTGCCGGTCAGCGACGAGCTCTCGATCCGTGCCGAGCTTCTGGAAAAAGGCGGCACGCCGATGTGGGAGCAGTTCATGAACGAGTTGCGCTACGAGCATCTGGGCACATCTCCCGCGCCAACTGGACCCACTGTCCGCGCGATCTTGCAGGCCGGATACGAAGCGGCGGTCGCCCGCAACGCGGAGCGCGTCGGCTGCGATCCGGCGCCATGACCAACTTATTTTCCCAATTGCGGGCTGGCTCTGCTATCAAGGGACTGAAGATAATTTACGGGATTGGATAACGCTCTTGGTCGAGAACTCTAAGGATACTGCCCGTGCGCGGGCCGATTTGCGTTTCAAGAAACAGGAAGAGGCAGCCACGGTGCGCCAGAAGGCGATGGCGGAATATGTCGCCGAGAGCGACGCCCGCCAAGCCAAAACCAACAAGCTGCGGGCGTTGCGCCTCGCCAAGGAAGCGGAAGACCTGGCCAATGCGCCTCCGGCGCCGGTGAAGAAGCCTCGCGCCAAGAAGAAATAAGCCGGCGCTCCCTGGATCCCACTGCTTCCTTTCGTACGCGAAACAGTTTCACCGCGATCTGTTCTGCCGGTTGATAACTGGCGTTTAGGAGACGGCCATGACCGCACTGACGCTCGACAAAGCCCTTGAAATCATCGCCGCCGCCTTTGCCAAGGGTGCCGAGCTCAAGCTCAGGCCGCTTGGCGTCTCGGTGCTCGATGCCGGCGCCCATCTGGTCGCGTTCCAGCGTCAGGACGGCGCGTCGTTCCTGCGTCCGCAAATGTCGGCCGGCAAGGCCTATGGCGCGCTCGCTATCGGCATGGGCTCGCGCCGGGTGGAAGCCTTCGCCAGGGAGCGCCCGCATCTGATCGCCGGCGTCTCCGACGTGTCGGGCGGGCGTGTCCTGCCGGTCGTCGGCGGCGTGCTGATCCGCAACGAGGCCGGCACAATCATCGGCGCCGTCGGCATTTCCGGCGACACGTCCGACAATGACGAAACGGCAGCCATCGCCGGCATCGAGGCGGCTGGCTTTAGCGCCGACCCGGGCTGAGCCGGGATCCTTAATTCATATTGATGTCGCGGCTGGCCGACCGCATCGACACCGAAAAGCCGGCCAGTACGTCGATCAGCGCTATGACCATCAGTGTGAAGAAAACAGAATGGGCGGCGCCCTTCACCAGCAGGAACTCGACCAGATAGGCCACAAAGACGAAGGTCGACAAAAGGTGGTCCATGATCGAGGCATTTGTCGTACGCGTCGACTTCACCACTTCGACGAACAAGAAGATCAGTGCGATCAGCACGATGAGATCGCCCAGGGTCATCGAGAACACGCCACCCGACATCATCCGGACCGAAAACATTTCGGTCGCCCACGGATCGTCGCCGCTGCCGAATATTCCTAGAAGCCCGAGATTGTAGAGGATGAAAGGCACGATCAGCAGCGGGATGGCACCGAACATGTGGCGGCTCCGGTTGGACTGATCTTTGTAGAGTGCGCCCGGCGTTCGCCGTCAAGAATTTTCGTGCGACCGATAAACACGGACAAAGACGGCGTGAAACAACAATGTCAGGCCCGGCTGATACGATCAGTTGTCGCAAACGCAAAAAGACCGGCCAATGGCCGGTCGTTTCGCAACCTGTAAACCGTCGAAAGCTCTCTCAGCTTTCCTTCGGCTCCAGAACCTGGCGACCGCGATACATGCCGGTCTTTAGGTCGATATGGTGCGGACGGCGCATCTCGCCGGAGTTCTTGTCCTCGACATAGGTCGGGGCCTTCAGTGCGTCGGCGGAACGGCGCATGCCGCGCTTCGACGGAGAGGTTTTTCGTTTCGGAACGGCCATGGATATGCTCCACTACATGGTAACGCCCCGGCGGCCCTCGTGAAAGGGCCACATCAGGGGCCGGAATCTGAGAAAGTCGGCTGCCTATACACGCCCGATGGCGTTTTGGCCAGCGTCGCCGTGTTTTTTTTTTGACACTATCGCAGGCAACCGACATAGGCGCCGGCGCGGCCCGCGCGCCGCTCGATCAACGCGGCAAGCCGCCTCAGTCCCGGCCCGGGCTTCGCTGGATTGCGCACGATCGGGTTCGGCAAGGTGACGGCAAGCAGCGCTGCCTGCCGACGCGACAGCTGTTTTGCCGAGACGCCGAAATGATGCTGGGCGGCGGCCTCGATGCCGTAGACGCCCGGTCCCCATTCGGCGATGTTGAGGTAGATCTCCATGATCCGCCGTTTCGACAGCACCGCATCGAAATAGACGGCCAGCGGCAGTTCGACGACCTTACGGACCGAGCCCAACGGCCGCGACCATAGATAAAGGTTCTTTACCGTCTGCATGGTGATGGTCGAGGCGCCACGTGTCATCTCGCCGGCGAGCGCATCGTCGACAACGCCGCGCAACTCGCCCAGATCGACGCCGCGATGGAAACAGAACTGCCCGTCCTCCGACATGATGACCGAATATGCCAGCACCGGCGCGACCTCGTCGATGGAAACCCAGCGCCGATCGTAGCCGGAAAACGTCGCCAGGTCCTTCAGCATCAATGTCGACACCGGATGCACGAATGACGGCAGGTACAGGAAGGTCAGCACCAGCGGCACCAGCGCCAGCACGACAGCGACGGCGATGCCGCGCCGGACCCAGCGTTGAAGACCGATGCGGCTGCCGCGTCTCGGTCTTGCCATGTCCAACCCTTCGGTTTCGTGATCGACGATCGGTTCCGCCAAGCCACCCAGTCCGCGCTACTCCCTGCCCCCGGCATAATGGCGCTTGGCTTCTTGCGCAACGTCTGAGTGTCGGCTACCGCTCCCGACCATGACGAAAGACGACCAAATGGCGTTCGAAGCCGCACTTATTGCCCGGGCAGTTCCGCTCGAGGCGCTGCTGAGACGGTTGCTCGACGGACGCACGCTTTCGGGCGAGGTCGCGCGGCCCGAACGCCTGATGGCGGCAATGCGACATGGCGTGCTGAACGGCGGCAAACGACTGCGTCCCTTCCTGGTTATGGAAAGTGCTGCACTGTTTTCAGCCGATGGCGAGGCGGCGCTGCGCGTGGCGGCGGCGCTCGAATGCGTGCACTGCTATTCGCTCATCCATGACGATCTGCCGGCCATGGACGACGACGATTTGCGCCGCGGCCAGCCGACCGTGCACAGGGCTTTCGATGAGGCGACCGCCATTCTTGCCGGCGACGCCTTGCTGACACTTACCTTCGACATCCTTGCCGACGAGGCGACAATGCTGCCGGCCGAGCGCAGGGCAGCGCTGGTGCTGGCACTGGCCCGTGCCGCCGGGGCGGGAAGCATGGTCGGCGGCCAGATGCTCGATCTCGAGGCCGAACAAAGCCGGCCGGACGAGGCCGGCATCATCCGGCTTCAGGCGATGAAAACCGGTGCGCTGATCCGCTTTGCCTGCGAAGCGGGCGCCATCCTTGCCGGCGCGCCGTCGGGCGACCGCGAAAGGCTGGCCGAATTTGGTTCGGCGATTGGGCTTGCCTTTCAACTTGCCGACGATCTGCTCGACCTGACCGCCGACGCGCATCAGATGGGCAAGGCCACGGGCAAAGATGCCGCGGCCGGCAAGGCGACGCTGGTCGCGCTGCACGGACCGGGCTGGGCGCGGGATCAGCTCCAGGGCCTCGTCGACCAGGCTCATGCGCTGCTCGAGCCCTATGGCGAACAAGCCGCGCTTCTGAAACAAGCGGCGCAGTTCGTAGCGGCCCGCAACAATTAAAAGCGCTCCCCATGGCGCCGTACAGTCACGGAGAATTGCCGACTGTTCGGGCAGATGCCTTGGAGCAGCCGATCGGGACTCCGGCGATGTCGGACCATATGGCTCGCCACGCCAGTTGCCGGGCCATTCTTCAACCCTCGGCGGCAGGGTTCCGCGGCTAGCGTCGACAGCGGTCAGCCTTCGCCAGTTGTCTTTTCCGCCACGGGCTGCGGAACCGGTTCCAGCTCGGCCGCCGCCTCGACCGCCTGCGCTTCGGCCGGCTTGCGCCGGTTGCGGATGAAGGCGGCGATGCGGTCGCGGATTTCGCCGGCGCTGAGGAACACCGGAACGCGCGCCACCGGCGCGGTCGGCTCGAAGGACAGGCCAAGGCCGGTGATCCTGCCCTTGTCGTCGACGTCGCGAACGATCAACTCGATCGGACCGAGCAGCACGCGGTCGGCGTATTCGGCGTGGCCGCCGAGCCGCGTAGTGACCAGGTCGCCGATGCTGAGCTTGCGTTCCGCCTCGGTCAGGCCCGGCGCATAGGCGGTCTCCAGTTCCTCGGCGGAGCGTGACGGATCGACAGCGAAGGCGCCGAAGAAGTCCGCATCCTCGGGATCGACCACGGCACGGCTGGCGAACAGCTTGTCGAGCAGGCGCGGATAGCGGTCCGGTACGAAGATGTAGACATGGTCGCCGGCCGCCAGGCGGCCCATATCCTGGAAGCGCATCGAGCGTCCGTCGCGCAACACAAGCGATGGCCGCGCCCAGCGCGGAATGCGTTCGCCACGCGCCACCGGGCTGCCGGGTGCCACGCGGTAGGCGAGAAGCTCATGATGGGCGGAGCCCGGCAGTTCCAATTCGACCTTGTCGAGCGGTCCCAGGCGGGCCGGCACGATAAGGCCGAGGCGGCGCGCCAGCGGCCCGACGGTCCATCCCTGGATGATCAGCGAGACCAGCACGATGATGAAGGCGGTGTTGAAGATGAGGCGGCCGTTGTCCAGGCCGCCGAGCAGCGGCGTGATGGCAAGCAGTATCGACACGGCGCCACGCAAGCCAACCCATGAGACAAAGGCGACTTCCGGGCGTGGCAGGCGGAACGGCACCAGGCACAGCCAGACCGCGATTGGCCGTGCCACAAATATCAGGAACAGGCCGAGCAGCACTGCCGGCATCAGGATCGCCGGAAATTGCGAAGGCGTCGCGAACAGGCCGAGGATCAGGAACATGATGATCTGCGCCAGCCACGACATGCCGTCCTGGAAGCGCTTGAGGATGGTGACGGCCCGAATATCGGAATTGCCGGCAATCAGGCCTGCGAGATAGACCGCCAGGAAGCCGGACCCGCCGACGGCGCCGGCGGCAGCAAACACCATCAGCGACAGCGTCAGCACGAAGATCGGCAACAGGCCGTGATCGAGATTGAGGCGATCGACAAGACGCACAATGGCCATGCCGCCGAGAATGCCGATGACCGCACCGAGGCCCATGTTGACCAGGAAACCGACGGCAAGATCGGTAACCAGCACCTTTGCCTCGGGGTGGATGTTGGCGGCGATGACCTCGACCAGCGTGATGGTCAGGAAGATGGCGATCGGGTCATTGGTGCCGGATTCCACCTCGAGCGTGGACCGCACGCGCTCGCGCAAATTGATCTCGCCGGCGCGTAGCAGGAAGAACACCGCCGCAGCGTCGGTCGAGGCGACGGCGGCACCGAGCAGGAAGGATTCCAGCCAGGTCAGGTCGAGCAGATAATAGGCGGCGGCGCCGAACAGGCCGGTGGTCAAAAGGACGCCGAATGTCGCCAGCGACAGCGCCGGCCCGGCCGCCTGCCGTAAGGCGTTGAGCGGCGTACCGAAGCCGGAATCGAAAAGGATGACCGCCAGCGCCAATGAGCCGGCAAAATAAGCAACTCGGGCGTTGTCGAAGTGGATGCCGAGACCATCGGTTCCGGTAGCGAGGCCGATGCAGAGAAATAGCAGCAGGAGAGGGGCGCCGAAACGGAAGGCGATCAAGCTCGAAAACGCGGCGGCAACGACAAGTGCTGCTCCAACAAGCGTCACCAGATAGATACCATGCTCCATTCGTTGGTCGCCCCTAGTCGATATGCTCCGGCATCACGGGAGAGTGGGGCGAAGACATGGCCGCTGCAAGGCAGCAGCGTGGCTTTTTGCCCCACGCTGCCGATCGTCGAACGTTTTGGCATTCCCAAGCAGCAGAGCGTGCGTTGGCGGTTCGTGCTGCAACGAAAAACGCCCGGACTGAGCCGGGCGTCTTCCAGGTCGAGAAGATGGTTCTGCGATCAGGCGATGGTCTTGCCGAAGGCGACCGCGGTATCGCCCATGCGGTTCGAGAAGCCCCACTCATTGTCGTACCACGACAGCACCGAAACGAAGTTGCCGTCCATGACCTTGGTCTGGTCGAGCGCCACGATCGAAGAATGCGGATCGTGGTTGAAGTCGATCGAAACATTGGGGTGACGGGTAACGGCGAGGATGCCCTTCAGCTTGCCGTTTGAAGCGGCGATCACCGCGTCATTGATCTCCTGGACGGTGGTCGGCCGCTTGGCGATAAACTTGAAATCGACGAGCGAAACGTTCGGCGTCGGCACGCGGATGGAGATGCCGTCGAGCTTGCCCTTGAGCTCGGGCAGTACCAAGCCGATGGCCTTGGCGGCACCGGTCGATGTCGGAATCTGCGACAGCGCGGCGGCACGGGCGCGGTAGAGGTCCTTGTGCATAGTGTCCAGCGTCGGCTGGTCGCCGGTATAGGAATGGATCGTCGTCATCATGCCCTTTTCGATGCCGACCGCCTCATTCAGCACGGCCGCCAGCGGCGCCAGGCAGTTGGTGGTGCAGGAGGCGTTCGAGATGACGATGTGGTCCTTGGTCAGCTTGTCGTGGTTGATGCCATAGACGACGGTGAGGTCGGCGCCCTCTGCCGGAGCGGAGACGAGAACGCGCTTGGCGCCGGCGGTCAGATGGGCGACGGCCTTGTCGCGGGCGGTGAAGATGCCGGTGCATTCGAGCGCGATGTCGATGCCGAGCTCCTTCCAGGGCAGTTGCGTCGGATCCTTGATCGCGGTGACCTTGAATTTTTCCTTGCCGACGATGATCTGGTCGCCGTCAACCGTCACCTCATGCGGAAAGCGGCCATGCACGCTGTCGAAGCGCAGCAGATGCGCGTTGGTCTCGACCGGGCCGAGATCGTTGACCGCGACGACATCGATATCCTTGCGGCCGGATTCATGGATGGCGCGCAGAATGTTTCGGCCGATGCGGCCGAATCCGTTGATAGCAACTCTGACGGTCATTGTTCTCTCCCTGGGAGTTGGAGGCCGAAGATCAAGTCCGCAGCTTCATAACGGCGGACGGGCAAAGAATCCAGCCGCCGAGGATTGGATTTAAATCGATTAATGCTCCACCGCCCGGCAAAACCGCTATGCCAGCCCTTGCCGGGCGGGCTCACCTTCATTTGCCGTGCAGACGGGCTTCCGCCGCCTTTACCGTTGCTTCGGCGGTAATGCCGAAATGCGGGTAGAGCTGTTCGATAGTGCCGGAAGCGCCGAAGCCGGTCATGCCGATGAAGATGCCGTCGGTGCCGATGAAGTGATCCCAGCCCTGACGGATGCCGGCTTCGATGGCAATCTTGAGCGGCGCATTGCCGATCGTCCTGCTGCGATAGTCGGCGCTCTGCTTGTCGAACAATTCGAAGCACGGCACCGAGACGACGCGGGTCGCATGGCCGTGCTTTTCCAACGCCTGGCGGGCGGCCAGCGCGATCTCGACCTCGGAGCCCGAAGCGAAGATCGTCACCGCGGCTTCACCGCTCGCGGCGGCAAGTTCATAGGCGCCGCGGCTGCTGAGGTTTTCCGCAACGAAGTCGTTGCGTACCGTCGGCAGGTTCTGCCGGGTCAGCGCCAATGTCGAAGGCGTCTTTTCCGACTCAATGGCCAACTGCCAGCATTCGGCGGTTTCGACCGCGTCGGCCGGGCGGAAGACATTGTGGTTCGGGATGGCGCGAAGTGCTGCCAGATGCTCGACCGGCTGATGGGTCGGGCCGTCTTCGCCAAGGCCGATCGAATCATGGGTCATGACGAAGATCGAGCGGATGCCCATCAGCGAAGCAAGCCGCATCGCCGGACGGGCATAATCGGAAAAGCACATGAAAGTGCCGCCATAGGCGATAATGCCGCCATGCAATGTCAGGCCGTTGAGCGCTGCCGCCATGCCGTGCTCACGAATGCCGTAGTGGACATAGCGCTGGCCATAATCGTCGGCGGTGATGTTCTTGGTCTGGCTGGTCTTGGTGTTGTTGGAGCCGGTCAAATCGGCCGAGCCGCCGATGGTTTCGGGCACTGCGCCGTTGATGACCTCCAGCGCCATTTCCGATGACTTACGGGTGGCGACCTTCGGCTTGTCGGCGGCGAGCTTCTTCTTGTAGTCGCCAATGACGGCGTCGAAGTTGGCCGGCAGCGTGCCACTGATGCGGCGTTCGAACTCTGCGCGCAATTTGGCGTCGGCCTTGGCAAGCCGGCTTTCCCAGTCGGTGCGCGCCTTGACGCCGGTCCGCCCGGCGGTACGCCATGCGTCGAGGATATCGGCCGGAACCTCGAAGGGCGGATAATCCCAGCCGAAGAATTTTCTGGCGCCAGCGATTTCCTCGGCGCCGAGCGGCGAGCCATGCGCCTTGTTGGTGCCGGCCTTGGTCGGCGCGCCGAAGCCGATCGTCGTCTTGCAGGCGATCATCGTCGGCTTGTCGGAGTGGCGGGCCGCTTCGATGGCATAGGCGATCGCTTCCGGGTCCTGGCCGTCGATATGGCTGGCATTCCAGCCGGACGCCTGGAAGCGGGCGACCTGATCGGTGTTATCGGCGAGCGACACCGGGCCATCGATCGAGATGTTGTTGTTGTCCCAGAAGACGATCAGCTTGTTCAGCTTCAGATGCCCGGCAAGCGCGATGGCTTCCTGGGATACGCCTTCCATCAGGCAGCCGTCGCCGGCCAGCACATAGGTGTAGTGGTCGACGAGATCTTTGCCGAAAGCGGCATTCATGATGCGCTCGCCGAGCGCGAAGCCGACCGAATTGGCAAGGCCCTGGCCGAGTGGGCCGGTCGTCGTCTCGATGCCGGCGGCATGGCCGTATTCCGGGTGGCCCGCCGTCCTCGACCCCAATTGGCGGAACTGCTTGATCTGGTCGATGGTGATGTCTTCGTAGCCGGTCAGATAGAGCAGCGAGTAAAGCAGCATCGAGCCGTGGCCGGCCGACAGGATAAAGCGGTCGCGGTCCGGCCAATGCGGGTTTTTCGGATCGTATTTGAGAAAGCGGGTGAACAGCACCGTGGCGATGTCGGCGCAGCCCATGGGCAGTCCGGGGTGGCCGGAATTTGCCTTCTCGACGGCGTCCATGGCGAGAAAACGGATCGCATTGGCCATCCGGTCATGTTGTTCGCGCGAGGTCATGCTTCCTCCAAAATGGGGGTTTGGGCCTTGGGAAAGCCCTTGAAAAGGGTGCGCGACACATAACAGGCGCGGCCTTTTAGTCAACAAATCGGTGTGCTTTTGCCGGTCTTGTGATGGCCATGCGCGACTTACATTAGCGTTAGCAGGGGACAGTCGCGACAGCTTTATTGACGTGCGGTTTACACGACGCGTAATGTTTCAAGGATAACGCGTTCTGAACGTGGATGATTCGGTGATGGGCAGGGCGCAGGACGAAAGCCATGACCGGGGAAACGACCCTCAAGGAAGTCATTGCCAGGCTGGGTAAGGCCATCGAAGGGCTGGAAAACGCCGTCGCGGCCAAGCTCGAGCACGAGCGGGACTATTCGGAAGCCGAGGCCGAAGTGCAGCGGATGAACGCCGACCGCTCGCGGCTGGCGCAGGAGCTCGACAATTCCGAAGCTCGCGCCGAACGGCTGGAAGATGCCAACAAAGAAGTGTCGCGAAGGCTGGTGACAGCCATGGAGACCATCCGCGCGGTACTGGACAGGTAGGCTAATGGCACAAGTCACGGTTTCCATCGACGGCAAGCAATATCGGATGGCCTGCGACGAGGGCCAGGAAGAGCATCTGATAGATCTTGCCGAGCGCTTCGACCGCTATGTCTCGCATCTGAAGGATTCTTTTGGCGAGATCGGCGACCAGCGGCTGACTGTGATGGCCGGCATCATGGTCATGGACGAGCTTTCGGAACTGCAAAAGCGCGTCAAGGGCATGGAAAGCGAAGTGCTGACGCTGCGCAAGACGCGCGACGATGCACTGACCAAGGCCGATAAGAACGATTCCGTGCTGACCGGGGCGCTCGGCGCGCTGGCCCAGCGCATGGAAGACCTGGCGACGACGCTGGCAGTGAACAAGGCGTAGCGCGTCGCGTCGCCTCATCGACCCGACGCCACTTAACGGCGGAATGGGCAGCATCTGAGCCGAACAATCGGCGGAAATGCCTGCGCGTTCAACCAACCTCCGGTGCTTTTTCGCCAGCGCGGAAATCACTGCTGTATTTCCCGCCTAAGTGACAAAAATTTTTTTGAGGCCGGCCACTATCCTAGCGTCAACAGCCACTTGAAGGATGACGCCGCAGTGTTAGAAATGCAAGCAACGCCGGTGGGGCGTTCAATGCCAGCGGCAAGCCAAACAGGTAGGGACACGCCATGAGCCTTCGCATCAACGACATCGCACCGGACTTCACCGCAGAGACCACGCAAGGACCGATCAGCTTCCATGAATGGATCGGCGACGGCTGGGCGGTATTGTTCAGCCATCCGAAGAACTTTACGCCGGTTTGCACGACCGAACTCGGCACGATGGCCGGGCTCGAAGGCGAGTTCAGGAAGCGCAACGTCAAGATCATCGGCATCTCGGTCGATCCCGTCGAAAGCCACGAAAAGTGGCAGAACGATATCAAGACCGCGACCGGCCATTCGCTGAACTACCCGCTGATCGGCGACAAGGATCTCAAGGTCGCCAAGCTTTATGAGATGCTGCCGGCGGGTGCCGGCGAGAGCTCGGAAGGCCGCACGCCGGCGGACAATGCCACGGTGCGTTCGGTCTACGTCATCGGGCCCGACAAGAAGATCAAGCTGGTTCTCACCTATCCGATGACGACGGGCCGCAACTTCGACGAAATCCTGCGCGCCATCGATTCCATGCAGCTGACCGCCAAACACCAGGTGGCGACGCCGGCGAACTGGAAGCAGGGCGAGGACGTCATCATCACCGCTGCCGTCTCCAATGAGGATGCCATCAAGCGCTTCGGTGCCTACGAGACGATCCTGCCATATCTCAGGAAGACCAAGCAGCCTTCCGCCTGAGCAGGCAGGGGCGGCACGGAGAATTTTCGGTTTTCCTGACCCTATGAGCATGAGGTGCTTGACGGCGCTTGGTTGACGGACAACCATGCCTTTCATTTGCCGTGGCAGAGAAAATCCTTCCTGCCGTGGTGAGGGGCGAAGGAGGCTGGGATTGGACGCATTATCGGCCAGGTCGCAGGTCACCGGCTTCTATGACGAGCCGAGCGGGTCCGTCCAGTATGTGGTCGCCGACATGGCGACCCGCAAATGCGCCATCATCGATCCGGTGCTCGACTTCGACGAAAGGGCCGGTGCAACGGCAACGAAGAACGCCGACGCCCTGCTCGACTTCGTCAGGGAAAGCGGGCTGGAGGTCGAGTGGATCCTCGACACGCATCCGCATGCCGATCATTTCTCCGCCGCCCATTATTTGAGGGGGAGAACCGGAGCGCCGACGGCAATCGGCGAAAGGATCATCGACGTCCAGAAATTGTGGAAGGTGATCTACAACTGGCCGGAATTCTCCGCCGACGGTTCGCAATGGGATAGGCTATTCGCCGATGGCGCAACTTTTTCGGTCGGCGGCCTTCCGGCGAGAGTGCTGTTCTCGCCGGGCCACACACTGGCCTCGATCACTTACGTCATTGGCGACGCCGCCTTCATCCACGACACGTTGTTCATGCCGGACAGCGGCACCGCCAGGACAGACTTTCCGGGCGGCAGTGCCGAGCGGCTCTGGCGTTCGATCGAGGACATCCTGGCGCTGCCGGACGAGACACGTCTGTTCGTCGGTCACGACTACCAGCCGGGCGGTCGTGAAGCGCGCTGGGAAAGCACGGTCGCGGAGCAGAAAGCCGGCAACATCCATGTTGCCGGCGGCAAGACGGAAGCCGACTTCGTCGCGCTCCGCCAAGCCCGCGACAGGACGTTGCCGATGCCGCGGCTGATCCTGCACGCGCTGCAGGTGAACATGAACGGTGGACGCCTGCCGGAACCGGAATCCAACGGGCGGCGCTATCTGAAGTTTCCGCTCGATTGCCTGTGAGGAGATGGGTCGCTGGCACTACAGTGCCATCCAAACTTGGCGCCGCCCTCATCGTTCTGCGACGGTCATCCAAGTTATTGATCCTGATTCGATTTTTGCGATGTTTGAATCCGATAGGTCCATGCGGGAAGACGGTGGCGGCAGCCGGATGAGGAGCGGCGCAGAACGCCAGCTAGGTGTTTACTCAGCGTCAGGGTTTTGTTCGGCGGGCTAAATGTTCATACGTGCTTTGCCAAGGGTCGCCCTCGGAAGATCTTTCCTCGCCGATCCAATGGAAGTTGTTGGCAGTGATCTCTGTGAAACGCCAACGAGTTTTCAGACCGCGCGAGTCATCGCCGAGCTGGACAATGTCCTTACCCTCGGCTCGGCCGATCTGGCGCGAGTGATCCCGGTTGAGCGGGTCGTTCCATATGATGTGCCAGCCATCGATCCCAGGGTCGAAGATGCGCAGGGTCGTGCCGTACATCGTGGACGGCGCAGGGCGCCTGGGCCTGATCCAAACGTCCTGAATCGCGCGGCCTTCGAGCACCCAGCCAAAATGGCATTCGCCATCCCATTTCTGGATTGTGCCGTCGTCGAGGTAGTGGACCGAGTCCATTTCCCAGCTTCCAATTAGCCACCCATAGAGGGCCATGTCTTTCGCCCGATCGGCTGGGGGGCCTTCGGATCCAAGAGCGGTCAGAAACGGGGAAATCGTCATCGTCATACTGCCTTTCGTTTCCAACAGACGAGCTCCAACTGGCTGAGGCAGCCCGAGCGGCCCGTTATCAGCGGCCCGTTATCGCGCCACTTGCTGCGAGCGCCGGGTTGTGGAATGCGCCGGTCGGCGCCGGAATATCGACGCCACAGCTTGCAGCGTTACGGTTTTCAGGGCTTGGGGAAAATTGCGGTAATGCCGTTATCAATGCGATCGTCTGCGGACGCCATGGCGAGGCTACGGCAGTTACGGCGGCGGATCGGACATCCGCGAAGGCGCCGCCGGTCGAACGCGACGCCGCTTTGGAAAAAACGGCGGCGCCAGTTACCTGACGCCGCCGTTTTTTTGGTTCTCTTGGAGGCCTTATGCCGCCGGCTGCGCCTCAATCGTGCGCAACGCCTGCGTCTGGCGCTTGGCCGCGGCCTTGACCGCGTCCTGCACCTTCTCGAAGGCACGCACCTCGATCTGCCGCACCCGCTCGCGGCTGATATCGAACTCGGCCGACAGCTCTTCCAGCGTCAACGGCTCATCGGCGAGGCGGCGCGCCTCGAAGATGCGACGTTCGCGGTCGTTGAGCACGGCAAGAGCGCCGGACAGCATGCCGCGCCGGTTTTCCAGCTCGTCCTGCTCGATCAGCATCTCTTCCTGGCTTTCGTGGTCGTCGACCAGCCAGTCCTGCCATTCGCCGGACTCGCCTTCACTGGCCCGGATGGGCGCATTGAGCGAGGCGTCGCCCGACAGACGGCGGTTCATCGACACGACTTCCGCTTCCGAGACGTTCAGCCGGGTGGCAATCTCGGTGATCTGGTCGGGCTTCAAATCGCCTTCATCGAGCGCCTGGATCTTGCCCTTCACCTTGCGCAGGTTGAAGAACAGGCGCTTCTGGTTGGCGGTGGTGCCCATCTTGACCAGGCTCCACGAGCGCAGGATGTATTCCTGGATCGAGGCCTTGATCCACCACATCGCATAGGTGGCGAGACGGAAGCCGCGCTCCGGTTCGAATTTCTTGACGGCCTGCATCAGGCCGACATTGCCTTCCGAGATCACTTCGCCGATCGGCAGGCCGTAGCCGCGATAGCCCATGGCGATCTTGGCGACGAGCCGAAGGTGGCTGGTGACGAGCTTGTGCGCAGCCGTGGTGTCCTCATGCTCGGCGTAGCGCTTGGCGAGCATGTACTCTTCCTGCGGCTGAAGCATCGGAAAGCGGCGGATTTCTTCCAGGTAGCGGCTGAGACCGCCTTCGCCGGAAACGATACTGGGTAATGACTGGGCCATGATAGCGCCCCCTCTCTATTGGAGTGATGCCCCCGAAACGCGGCGGGCATGTGGCACGAATGCCAAAGGCACATTCGCGCCAACCGACATATATAGGAACAAAACCAGAAAGACAGGCATTTGTTCAACACGAAACAGTGTGTCACGCTGAAGTGAACAACGCCGGTCAGGTTTTCAGGTGGTTGGTTCAGAGCTTGCGGAAGCCGTCGACGAGTTCCTCCATGTCCCACGGTATCGGTGCTTCGAACCTCATCGTTAGATGGGTATCGGGATGGCGAAATGCAAGGAGGCGGGCGTGCAAAGCTTGTCGCGGAAACGCCTTTACCTTGCTCTTTAGCGGCTCGGGCAACCGATTGGCCTTGGTGCGGAAAGCCTGGCCGTATTCGGGGTCGCCAATCACCGGATGGCCGATATGGGCCATGTGGACGCGTATCTGGTGAGTGCGACCGGTTTCCAGCCGGCATTCGACTAGGCTCGCCGTGGCGAATTCCTGCTGCTGCTCGCCAAAGCGCTCGACGACGGTGAAATGCGTTATGGCATGGCGCGCATCGTCGCGGCCTTGCGGCACCACGGCACGGCGTACCCGGTCGGCGGCGCGGCCGAGCGGCGCGTCGACCGTCCCGGTCGGCCTTGCCGGTATGCCCCAGACCAACGCCAGATAGGCGCGCTCGAGATCGCCGGTCAGGCCGTGGTCGGCAAAGGCCTCCGACAACGCCTTGTGGGCGCGGTCGGTCTTGGCGACGACCATGACGCCGCTGGTCTCCTTGTCGAGGCGGTGGACGATGCCCGGCCGTCTCACGCCGCCGATGCCGGACAGGCTGTCGCCGCAATGATGGATCAGCGCGTTGACCAGCGTACCGGTCCAGTTGCCGGCGCCGGGATGTACGACCAGCCCGGCCGGCTTGTTGATGACGATTAGCGCGTTGTCCTCGTAGAGGACGTCCAGCGCAATATCTTCGCCTTGCGGCGCCGCCGGTTCAGGCTCCGGCATGTCGACCGACACGCTGTCACCTTGTGCCATCTTGCGCTTCGTCTCTTCGACCTGCCTTCCGCCGATCCTGACCGCGCCTTGCTTTATCAGCATCTGCACCCGGCTGCGCGACATGTCGGGGCCGAGCCTGGCCGCCAGCCATTGGTCGAGCCGCTGGCCGGCGGCATCGGCGCCCGCCTCCAGCACGATCGGTCCGGCCCCTATTAATTGTCTGACCTCTTCGTTATGAGCGCTCATCGAAAACAGTTCCGGAATCTGCTGCCATGGCCCGGCCGCTTGCCGACGAAGACGAGGAAAAGCCACTCGACCCCGAGGTCGAAAAGGTGCGGACGAAGCTCGTTCGCTTCGTCGCCATCAATCTCGGCCTGCTGTTCCTCGCCCTTATGGTGGTGATAGCAGCACTTGTCTACAAAGCGCGCAACGCGCCGCCTGCCGCCCCGCCGTTGACCAGTGACTTCCAGGTGCCGGCAGGCGAGCCGGTCAACGGCGACATCGTGCTGCCGGTCGGCGCCAGGGTGGTCAGCCAATCGCTCTCCGGCAATCACCTTTCGATCGACGCCGAGCTGCCCGACGGCAGCCGCGCCATCTTCGTCTATGACATTACCGAGCGCCGCATCGTCGGCCGTTTTTCGATCAGGAACAAATGACCGGTTTTGCCGAACACCGCAGCATTGCCACGGTCGCGCTTGTCGTCGCAAATTATGACGAGGCGATTTCCTGGTATGTCGACCGGCTGGGTTTTGTGCTCACCGAAGATATCGATCTCGGCGGCGGCAAACGCTGGGTCACGATCACGCCGGGCAAAGGGCAGGGCGCGCGGCTGCTTCTCGCCGAAGCATCCGGCGATGCGCAAAGGCACGCCGTCGGTAACCAGACCGGCGGGCGGGTCTTTTTGTTCCTCGAAACCGACGATTTTGCCCGCGACCATACGCTGATGCTCGAAAAAGGCGTCGAGTTCCGCGAAGCGCCACGCCATGAGGCTTATGGCACGGTCGCGGTCTTCGCCGACCTTTATGGAAATCTCTGGGACCTGATCGAGCCAAAACGATAGGCTTGCAGCGGATTTTTCGTCTGTGCGAGCAGTGGCCCTGAGCCTAGTTGCTTTTTCCCAGCCGTCAGCCTATATCGCCGGTTCTTGAACGCGCCCATCGTCTAGCGGTCAGGACACCGCCCTCTCACGGCGGGAACAGGGGTTCGATTCCCCTTGGGCGTACCAAGTCTCTCCAAGCTCTCGGCAAACCATCAATCCGATCCATCGCCTTAGGTCGCGGCGGATTTGGCTCATTGCCGCTTCTGACGCAGCGGAGCCGATTGCATTAGTATTGCATCATGGGTCTTGCGGCACAGAATTAGCGGCGCGCAGAACGTCGCGCTGAACAGGGCAGTCGATGCCACGCGGGGAGGAGCCAGATATAGAAACTACAATCGCCAGGCGTCCATCACGCTGGTCGGCACTGCCTGGAGCCGACCTGAGCTACAGCGGCCGGCGGCGGATCGTTTTGGCGAGCTCGGCGAAGGCGCCTCTCCCTTGAAGGGTGGATGCCGGGAATACTCGGCCCTTAGCACCGGCCAGCGAAGCTGCGCGCGACGCGCATGGCTGGGCTCTAAACGCGCCATACTCCAGTTGCAGTATCGTAGTTTCTTTGCCGTTCGAACTTCTCTCATGGTTTCGCACGATACCAAGATGTGCTGCGAACGACACATCCACGGCGCGCTCAACCATTCGATCTATTCCGGCAAGCCGAAAAGTGTTTGCGCGCCTGCTATTCCTCCGAGCGGATGACTGCCCATGGCGATCATCGGCTCGGTAGTTTCTGCTTCGAACACTGTCGACGCGAGCACCGTCCGTCCCAACGGCTTGCACAACCCTTCGATGCGGCTGACAAGATTTACAGCCTTGCCGATCGCGGTGAAGTCCAACCTGCCGGCAGTGCCGATATTCCCCCAGAGTATCTCGCCGACATGCAGGCCAATGCCATATCCGAGCTCAGGGCCGCCATTGCGGCGCCGAGTTTGGTTGAGATGATCTATCCCGGCGCGCGTAGCCTTCACGGCTCGGACCGCAGCGTCACATGCGGCATTTGCATCGCGCTCGCCAATCGGGAAAATCGCGAGGACGCCATCACCTATAAACTTGAGAACCTCACCACCAAATGCGTGCACCGCGCCGGCGACGCAATCGAACCAGGCATCAAGTACCAATACGATCTCGTCTGCATCATAAACCTCGGATAGATCAGTGAAACCTCGAAGGTCCGCGCACAGAAGCGCAGCCCGTATCGTCTCTCCCTTTACTCGACGAGAATGACCGTTGAGTACATGTGCTGCACTGCGCTTTCCCAAATATGCTTCGAGCAATGCGCGTTTCGCGGACCGTTCTGCGAGTGCGGTCATCGGAGCCGCGGCAAACCGGGAGATTTGCCGCAGCAGCTCTGACTGCGCATCATCCGGAGTATGATCGAACGCCCACACCAAAGTCGGTGCGACACCGCCCGCTCGCTCGTCGAACACGATCGCCCGCGTCGTGCCAAGCCACTCCCGCAGCACGAGCCGGGGATCGGCATTCTGGCGGTCGGCGCCTATCCCCAAAGCCTCGACCACTTCACCCCCAGGCGCTCGCCAGAGCCAGATGCGGCGTGAAATGATCGGGTCGGGAGCATCCTGCGCCAGCGCGCCGGCGACGATCGGCAGGCCGTCTTCCATCAAATGCGTTGAGAGCTGCAATAGAAGTCGCCCACCGTCGTCAATATGCGCGGCGTCGTCCAGAAGGAATGAAAGCGAGTTTGCGAGAAGCATCGGTAGAAGGTCACTCGGCACCGGCTTATGCTTACGCCTCGAACATCTTCTTGCAACTCCCCATATTCGCTTGCACGGCATTCGATGCGGATGTGACCTGGAGTGAGCGATGGCGGAATCGGTTTACACAGAGATTGAGGTCGCGGCGCCACAAGCGACCGTGTTCGCGCTTTTGACGGATCCGGACCAGATCGTGCGATGGATCGGGACCGAAGCGAATTTGGATGCATCGCCGGGCGGTCTGTTCCTCGTCAATGTCGGTGGTCGCCATATGGCGCGCGGTGAGTTCACCGAGGTGATCCCGGTCCACCGTCTTGCCTACAGTTTTGGCTGGGAAGACAACGAGACCGTGCCGCCCGGCTCCAGCCATGTCGAGATCGACCTGATCGCGAGGGATGCGGGGACACTGATCCGCTTCACGCATAGCGGACTGCCGAACGCAAAGGAGCGTGACAGCCACCGAAGGGGATGGGAGCACTACCTCTCAAGGCTGAAGATCACTGCCGATGGGGGACATGTCGATCCCGATGTGCCGATGGAGAATATGTGATTTTCGTCTAAGGGGCCACGGATGCCGGTAATCCGAACCAGGCGCGGCATGCGTCAACGAGGCCCCTTTGACCGGCCGTCGCCAAACCGGCTGCTCGGGAACCCAGCGACCTGCGGGCTGCCGCACCATTACAGCTGCCGGCGACGGATCGTTTCGGCGAGCTCGGCGAAGGCGTCCGCGCTCTTGCGCCTGCGTGGAGTTCTTGAAACTCAGCGCTTCTGGCGCAACGCCTCGGATTGAACTAGCATCCGTTCATCAAAGCTCCGGCCGCACTCCTGCAGGATGCGGAATGCGGAGCGCAGGCGAGCGAGGCCGGGCGCGGTCACATGCCGGGCGCTGATCCAAGCGCGACTGGGCATCCGAACTTCCGTTCGGCGGCAAGACGGCGTGGCCGGGAGGAGTCAGATGCAGAAGCTGCAGTCACAAGGCGTTCATCACATCACGCTGGTCGGCGCCGGGCGTCAGACCTCGATCGATTTCTGGGAGGGCGTGCTCGGCATGCCTTTCATCTTCGAGCAGCCCAACCTCGACAAAGCCACCGAAAGCCATCTCTATTTCGATCCGGGCGATGGCCGGCTGATCACCGTCTTCACCGATGACAGCCGCACGCCGGAGAAACGGCGCACGCCGACCGATACGGGCTGCGTGCATCACATCGCGTTTGCGGTGTCGCGCGTCACCTTCCTGCAGGCGGTCGCCCGGCTCGACGAGCGCGGCATCAAGCACAGCGGCGTCAAGGATCGCGGCTTCATGGACTCGATCTATTTCGAGGATCCGCTCGGTCTGCTGATCGAGCTCGCCTCCTACCGCTTCGAGCCGCCGGCCGGCTTCAGCCATGCCGACGTGCTGATGGAGGCGCACAAGCTGCGTGTCGCGCGTGGCGACTACAACATCGCCGAGGTGCACCTTGCCGATGCGATCCAGGCGCTTGTCGAGCGTTCGCGCACGACCTTGTCGGAGGATCGCGCACCGAAAAATCCGTACTGACGGCACGCCGAACAAAGGGAGGATTTAATGGCAAAGACAGCAACCAAGAGTGCAAAGAAGCCCGCGGCCAAGGCAGCCAGGCCAGGAGCGAAGCCGGCGGCCGAAGCCGCCGCCAAGTCAGCGGCGAAAGTGGCAAAGCCGGCGACGAAGGTCTCCGCCAAAAAGGCCGCGAAGACCAAGGCGAAACCGGCGAAAAAGCCGGCGCTCACGCTCAGCATGCTGAAGCCGAGCGTCAACAATATGAGCGTTCGGGTGTTTGCACGCGCCGCCGGGCTCGACCATTCCGAGACCGACGTATGGGGCCTCACGCGCTCGCCCGAATACATGGCGCGAAACCCGGCCCATTTGACGCCGATGATCGAGGACAAGGGCCTGCCGAGAGGTGTCTTGTGGGAAAGCTGCGCCATTATGCAGTACCTCGCCAACAAGCACGGCCTGGAGAAACTATATCCCAAGGCGCCGGCCAAGCGGGCAATGATCGACAGCGCCATGTTCTACCTGATCGGCACGCTCTACCCCTATGTGGCGCGCGCCACCTATCCTGCACTGAATTTCCCGCAATATGCCGGCGAGGTCGGCCACAGCGACGCTCATCCCGACAAGAAGTCGGAAGCCCAGAAGGCCGCTATAAAAGCGATAGCCGAGCCGCTGGAGGTGTTTCACTCCTTCTTCAGGAACGGCAAGCCGTTCATTGGCGGCAAGGACCCGTCGATCGCCGACATCCGTCTGGCGGCGACGCTCGAGTTCCTCGCCGTCATCGACTACGCGTTGCCCCAATGGGCAAAAGACTATATGGCGGCAATCGAGAAGAAGCTCGGCAAGGCCTATGCCGAGCCGGCCGGCGACGTGCGCGGCTATATCGCCTATGTGAGATCGCAGGCCAACGCCTGAGGCACATGCCAATAGCGGTCGTCCGCACGTCTGCAGGAGCCGGTAATGAATTGGGGATTTTTTTAATCTCCCCTGTTTGCACGATGTGGGGAGCTTAAGGTTTCGTTAACCTAAACCCTTTCTACTGAATCCACTTCCAGCCCGCGACCACGGATGTACTGGCGCGGATGGGAAGCAAAGGTCGGCTGCGCGCCGGCCTTTTGCTTATTTCAGCCCCTGCCGAAGTTGCGCCAGACGGCGTTTCACGACGCCTGCATGGCTGATGAAACGCGTCGCCGCCATCTTGTCATCGCCGCTGTCGGCCCTACCATCGAAGTTCGTCCCGTCCTCGAGGGCGGTTCAAGGACAGAGGCCCTGCCATGAAAAGCATTGCTGGAATGATCGTGATTGCAGGCGCCATGCTGGTGGGCGCAACCGGTCAATCGAATGCAGCGACGCTCAACACCATGCCCGAGGTCGGGGCTGCCATCCAGGCGTGCTGGACCCCTCCGGCGAATGCCGGGAATTCCACCGTCACCCTGAGCTTCAGCTTCAGGCGCGATGGCACGCTGATCGGCCGGCCCAAGCCGACCGCCATCCGCGTCGCCGGCGAGGAGAAGGCGCGCCAAGCTTTTGTCGACGCGGCGGTCGCGGCCGTGGACCATTGCCTGCCGTTGAGCTTTTCACCGGCGCTGGCTCAAGGCATCCCGGGCAAGGTGTTCACTCTGCAATTCAACTCGCCCAAACAAGAACAGGCTGCACCGCGAGTGAAGGCTTCGCCTTGATCTTTTCCAAAAACCGGATTCCACTTTTCGGGATCTAGTGGCGGCTTCGTCTGGCCTCGACATGTCGCGCCAGTTCCGGCATCTCGAAGACATAGTCGCTCCAGGCCGATTCCGGAATCTGGCCGGCGAGATAGCACTCCAGCAAAAGCCTCTGCTCGTGATCGAGTGGCCTTGGTGCGCGTTCATGGTCCAGCCCAAGTGAATGGAACAGATTCCTGGTCAGCCCCGCGACAGTGAAGTGGATCGACATCTTCGGTCTCCTCCTTTGGCCGCTCAACGCCGAACCTGGGGCTAAGGTTTCAGCAACGGCCGGCCGGCAACGCCGGATTGATCGCGGTGCGGAACCAGCCGCGCGCTTCAAATTTCGCCGTGGCGGGCGTCGTTGCTGCCGGTTCGTCTCAATCTTGAAATAAAAATGTAATATTGAATTCACGCGAGTGGATTTACTACACTAGAACTGAAGTCTCCGATGGTGTTGTGGTCTACTTCAATTAGGTATAAATGATTTAGCCAGCACTTATCCATAGTCGACAAAGAAATCCTGTTCTCGGTGCAACAAGGACAATGGTCGTTCCAATGACACGCTTCTGGCTCCTCACGATTCTGATGCTGGTGTCGGCAATAGCCATTGCGCTCGGCACATCCTTCTCCTACGCGGATAGCTGCCGTGCTATCAGGAGCCAATTGCTTTCGGCGGGGCGCAGCGGCGGGACCAGCCCCGAGCTTGCCCGACTGCGCCGGCAACTCGCCGCGCTTCAAAAGCTGGAGAGACAACGCCGATGCACGGCGAAAACGGCCGGCTTCTTCTTCAACCCCTGCGCCGACCTGGTCGCCGGCAAGGCGGAGGTGCAACGCCAGATCGTCAGACTGTCGAATTCGGGCAGGGACACGTCCGGATTGAAGGCCAGGTTTGTCGCGCTGGGCTGCGCCGCCCCCGCTGCCAAGAAACAGCCGGCGCAGCAGCGCACAGCAGCCAAACCCCAATTCGCAGGCGCAACAATGGGCGGCAATCGGATGCTGTTTTGCGTTCGCTTGTCGGACGGATATTTCTTCCCCGCGCCAAGATCGCAGTTCGCCAAGAGCGACGATCTGAAGGAAACGGTCGATCAGTGCCGCTATATCTGCGACGATGCCGGCGTCGACCTCTACACGCTGAGCGACGCCACTCGCGAGACTGAAGAGATGGTCGCGCTCCAGTCGGGAAAACCCTATGTGGAGCTACCTGCCGCGTTCCGGTACCGCGACGACGCGAACTTCAAGGCCTGCGACGTCAAGCGCTATTATCGGCGCGTCGCCGAACTCAGGGCACGAACCGTGACACCGGCCAACATGACCAACGCCATCATTCCTTTGCCGACGGCAAAGCCGGATTTTGGCATCGTCGCGGAAATTCCTGAATCCGGGATCGAAACCGCCGGTGCCGTTCCTGCAGAGGCAAAAACGCCGGTTGCCGAGGTGCAAGGCGCTGCCCAGCATCAGTCGATCGAAAGGGCGATCGGCGCGCGGCCGGTGAGAGTGGTCGGGCCGGCCTTTTTCCCGGCGAACTGACCTAGGCGGGCGATGTTCCGAGACGGCGAACTTTTGACCGGATAGCCGCTTCGAGGCGTAGGGCCGTCGACCGACGTCGGCTGGTTATTCGCAGACCATGCGGGCACGTTTGCCGGGCTCGCTGACGTTCCTGCAAGTTAGCGCCTTCGTCGGCTCCGGCGACAGCACGGGTGGGTTGTTGGTGGCCCTCCTCCGTGGCGCTGCAACGGAAGCTGCATTCCTGCGCATCGCCGGCCTTTTCGTCGTTTGCGGCGCCACTGGAAAGACGTCGGTCTCCAGTTGCGACTGTTCGGCTTGCGCCTGCGGCGAAGGCCGGTCCCAGAACCGGCGAACATCGAGCGGCTTGGGAATGATCACGGTGCCGTCATAGCTGCGAGCGCAGCCGCTTCCCAGAGGCAGCGCCAGGCACAGGAAGACAGGCAGAATCCGTCGAGACATCAGCAATACCCCTGCAAGCTTATAACGCCGCTTCGGCCTAACCGACAACCGGCGGAATAGGGCGAAGGGAGTAGATACCGTGAAGTAGAAGTCGTCGCGCTTCCCGTCGAAGGCCTTGCTCGAAGATCGAGCGCCGAGTCGGGCGCGAATGGGGATCCAGCGCGAGTTAGAAACTTGCGATTCGTCAACGCTTCCAGCGTAAGGCCATGGTGCGATCGCACCATACCAAAGCCGCGCTCAGTGGCGACAATGGGATGTTCGAAGTTCCGCTCCTCCAGTTACGGGCGGGAGCAGCGACCGCCGGCAAGAAACAGGGTCAGATTTACCCCAACGGACCTGTTTCGGCGATGGCGCGGCCATGACACGTTCTGGCTGCATGCAACGCGCTCCCGTCCGGTTTTTTTCTTTTAAAGCCGGTGGCTGCGATCGCCGAGCCGACGATGCCGGCCGGAAATCACGCAAGCTGCTGATTCCAGCGGCAAACCGCGGCCCATGCCGACAAAGCCCGCGGCCGCTCCTTCTTAACCCGGCTGGACGACGTTACCGGAGCGACATGAAACTGTCATGCGACTGTAATAATCGGGGGCTATTGGCCTCAGCGGGCGCCGGAGGAATGGCGCCGAGAGACCATATTCCGAACAGGAGCAGGCCACATGAGACATTTCATCCGCTCGGCGGCCGTTGCGATTGCAATGGCGGCGACGACCACCCTCACTCTGTCCGCCGCGCTCGCCGCGGACATCTCCGGCGCCGGCGCCACCTTCCCCTACCCGATCTATGCGAAGTGGGCCGACACCTACAAGAAAGACACCGGCGTTGGCCTCAACTACCAGTCGATCGGTTCCGGCGGCGGTATCAAGCAGATCAAGGCCAAGACCGTTACCTTCGGCGCTTCGGATGCGCCGCTCAAGGGCGACGAGCTTGAAGCGTCCGGACTGGCTCAGTTCCCGATGGTGATGGGCGGCATCGTTCCGGTCGTCAATCTCGAAGGCATCAAGCCGGGCGAGTTGGTTCTCGACGGCCCGACGCTGGCCGACATCTTCCTCGGCAAGATCACGAGCTGGGATGACGAGGCGATCAAGAAGCTCAATCCCGACGTCAAGCTGCCTTCGCAAGCGATCGCGGTCGTTCACCGTTCCGATGGTTCGGGCACGACGTTCAACTTCACCTATTACCTCGGCGACGTCAGCGCGGACTGGAAAGAAAAGGTTGGCGTCGACAAGGCCGTGGAATGGCCGGTCGGCATCGGCGCCAAAGGCAATGAGGGCGTTGCCAACAACGTCTCCCAGACCGGCGGCGCGATCGGTTATGTCGAATACGCCTACGCCAAGCAGAACAAGCTCACCCACACCGACATGATCAACAAGGACGGCAAGAAGGTCGAGCCCACCGCAGCCGCGTTCTCGGCGGCAGCGGCCAATGCCGACTGGAGCTCGCAGCCGGGCTATGGGGTGATCCTCGCCAATGAGCCGGGCGCCGAGTCCTGGCCGATGACGGCGGCGACGTGGATCCTCCTGTATAAGAAGCCGGACGACGCCGCGACCACCGGCGAAGCGCTCAAATTCTTCGCCTGGGCGTATGACAAGGGCGACGAGATGGCCGGCGAGCTGGACTACGTTCCGATGCCCGACAAGGTGGTTGAGAGCGTCAAGGCCATGTGGGCCAAGGAAGTCGTCGGCGACGATGGCAAGCCGCTCTACTCGGCTATGTAATCTCCTCCAGGGAGGGCGTCGACGGCGCCCTCCCTGTTGCCTTTAATCGCGAGGACCCAATGACCATCGCTTCCGATGCCATGCCATCATCTGCAGCAGCCCGGGCCAGGGACGCTACGGTGCGGCGCTTCGCGCTCACAGATGCCATATTTCGCGGACTCACCCGCGCTTCCGCAATCCTTGTGCTGGTCATCCTCGGCGGTGTCGCGATCTCGCTGTTTGCCGGCTCATGGCAGGCGCTGTCGTCCTTCGGCTTTTCTTTCCTGACGACTGAGAGCTGGAATCCGGTCACGGAAAAATTTGGCGCACTGGCGCCGATCTACGGCACCCTGGTAACGGCGGCCATCGCCATCCTGATCGCGGTTCCGATCGGCATCGGCATTGCGATCTTTCTCACCGAGCTCTGCCCGCGCCCGCTCAGGCGCCCGATCGGCATAGCGGTCGAGCTATTGGCCGGCATTCCCTCGATCATCTATGGTATCTGGGGCCTGTTCGTGTTCGCGCCATTCCTGCAGACGACGATACAGCCCTTCATCATCAACATCTTCCACGGCGTGCCGGGACTATCCAGCCTTTTCGCCGGCCCTCCTTACGGCATCGGCCTTCTGACCTCGGCGCTGATCCTCGCCATAATGGTGTTGCCCTTCATCACCTCGATCACCAAGGATGTCTTCGATACGGTGCCGGCGGTGCTGAAGGAATCGGCCTACGGCATCGGTTGCACGACCTGGGAAGTGACCCGGCGCGTGGTCATTCCCTATACCCGCATCGGCATCATGGGCGGCGTCATGCTTGGCCTCGGCCGGGCACTCGGCGAAACCATGGCGGTGACTTTCGTCATCGGCAACGCGCATCGCATCAGTGCCTCCCTGTTCGCACCGGGCACGACGATTTCGGCGACCATCGCCAATGAATTTACCGAGGCCGACGGCGACCTCTACACCTCCTCGCTGGTCGCGCTCGGCCTGATCCTGTTCGTCATCACCTTCCTGATCCTTGCCGCCGCCCGCTATATGCTGATGCGGATCGACGCCCGTACGGGAGCCTGACCGATGTCGACATCCTCATCGCTCCACAGCCGCCGCAAAGCCAGGAATTCGGTGATGATGGCGCTTTGCGTCGTCGCCGCCGGCATCGGGCTTGCCTGGCTGGCGCTCATCCTCGGTGCGTTGGTCTATAAGGGCACAGCCGGGCTTTCGTTCGCGGTCTTCACCGAGATGACGCCACCACCGGGCGAGGCCGGCGGCCTGCTCAATGCCATCGCGGGCAGCCTGCTGATGACGATCATCGCCGTTGTCGTCGGCACGCCGATCGGCGTGCTGGCGGGAACCTACATGGCCGAGTATGGACGCTTTTCGCGCATCACCACCGTCGTCCGCTTCATCAACGACATCCTGTTGTCGGCGCCGTCGATCATCATCGGCTTGTTCGTCTATGAATTGATGGTGCGGCCAATGGGACATTTCTCGGCCATTGCCGGCGCCGTGGCGCTTGCCATCCTGGTCATTCCGGTGGTCGTGCGCACCACTGAAGACATGCTCAACCTGGTGCCGAACGCGTTGCGTGAAGCCGGTGCCGCGATCGGCGCGCCGCGCTGGGTGGTGATCCGTTCGGTCGCCTACCGCGCCGCATTGTCCGGCATCGTCACCGGCATATTGCTGGCGATAGCACGCATTTCCGGCGAGACGGCGCCGCTGCTCTTCACCGCGCTCAACAACCAGTTCTGGAGCAGCAATATCAACGCGCCGATGGCCAGCCTGCCGGTGACCATCTTCCAGTTCGCTCTCAGCCCTTACGAGGAATGGCAGCAACTGGCGTGGACCGGCGCACTCATAATCACCCTGACGGTTCTGGGCTTGAGCATCCTCGCCCGCAGCCTTACCGGACGCAGAGAGGACAGATGACACAGATGTTGTCCCCGGACATGACGATGACCGAAACGGTCACCGAGAAGACGAAGATCGAGGTCAAGAACCTCAACTTCTACTACGGCCAGAGCAAGGCGCTGAAGGACATCAGCCTGTCGCTGCCCGAGCGCAGCGTCACGGCCTTCATCGGCCCTTCGGGTTGCGGGAAATCGACGCTGCTGCGCGTCTTCAACCGCATCTACGAGCTCTACCCGAAACAGACCGCCGAGGGCCAGGTGCTGCTCGACGGCAAGAACATTCTCGACCGGTCGCAGGATCTCAACCTCCTCAGGACAAAGATCGGCATGGTATTCCAGAAGCCGACGCCGTTCCCGATGTCGATCTACGAGAACATAGCCTTCGGCGTCAGGCTCTACGAGAATCTCGGCAAGTCCGAGATGGACGGCCGCGTCGAGCAAGCGTTGAAGCGGGCCGCGCTGTGGAGCGAGGTCAAGGACAAGCTAAACGCCAGCGGCTTGAGCCTGTCCGGCGGCCAGCAGCAGCGGCTCTGCATTGCCCGCACCGTGGCAGTGAAGCCGGAAGTCATTCTGCTCGACGAACCGGCTTCGGCCCTCGACCCGCTGTCGACGGCCAAGATCGAGGAACTGATCGACGAGCTGCAAGCCGACTACACGATCGTCATCGTCACCCACAACATGCAGCAAGCGGCGCGCGTGTCGCGCCAGACCGCCTTCATGTATCTGGGTGAACTGGTCGAGTTCGACCGGACCGAGAAGATATTCACGTCGCCCCGCGAGAAGCGCACGCAGGACTACATCACTGGCCGCTTCGGCTGAGCCGTTCCGATCATGCATATGAGGACAGGACCATGGGCGAACACACAGTCGCTTCTTTCGACGAGGATCTCGAGCAGATCAGCAAGCTGATCCGCGACATGGCCGACCTCGCCGGTTCGATGGTCGGCGGGGCGACCAAGGCCCTGTTGAATTCCGATAACGTGCTGGCGCAACGCGTCGTCTCCGACGACGCCATCATGGATGCGCGTCAACGCGAACTGGACGATCGCGCCATCACCCTGATCGCCAAGCGCCAGCCAATGGCTCACGATCTGCGCCATGTCGTCGGAGCGATCCGCATGGCCGGCGACCTCGAACGCATCGGCGACCTTGCCAAGAATATCGCCAAGCGTGTGAGCGCGGTCGGCCTCAGCGCCACGCCGCGCGACCTATCGCATTCCATCGATGCGATGGCGCAGCTAGTGCTCATCCAGGTGCAGGGCGTCATCGAGGAGTATGCTGCAGGCGATGCGGCCGCCTTGGCCAAGCTGCGCGCCGCCGACGAGCGTATCGACGTCAAATACACGTCCGTGTTCCGCGAGCTGTTAACCTACATGATGGAAGATCCGCGCAACATCACTGCTTGCACGCATCTGCTGTTCTGCGCCAAGAATCTCGAGCGGATCGGCGACCATGTCACCAACATCGCCGAAAATGCGTATTATGTGCTGACCGGCGAACAATTGCCGGTCAATCGTCCGAAGCAGGACGAAACGACAATGTCCGCGCCGGTGACATGATGGGGGTGCCCAGCCGATGATCGCACCACGCATAATGGTGGTGGAGGACGAGGAGCCGTTGGGCGTGCTGCTCCGCTACAATCTCGAATCCGAAGGCTACCAGGTCGAGGTGGTGACACGCGGCGACGAAGCCGAGATCCGTTTGCAGGAGAATGTGCCCGACCTTCTGGTGCTCGACTGGATGATACCGGCGGTTTCCGGCATCGAGCTCTGCCGCCGGTTGCGCGTGCGCCCCGAAACCGAGCGGCTGCCGATCATCATGCTGACCGCGCGCGGCGAGGAGAGCGATCGGGTGCGCGGTCTTTCGACCGGCGCCGACGACTATCTCGTCAAACCGTTTTCGACGCCGGAATTCATGGCCAGGGTCAAGGCGCTGCTGCGGCGCGCCAAGCCGGAAGTGCTGTCCAGCGTGCTGAAGGTCGGCGACATAGTGCTCGATCGCGAATCGCACAGGGTCTATCGCAAGAAGAGCGAGATCCGGCTCGGGCCGACCGAATTCCGGCTGCTCGAGTTCATGATGCGGCATCCGGGCCGCGTCTTCTCGCGTAGCCAGTTGCTCGATAATGTCTGGGGCGAGACGATCTATATCGACGAACGCACCGTCGACGTCCATGTCGGGCGGCTGCGCAAAGCCGTCAATAACGGCCGCATGCCGGATGTCATCCGCACCATCCGCGGTGCCGGCTATGCGATCAGGGAAGATTGACCCGCCTGGTCAGGCGACGTTCTTTCTGACGCCGGGCCTCATTTGCGCGCCCGGCGCGAAAATCTCCTGGTCGACGAAGCTTAACGCCCGCATCGCGCAGCCTTCGCGGATCAGCGGCAATTCGTTCGGCTCGGTATCGAAGGAGATCGAGCCCGAGTGCTGGCCGCCGGCGGTCTGGGCGATTGCCTTGCGCAAGGCCGGCTCGATCAGATCGAAGGCAGCGGCACTGGCGCCGACCATCGCGACCGGTGCCGGATCGATCAGCGCGAACAGCGAGCCGAGACCGAAACCCAGCGCTTCGCCGGCCTTGCGGTAGGCCTCGCGTTCCGGCCCATCCTTCTCGCGCGCGCGGGCGGCCAGCGCGCGCATGTCGGCGTCGCTGACGTCGGCGATAGGTTCGCTGTCTTCGCTCATCTGCCTGGCGTTGCGCCAGATGGCATAGTTGCCGGCATAGGCTTCGATGCAGCCGCGCCGCCCGCAACGGCAGAGCGCGCCGCCCGGACGATGGATCATGTGGCCAAATTCGCCGCCCGAGGAATGCGTCCCGGTGAACAGTTCGCCCTTCAGCACAAGCCCCATACCGATGCCATGCGAAAGCAGGATGGCGATGAAGTCGTCGCGATAGCGATCCGGATTGCGCCAGCGCAAAGCCACCGCCATCATATTGCAGTCGTTCTCCACCGTGGCCGGGATGCCGAATTCGTCCTCCAGCATGTCGGCAAAGGCGATGTCGGTCTGCGGCGTGATCGGCGACCACAGCATGGCGCGTGCAGGGGAGTCGGTAATGCCCTGAATCGCCAGGGCGATGCGGGCGACACTGCGGACGTCAAGGTCTGGGTCCTCAAGCCGGCGCCGGACGATGGCCATGCATTCGCGGATCAGCTCGTCGCGCGGCATGGTCAGCGTGTCCAGCCGGCGCTGTTCCTCGGCGACCACCTGTCCCGCATAGTCGATAATGGCGGCCGACAGGAAATTCAGTGACAACACCACGGTCAGCACCGCCGCCGCTTCCGGGTTGAGGGCGAGGCCGACCTGCGGACGACCCCGTTTCAACGAAACGGGCTCACTTGCCTTGCTCTCGGCGAGGATGCCTTCCCGTATCAGGTCGGAGGAGATCGCCGATATGGTCGAATGACTGAGGCCGGTGGTGGCTGCGATCTCCGTACGCGATGGCTGGCCAGCCCGGCGCACCGCCGAGATCACCATCGCCCGGTTGCGCCGGCGCAAATCGTCGTGGCGGATTCCGACCGACATCGTTTTGCTTTCCTCCCGGTTGCCGCGGCCGCTCATGAACCGGAAGCCGTCGGTAATGTCCGACAAATAGTGTCAGATGCGGCAAATAGTGTCAGATGCAGGTGGCGCTGTCATCGTTTATTCCGACGCTCGAAAAAACTCGCAGAGTCATCAAAATCCATCACAATCGATGTTGACAGCAGCCGGAGATCGGGCCAGTATTTTTTCGAGGCTCGAAAAAATTAGAGCTTCTAAGCTGGTCTTTGAGCCAATTGGTCACGCCGTACGCGGCGCAGGGAGGATATGATGAAGAAATTCACGACCGCCATTCTGGCGGGTGTCGCCATCACGCTGGCGCTGGCGTCGGTGGCGCAGGCGAAAGACAAGGTCATCGGCGTTTCCTGGTCGAACTTCCAGGAAGAGCGCTGGAAGACCGACGAGGCCGCAATGAAGGCGGCCATCGAGGCCGCCGGCGACAAGTATATTTCCGCCGACGCACAGTCCAACCCCGGCAAGCAGCTCACCGACGTCGAGAGCCTGATCTCGCAGGGTGCCAATGCGCTGATCATCCTGGCACAGGATGCCTCGGCCATCGGGCCGGCCGTGCAGAAGGCACTGGACGAAGGCATCCCCGTCGTCGGCTATGACCGGCTGATCGAGAACAAGGACGTGTTCTATCTGACCTTCGACAACAAGGAAGTCGGCCGCATGCAGGCCCGCGAAGTCTTCAAGGTGAAGCCGGAAGGCAACTACGTCTTCATCAAGGGTTCGGGTTCCGATCCGAATGCCGATTTCCTGTTTGCCGGTTCGATGGAGGTGCTGAAGGAGGCCATCGACAGCGGCAAGATCAAGAATGTCGGCGAGGCCTATACGGACGGCTGGCTGCCGGCCAACGCTCAGAAGAATATGGAACAGTTCCTGACCGCCAACGACAACAAGGTCGATGCCGTGGTCGCGGCCAATGACGGCACCGCCGGTGGCGTCGTCGCCGCGCTGACAGCACAAGGGTTGGCCGGATCGGTTCCGGTCTCGGGCCAGGACGGCGACCACGCCGCGCTGAACCGCATCGCGCTTGGCACACAGACCGTGTCGGTGTGGAAGGACGCGCGCGAGCTCGGCAAGAACGCCGCCGAGATCGCCTCGCAGCTTGCCGACGGCAAGCAGATGACCGACATTGCCGGCGTGAAGGATTTCACCACGCCCGGCGGCAACACGGTCAAGTCGCTGTTCCTGACTCCGGTCGCCATCACCAAGGATAACCTCAACGTCGTCATCGACGCCGGCTGGATCAAGAAAGAAGAGGTCTGCGCCGGCGTGGCGGCTGGCACTGTTGCGGTCTGCAACTGATCCGTCGTTTCCAAGCGTAGAGAACGCCGCGGCTGTAATGCCGCGGCGTTTTTTTCAAAAAGAATTGTTTTTCCGCTTCCGGCGGATAATTTCTAGGCTGCTTCCGGCATCCGCGGCAGACGGCAACCCGGCGGGAGAAACATGATGACCGACACGACTTCCAACACGCCGGTCGACAGCACGGCGGACCGGGCGCGGGAATCCGAGCTCGGCATCGTTGCCCGGTTTCTCAAGGCAACCGAGATCGACACCCGCATGCTCGGCATGGTCGGCGCGCTGTTGGTCATCTGGATCGGGCTGCATGTCGTTTCCAGCGTACGGCTCGGCGTCAATCCGTTCGACTTCGACAGCCGGACCTTCCTGACGCCACGCAATCTCTGGAACCTCTCGGTGCAGACTTCCGCCGTGGCCATAATGGCCGCCGGAATGGTGCTGGTTATCGTCATGCGCAATATCGACCTGTCGGTCGGTTCCGCCGAAGGCCTGATCGGCGTGGTCATGGGCTTTGCGCAGGTGCATTTCTTGGTGCGAATGATCGGTCTGCAACTCGGCAACCCCTGGATCTGGATCCTGGCGCTGGCCATTGGCCTGGCGCTCGGTCTTCTTATCGGAGCGTTCCAGGGATATATCATCGCTTATCTCGAGGTGCCGGCCTTCATCGTGACGCTGGGCGGCCTTCTGGTCTGGCGGGGTGCCGCATGGTGGGTCGCCAGCGGTCAGACGATTGCGCCGCTTGATGCCACGTTCCAGCTGATGGGCGGTGGGCCGGCGGGTTCGATCGGCGCGCGATGGAGCTGGATCGTCGGAATTATCGCGTGCCTGGCGGTTGTGTTCATGCTGCTCAACGGGCGGGTGCAGCGCAAGCGGTTCCGCTTTCCGTTGCGCCCGATCTGGGCCGAGACGTTCCTCGGTGTCCTCACCTGCGCTGTGATCATGGGGGCCATATGGCTCGCCAATTCCTATCCTTGGCCGGTCGGCATCGTGAACAGATACGCGGCGGCCAACAATATAACGGTTCCCGAAGGCGGGCTGTTCATCGCCCATGGCATCGCCATACCCGTGCTGATGGCTGTGGCGGTCGGGCTGATCATGACCTTCATCACCAAGCGTACCCGTTTTGGCCGCTATGTCTTCGCTATCGGCGGCAATCCGGAAGCCGCCAACCTTGCCGGTATCAACACGCGGTGGGTGACCATGAAGGTGTTCATGATCATGGGCGTGCTGGCGACGATCGCCGCGGCGATCTCGTCAGCCAGGCAGAACTCGTCGACCAATGCGCTGGGCACGCTAGACGAACTGCTGGTCATCGCCGCCGCGGTCATCGGCGGCACGTCACTTGCAGGCGGCTCCGGCACGGTGCTCGGCGCCATGCTCGGCGCACTTTTGATGCAGTCGCTGCAATCCGGCATGGTGCTGCTCGGCATCGATTCACCGCTGCAGAGCATCGTCGTCGGCGCCGTGCTGGTGCTCGCGGTCTGGCTCGATACCGTCTATCGCAAACGCGTTTAGGGAGGAGGAACGATCATGGCCGACAAGACCGCTCCCACGGGCACGCCGCTGATCGACATGCGCAGCATCTCGATCGCCTTCGGCGGCATTCGCGCCGTCGACGATGCCTCGGTCGATCTTTTCCCGGGCGAGGTGATGGCTTTGCTCGGCCACAACGGTGCCGGCAAATCGACGTTGATAAAAATCCTGTCCGGCGCCTATAAGCGCGATGCGGGCCAGATTTTCGTCAACGGCGAGG
Source organism: Mesorhizobium sp. M0410 (assembly GCF_040321435.1). Lineage (NCBI taxonomy): Bacteria > Pseudomonadati > Pseudomonadota > Alphaproteobacteria > Hyphomicrobiales > Phyllobacteriaceae > Mesorhizobium > Mesorhizobium sp. M0410. Next base: position 201,919 of record NZ_JAMYRN010000005.1, read on the forward strand.
AGGCTTCGATCTCCAACCCCCGCGACGCCAAGAAGTACGGCATCGAGACGATCTATCAGACGCTTGCGCTGGCCGACAATGTCGATGCGGCCGCCAACCTGTTTCTCGGCCGCGAGCTGATGACCGGCTGGGGTACGCTCGACGACGTCGCCATGGAGGCCGAGGCGCGCAAGGTGATGGGCAGGCTCAATCCGCGTTTCCAACGCTTCAAGGAGCCGGTGGTAAAGCTTTCGGGCGGCCAGCGGCAGTCGGTGGCGATCGCCCGCGCCATCCTGTTCAATGCTCGCATCCTGATCATGGACGAGCCGACGGCGGCACTCGGGCCGCAAGAGACGGCGCAGGTCGGCGAACTGGTCAAGCAGCTCAAGGCCGACGGCATCGGCATCTTCCTGATCAGCCATGATATTCACGACGTGTTCGAGCTTGCCGACCGTGTCTGCGTCATGAAGAACGGTCGGGTTGTCGGCACGGCGCGCACAACCGATGTCACCCAGGACGAAGTGCTCGGCATGATCATCCTCGGCAAGTGCCCACCCGGCGCCATTCCGGGGCCGGGCGCGCTGAAGATCGCCGCATGAACGAGAATTAGCCGGCTAATCACAAGCCGCCAAAATGTGCCAGTCGTCACCATGCTTTGGCCTGGGCATTGTGTTGGCGTCGGGACTTGCCCATAAAGATGCCGAACCGTCCACGGGACGTATCTGCAATTGAAGAAGCTGTTTCCGACCGTCGCTTTTATCGCCGTCGCGCTGATCAGCCTGACGATGGCGGGCTTTGCCTATTTTGCCACCCAGGAGGCGGCCCGCATTAAATTCGAGGCGACGGCGGACGACGCGCTTAACCGGATCGAAAGCCGCATCGACCTGGACCTGTCGCTGCTGCGCGCAACGCGAGCGCTGTTCGACGCGCGCAATGGCGGTATCTCGCAAGGCGAGTTCAAGGCTTTCTTCAACGCGCTCGACATCGACAATAATTTCGCCGGTCTGCGCGGCATCGGTTTCCTCCGCCTGGCGAAAACTGGCAACGAGGCGGCGGTCGAGCGCGACATCCTGCACGATCACGGCGCAAGCCACCCGATCTACCCCGACACGAACTTACCGTGGCGTACGCCCATCGTGCTGTTCGAACCGCTGGATCCGTCCAACAAATCCAGCATCGGCTACGACATGTTCACCGGGCCGGCGCGGCGCGAGGCGATCGAAAAGGCGATGGCCGACGACCAGCAGCACGCCAGCGGGCTCGTGCAGCTCGGCAAGGATACGGGTGCCGCGCAGACCTTTACCGGGTTCCTCGTCTTCGTCCGGCTCAATGTCGAAACCGCGCCGGACGCCGTGAACGCGACGAGATCCTCGACTGCCGGCCTCCTTTATGCGGCCTTCCGCGCCCGTGACCTGTTCCAGGCTGCGCTCAGTCGGGCACCATTGCTGCCGGTTAACACCGAGATCTATGACGGCACGGTGGACAGCGACAACCTGCTGTTCCAATCGGAAACGCCGCCTGTTTCGAGCCTCGGCGACAGGCTGCTGGTCACCCGCAAGATCACCGTCGCCGGCCGGCCGTGGGTCGTCCTGTTCAGGCCGACAAGTGCTTTCTCGCAACCTTCCTCGCGCGCCATCCCGGTGATGCTCGGATTGTTCGGACTGCTGCTTGCGGGCGCCATCGCGCTGGTGGCCCGCTATCAGGAGCGGGCCTATGAGGCGATCTCGCTGCTTCACGAAACGACCGAAAAGAGCCTGCTGGAAAAAGACCTGATGCTGCAGGAGATGAAGCATCGCATCAAGAACTCGATCACGCGGGTGCTGGCAATCGCGCGCCAGACAGCATCGCACACTACCGACGTCCAGGAATTCTCGGCTTCTTTCTCGGCTCGGCTGCAGGCGATGGCGGCTTCCCAGGACATGCTGACGCGCTCACGCTGGCAGAAAGCCGATCTCGGCGACCTGCTGCGCATCGAGCTAGGCCAGGTGTTCGGCAGTGAGCTTCCTGAAGGGCTGCTGTCGGGACCGCAGGTTCTTCTCGATGAAAAGACGACGCAGGCACTCGGCCTCGTCTTTCACGAACTGGCGACTAACGCGCTGAAGCATGGCGAAGCCGGCAATTCAGTCGGTGCGCTGAAGGTCGACTGGTCGCTCGAAGGCCGTAGCGGCGCCCGGACATTGGCCCTCAACTGGCGCGAGGCCGGTCAGAAGAAGCTCGCGACACCGGCAAAGAGCGGTTTTGGCACCAGACTGATCGATCTCAACATCACACGCGAATTGCGTGGCACAATCAGGCGCGATTTTCGCGAAGATGGTTTGAACGTGGAAATCAGGGTTCCGCTGCCGGCCTGAAACGCCTCTCGCGGGCCGCGTCGCAACAGCGCTTCAAAGGGCAAACGCGAAGACAGGTGGCCTGCCTCCGCGTTTGCTATTCGCCTGGAGCTCGAAACTAGTTGCAGCGAGCTGTGTAAATCCGGCCGTGACGATCTCTGTATTGGCAGTAGCCATTTTGCAGACGGCGAACCAGCAGACCGCCAATCGCACCAGCGCCAGCGCCGATCAAAGCGCCCTTGCCGCCGCCGACAGCGCCACCAATGAGCGCGCCGCCCACAGTGCCGATACCCACGTTCTCTTCCGTGGTGGTGCAGCCGCTGACCGCAACCACGGCGACCATGGCAATAATCATCTTCCGCATGAAGTCATCCTCACTTTTGTCCTCACTTTAATAAGCTCCAGCCGCCATTTAGCATGAAAGTACGGCCTTTGCCCGCACGATTTCATTGTTGATTAAGATAGTCTTTTTCGGGGCGTGCGCCGTTCGATGCTACCACGAACCCGGAAATCTCCAAGGACGCATCGAGCGTGCCGTCGGGACGCACGTTCCAGACGATCCTGTCATAGTCGTCCTCGAGCGCCGGATCGACGGCAAGGCATTTGGCGACGAGATGTTGGGCCTGGCCTTGCAGGTCGGTGACCGCGAATGGGCACGGCCAGTACTCGGGCAGTGGTTTCAAAGCGATCAAGCAGAGGCGAACTCGATCAGATCAACTGGGACGCTGCGGTCAGGACGATCGCGGCCATAAGCGCGACGGCGGCGAAGCGGAGGGGCGAAGCACGAGGCGCGGGCGCTGCGGACGCTTCGGGATCCTGAAAACCGCCCATCGAGACACGAGCGGCCTGTTCCAGTCTGTTCAAGTCGGCAGCCGTCAAGGCCCATTCCTTTCATTTTGTGCCAAACTCAATCGATGGATCGACACGTCGGACAGGATCGGACTTTATGGTGAACAGTCGGTTAAAGTTGGCGATGCGCAGAACCCTTCTCGCGGCGGCCGCCGTTCGTTCAATCCGTCTCGAAATTGCCGTGAGGAACAAGAAGGCGGTATTCGAGGCGGTTCCCGGTGATCTCAAGTGTCGCCGTTCCATTCAACGATGTGGGTACGACGCGTTCAAGCGCGACGCTGCCAAAACGCTTCTCGCTGCGCTGATTGTCGTTGGCTCCGATCGCTTCTGCCCATGTCAGCGACAGCGCAGGCTCGCCAGCGGAAGCTGCCGTCAGATCGGCCGTCACCTCGACGAAACCGTCGCTGCGCGACAGCGCGCCATAGCTGACCGAATTGACGGCGAGCTCATGCATGGCCAAGCCGATGTGCAAGGCGGCATTGGGGTTGAGATATGGATTTGCGCCGCGGAAACGCAGGCTGTGTAAAGGGTCCGCGCCGTACCTGCCGACCTGACCGGAAACCAGCTCGCGCAGCGCTGCGCCCCGCCAGTTGGATGACGTGACTAGGTCCTGCGAGGAGGCCAGCGACTGCAATCGGCCACGGAAACGCGTCAGGAAATCATCAATGCTGCCGGAATAACGGCCTGTCTGGGTGGCGATGCTCTGGATGATGGCCAAAAGGTTCTTGGAGCGATGACTGACTTCACGCAGCAGCGCCTTCAGCGTCTGCTCCCGGCGTTTCTGCTCGGTTGTTTCGACCATGGTGGTCACGACGCCCTGCACCGCGCCGGTGTCGCTGCGGTCGGCGTCGATCCACACCTGAAACCAGCGGGCGCCATCATCGGCCGGCACGCTGAGTTCGAGATGTTGAGGATTGCCGGAGACGATGACGTCGTGCTTGGCGGCGCCGATACGCTCTGCCTGCGCCGGTGGCAAGATGCCGTTGTTGTCGGAGGCATCGGAATTCCATGGTGCGCGCATGTTGCGCGCCCACACAGTTTTCATCTCGCGATCCTGGTATAGAACGGAAATCCCGGTATTGTGCAGTGCATGGAGAAGGACCCGGCCAAGCTGCATTCCGGGATGCAAAGCGATGATCTCATCACTCCGGCCGCGGTCTTTCATTTTTCCGACTCTGGAACGCATCGGTCAATTTTGCTCAACCCACGTCAGGCTGAACGGCTCACGGAAAAATGGGTTCCAAAAGGAGGAGCTGCGGATCAAGCCCTAAAAGCGGTCCGCCGAGCGGCATCCCGTTGGAGGACACTGCCCGGCGGTGGCTGGAAACCGTTTGAGGGGTGCGGCTTCCAGTGTTCGCTTGAATGGCCGCTGGCATTCACGCCCGTCTGATCAGGCCGGCAATTAGCGATATGATCAGGAAGGCGAGAAAGATGAAGAACAATATCTGCGCTATGCCGGCCGAAGTGCCAGCGATGCCGCCGAAACCAAGCGCACCGGCGATGATCGCCACGACTAGAAATACGAGCGCCCAGTAAAGCATGATCCATCTCCTTCCAATGCTGCGGTGAAAACGTGATTCGCCTCCGTTTGTTCCACCATTTCCCGAAAAAGACGATGCTGAAAATCGTTACGGCCCGAATTGCTGCGATGTGTGCGAAAAGGTCCTCGTCAGGTTCGGCAGCAGTTGGCTGCGTATGTTAAGCCGGCGTCACGCCCCCTCGGGTCCAAGAAGAGTGGCTATCCCACACCCTGGCGGCGGCAACTCGGCCGCCCGCTGTTCATGCCGCGGCTTTCGCGTGCCGGTCAAAGAACAGGGCCTGGCTGATAAGAGCCTTGACCATATCCGGGTTGAACGGCTTGGTGACGAGGAAAGCCGGTTCCGGCCGCTCGCCGGTGAGCAGGCGCTCGGGAAAGGCGGTGATGAAGATCACCGGCACCGAGGTGGACGACAGGATCTCATTGACGGCCGCGATGCCCGAACTGCCGTCGGCAAGCTGAATATCGGCAAGCACCATCTTTGGCCGCGTCTTGCCGAACATCGCCACCGCCTCGGCGTGGGTGCGCGCCGTTCCGACGACGCGGTGGCCGAGGCTTTCGACCATTTCCTCGATATCCATGGCGATCAGCGGCTCATCCTCGATGATCAGCACATCGGTTGCCACCTGGCGGGAGATCTCGTTGCTCGCCTGCGCGAGAAGTTCGGAGAATTCCTGTTCGTCGACGTCGAGAATCTCCGCCGCCTCGTCTTCGCTGAAGCCTTCAACCGCGACCAGCAGAAAGGCTTGGCGGGGACGAGGCGCAATTGCATTCAGATTGGCCGCGGCACGCTGTTCCCATGCCGACTGGGCATGCTCCTGCGGAACGCGAATGGCCACTGAGGTGAAGAGCTTGGCAAAGACCTTGTAGAGCGCGATGCGGTCGTTCGATGCGTTCGGAAAGATGTCGACATCGGCAATGATGGCCTCGAGCATTGCGGCGACCAGCGCGTCGCCGCTCTCCTGCGATCCGGATACAGCGCGCGAGAAGCGACGCAGGAACGGCAGGTGCGGAGCGATGGTTGCTGATAGGCTCATATTGGACGTCTCCCTCATATGACGTGATGCATGTTACAGCTAAAAACGGTTCGCAGGGCCCAAGGGTGAAAACGCAGGTTCTGCGAAAAAGTTCCGATCATGCGGAACTAAGTATATGGGCTGGCGTTTAAGGGCGGGTTGGGCAACCAGACGAGGCTGCCGCTTGCCTTGCGTTATGTGTTGAAGGGCGGCTTAAGGCTGGGACAAAAGGGCGAATGAAGAACATGACGAAAGCTACCATGGGTGGCGTTGGCAACGGGCGCCGGGCTGCTTCCCGCGACCCGCTTGGGCCGAACTCGGAAATCGGCCGCAAACTCAAACAATACTACGACGAGCTGGTCTCCGACAATGTGCCGGATCGCTTCGCCCAACTGCTCAGCCAGTTGGAAAAGGCCGAACCTGTACAAAAGAAGGACTGAGGCATGGCGGCCGTCTCCCAGGGCTTCAAGACCGACTTGCTCGGCTCGATCCCGAGCCTGCGGGCTTTTGCCGTGTCGCTGACGCAAAACGCCGACAAGGCCGACGACCTGGTGCAGGAAACATTGGTCAAGGCCTGGGACAAGCATGAAAGCTTCCAGCCCGGCACCAATCTGAAGGCATGGCTGTTCACGATCTTGCGCAACGAATTCTATTCGCAGATGCGCAAGCGCGGCCGCGAGGTGCAGGACAGCGATGGCGTCATGACGGCCAGGCTTGCCGTTCACCCGGCCCAGCACGGCCAGCTTGACCTCGAGGACTTTCGCGGCGCGCTCGAATTGCTGCCAGAAGACCAGCGCGAAGCCATTATCCTCATCGGCGCGTCCGGCTTCTCCTACGAGGAAGCGGCCGAGATCTGCGGCTGCGCCGTCGGAACGATCAAGAGCCGCGTCAGCCGCGCCCGCACACGGCTGCAGGAAATCCTGAAGATCTCCGGTGAAGACGAGTATGGCCCGGACGCAATTTCGGCTCAGGTAACCGGGTCGACGGCTGCGTGAGGCGCGGCGTGTTCGAACCGCTCCGCGCCTCAGCGGAGAGGCGTTCGCCTGCAGGCCGCCGCCACTGCCTCGAGGAGATCGTCTCCCGAATAGGGCTTGGTGACCAGCCTGACGCCGGGAAAGGATTTCTTGATCTCATCGGTATCCGAATAGCCCGAGGCGAAGACGAACGGGATGCCCGCTTCACGCAGCCGCGAAGCAAATTGGAGCGTCGAAACGCCGCTCAGCATGAGGTCGACGATGGCGACATCGAACTGCGCGGCAACGTCTTGCTGTTCGATCTCAGTCAGATCACGGGCGATGACCACATTGAGCGCGCCGTAGTCGCGGCAAAGCTGCTCGATATCCATGGCAATCAGGAACTCATCTTCCAGGATAAGAATCCGCAAACCGTCAAGTGATGCGCGCACGCAGCAATATCTCCTTAAATGCGTATCGTGAAACGAGGGAAGTCATGATCGTTATTTGGCATGCTGTCATTTAAAAAAGACGTGCCGGCGCGGATGCGTCGGCCTCGGCCCATGCAAGGCATTTGCAACGCGCGCTGCCGGAGATAGGGTTAGAAGAGGTTCGCGCCGGAACCTTGGGGTCTGTCGGGCGTTTCGACCGAGCAAAATCATGGAGAGTGAAGCAATGGCGACTGCCGCAGGTAAGGCCGGGAACGAAGCCCGCACGAATTCCGATATTGAGGCCGACATCGCACAATTGAAGGCCGACATCGATCAACTTACCAAGCTGTTGGCCAAAACTGGCGAACATGGCTACGGGGCAGCGCGGCGAGCCGCCGCCGAAGGCGTCGAGCAGTTGCGAACCCAGGGCGAGGCAGCTTTCGATAGCTTGCGCGCCAACGCCAGGGACATCGAGGCGCAGATGATAGCGCATATGCGCGAAAAACCGGTGACTTCGCTGGCGATCGCCGCAGGCGTCGGATTCCTCTTCGCGCTTCTCGCGCGCCGCTAGTTCTGCACGCATGGGAATGCTTGCATCGCTGATCTCGGGCCTTGCCTCGGGCGAAACCATTGCGGCGGTGCAACGCGTGCGCGTCGCTGCGATTGTCTATTCGGTCGCAGCGCTCGCGGCGCTGTGCGGCCTCGGGTTCCTCGTCGGGGCGGCCTATATCTGGGCGGCGGCCCGCTATGGGCCGATGGCAGCTTGCCTGAGCTTCGGGATCGGCTTTCTGGCAATCGCCGGTCTCATCCTGCTCGTCTACCGGATGTCGGCCGGCTCGCGCGCCAGGCGCCGGGCGAAGCGACGCAACGCCGACATGAAGGCTATCGGCATCACTGCGGCACTCGCCGTGCTGCCGGCGCTGCTCAAGGGCAAAGGTGGCCTGGCGAAGGGCGGGTTGGGCGCCATTCTCGGCCCGGCGATAGCACTCGCTGCCTACGCCATCTACCGCGAGAATGTGAAGCGCGGCTCGGATAATCCGGATACCGGCAAACCCGAATAGTTCGGAGGGGATAGTTCAGGGCAAACGGTTCTGGCGCCGGTCGCAAAATGCCGGCGTTACAAATCTTCGAGCGGAATCGATATTTCCGCGACCACGCCATCCGGCCGGAATTCATGGGTCACCTCGCTGGAAATGACCTTGGCCAGGCTGCGGCGGATCAGGATCGAGCCGAAGCCATGGCGTTCGGGCGGCGCAACCCGCGGGCCGCCGCTTTCGCGCCAGGCCAGCAACAGACGCCGTGCACCCTTCCTGCCTTGTACCTTCCAATCGAGATCGACCTTTCCGGAAGAAACCGAGAGCGACCCGTATTGCAGTGCGTTGCTTGCCAGTTCATGCAGGATCAGCCCGAGCCCGACTGCCTGGTCGGGTGAGAGCAAGACATCGGCGCCGGAGATCGCCATCCGCGATTGTCCGGCGGCTTGGAACGGCTTTACCTCGATCTGCACCAGCTCGCGGATGCCGATGCCCCGCCACTCGCGGTCCGACAGCAGGCTGTGCGCAACGCCCAGTGCCTGCAGCCTGGCACTGAAGGCGCCGAGGAATTCGCTTGGCTGGCGGGCATGGCGAACGGTCTGCGTGGCCAGCGCCTGTACAGTTGCCAACGTGTTCTTGACGCGATGATTGAGCTCGCGCAGCAACAGCCGTTGGCGTTCGTCGCCTAGCTTGCGTTCAGTGATGTCGTAATTGACGCCGAAGATCAGCGTCGGCTTGCCCTCGCCGTCGCGCTCTATGACGCGGCCGCGCGTTGCGATCCATCGTGGCGGATCGAGGCCTCTGACACGGTATTCGCCAAAATAGTCATCGCTGCCGGTCAGCGCGTCGCGAAAGCGTGTTTCGGTCTGGTGAACGTCGCGCGGGTCGATGGCGGTCAGGATGTCGCGCGCCCTCAGTCTGTTCGACTTCGGCAGGTTGAACAATTCGGGCAGCAGGACGTCGCAGTCGATCATGTCGCTGCGGATATCCCATGCCCAGCTGGCAAGCGAAGCCGCATCGAGCGCGATAGCGCGCCGCTTTTCCTCTCGAACCAATGCGGCCTTGGCGATCGCCGCGCTGCGGGTTGCATCCTTCAGCGTGAACAGGCTGGCGGCGAGCCCAGCGAGCGCCGACAACTGGTCGAGCTGGACAGAGGAGGGATGTGCGTGCGGCTTCCGGTCGAGCACGCACAGCGTGCCGATCAGCGCGCCGTCGATCATGATCGGCACGCCTGCGTAAAAGCGGATATGATGCTCGCCGGTGACCAGCGGATTGGCTTTGAACCGCGGATCGGCCGCCGCGTCGGCCACCACCATCGGCACGTTGCCGGCTGCGATGGCATAGGCACAGAACGATGTCTCGGTTGCGGTTTCGGTCTGGTCGAGGCCGATACAGGACTTGAACCACTGCCGCTCGGCGTCGACCAGCGTGATCAGTGCGACAGGCGTTTGCATCGCCGAAGCGGCAAGACCACCGATACGATCGAAATCAGGGTCGGCAGCCCTGTCCAGCGCGTCGAGGCCGTGCAGCACGGCAAGACGGTCCGCGGCGCCCACCACACGGCGAATATCGGCCGGCAGGCCCGGCGTGTTCTGGCTATTGTCGTCCACTATGCCCCCAGTGGCCGGCTCTGATTGATCAGGCCAACCGGCCCGTTTGCCGCCTTGCAGAGCCGGAACTTTCGCTGCGGGGGACCGTTACCAGCCAACGCCCCGCCAGTTACGCCTGCCGGCGCCAAATATGGAGCCAGACAATGCCAAAAACCATTCCTGAAAACAAAGCCCGTCAAGGACGGCAGGGTCGGCATGTCCTTCGTATCCTGATCGCCGCGCTGTTGATGGCTTTTATCGCCTGGGGCGTCGCCGAAATCTACGGCTGGATGATCGAGACGCCGAAGACCGAACAGAGCAACACGCCCAGCGGCTAGGTTCTCCCCATCGCTCGTGCCAGCTCGCATCACGCAACCCCACATCAGGCATCCCACGTCAGGCAACCTTTGCCTCGGCGGCGCGCGCCGGGACGAGAACATTCAACGCGCGCGGATGGATTTCGACGGTCGTCTCGCGATCGAGCTTTACCAGTTCACCGTCCATGACGGCCTGAACTTTCCTGTTCGTCGAATGGATTTTCAAAACGGCGCGGTTTGCCTGATGGATTTCGACATGTTCGTTGCCGCGCCATTTCCCACGGGCGACGTCAAAGAGGAACCTGATCAATTCGCCGCGCCGCCGTGCTACGGTGACATAGATGCCCAGCACGCCGCCTGCCGGATCATCGGCATAGGGCAGGTGGCCCTCGCCAAACAGATTGTTGGTGATGCCGATACCGGTGATCCGGGTTTTGATCTCGGCCTCGCCGATCGTCAGCGTTACGTTCATCGCCGGCGGGTTGTTGATCGTTGCCCAAGCGGCTCGCACCGAGGCACGCATCTTCCCCAGCCGCGAGCCGAATTCCATCTTCTGGCGCAGTTGCACCATCCTGGCATGCATGCCGATCGAGAATTGATGCACGAAAGGCCGGCCGTTGGCTGTTGCAATGTCAATCGCCATCACCTCGCCGTCGGCAAACGATTTCAGCGCCGCATCGAGGGTCTGCGGAATGCCGAGGCCGCGCGCAAAAAGGTTCATTGTGCCAGCCGGCAGAATTGCCAGTGCCTTCTCCCCATTCATCAAACGGGCTGCCGCGGCCGAAATGGTGCCGTCGCCGCCGCCGGCCAGCACGGCGTCGATGCCGCGCCTGGAAGCTACGCCGTCCAGTGTGGCGACGATATCCTTGCCGGCAACGATTTCGATATCGATCGAGTGGCCGGCAGTCTCAAGCGTGCTGCGCATCCGACTGGCGAAGGCCTCAAGATCGATGGTGCGCAGGGTGCCGCCGTCCTTGTTCAGCACCGCTGCAAACCGCATGGCCGTTCCATTTTTTCCAGCACCTATCCGGCCGGGACGGGGTCCCAGCCGGGAGTGGAACGGCGCGGCCGAGAAAATGTTCCTTTCGACCAGCGCAGTGAATCCGAGAACCATTGACATCGTACCGGGTGCACCACGGCTTTTTTCGGAACAACAGTGTGGTCACAACGTTGTGAACATGCAGAAGACGCTGCGCCCGCAGTGACGCCAGGCGGGCAGGGCGTGCACGAAATCACCGACGAGGAGACACTAAGATGATCCGCACCCTTTTAACCACGACAGCAGTCGCAACATTGATTGCGACGGGTGCCTTTGCGCAGTCGGCGACGACCCCGGCGCCGGCGCAGCCACCCGCAGTAGAGAACCCCGCTCCAGCCGCTCCGGTGCAACGGGCCGAGGGCAGCCTTGCTACCAACATCATCGGCGAATCCGTCTATAACGGCACCGGCGCCGATGCCCAGAATATCGGCAACGTCAGCGACATCGTCTTCGACGAGCGCGGCAAGGTAAAATCCGTCGTCATCGGCGTCGGCGGATTCCTGGGCATCGGAACCAAGAATGTCGCCTTCGACTACGGCAAGATGCAATGGGCAGAAAAGAACGGCGACCGCTGGCTGATAGCTCAGACGACGAAGGATGAGTTGACGGCTCAGCCGGATTTCGACCGGAAGCCTTACGATCCGCCTCCGCCGCCAGCTTCGGCCGATAATGCGGCACCCGCCGCCCCTTCGGCTTCCACCAGCGCGCAAAATACAACGCCAGCGCCTGCCGCGCCGGCTGAGCCAGTGAAGCGCGCCGAAGGCAATCTCGCCACCAATATCATCGGCGAGACCGTCTATAACGGCACCGGCGACGACGCCCAAAACATCGGTGACGTAAACGACATCGTCATCAACAAGGAAGCCAAAGCGCAATCGCTGATCATCGGCGTCGGCGGCTTCCTCGGCATCGGCGAAAAGAACGTCGCCTATGATTTCGACAAGGCGCAGTGGGCCGAGAGGAACGGCGATCGCTGGCTGGTCGCGCAAACCACCAAGGAAGAGCTGCAGGCGCAGCCGGACTTCAACCGCAAGGCCTATGATCCGGCGCCGGCATCCACTGCTTCGAACGATGCCAATGCGCCTGCCACCGTCACGCCTACCGTGATGGCCAGCAACACCGCGTCGACCAACAACACTGCGACGACCAATAACGCTGACCAGGCCGGCAAGACGGCTCAAAACGCCCCAGCGCCCGCAACGGCCGACCAGACCAAAACCGGGTCGATCGACAAGTCGACGTTGACTGAAATGCCGATCGGCCAGATCCGGGCCGAGGATCTGGTTGGAACGACCGTTTACGGCGCCAACGATGTCAACGTCGGCGAGATCGGCGATATCGTGCTGGGCGCCGATAAAAAGGTCGATGCAGTCATTATCGATGTCGGCGGGTTCCTCGGTGTCGGCGAGAAGGAGGTGGCGGTCGGCATGGACAACCTGAAATTCATGACCGACAAGAACGGCAAGCGCTATCTCTACACGAACTTCACCAAGGAGCAGCTCGAAGCGCAGGCCCCCTATGACAAGGCCAGCTATGCGCAAAACCGCGACAAACAGCGCATGATCATGCGCTAAGCAGCACACAGGTCGATAGAAGCCCGCGCCGGCAACGGCGCGGGCTTTGTTTATGGCGAGGGAAAGCCGGCGACATGGCCGGCAACGCCATTGTCCGTCAATTCGGCGAGCGCCAGAGATTGGTCGAGATGCTCGGCCCGCCAGGCAAGCAGCCTTTCGGCAAGTTCCAACCGCACCGGCAGATAGGCTGGGTCGTCAGCGACGTTGGCCAGCTCGCCGGCATCTTTTTCCAGGTCGAAGAGCAAGGGCGGCAGGCCGCCCCCGAAATTCACATATTTGAACTTTTGGGTGCGGATGACAGCGAGATTGCACTGACGCGGACCGATACCGAAATAGCGTTCTGCATCACCATCGGCGATCGAGCGGAAATCGAACTCCCAATGCGCCGCATCGCGCCAATCGTCCGGCTCCGTTGCGTCCAGGAAAGGCGCCAGCGAGCGGCCGTCGAGCCGCGGCAGCACTTCGCCGCCGGTGAGCTCGAGCCCAGTGAGCTCGAGCAAGGTCGGTGCCAAATCGACCGCCTCGGTGAAGCGGTCGACACTGCTGCCGGCAGCCTTGCGGCGGCGCGGATCGCGAATGATCAGCGGAATATGGAAGCTGCCGTCGAAGAAGCCGCCCTTGCCCAGCATGAAATGATCGCCCATCATCTCGGCGTGGTCTGAGGTCAGCACGATGACGGTGTCGTCCCATGCATCGGCCGCCTTGACCGCTTGCCAGACACGGCCAAGCTGCGCGTCGACCTCCGAGATCATGCCGTAATAGAGCGCCCGGATGCGGCGAAAACTATCGTCGCTCCAGTCGCGCACCTTACCTTCCGAGCCGGGGCGGAATTTCGACCGTTCCTGCCGGTCTAATTCATAGGCGAGATAGGGGTGGCTTGCTGCTTCGGCCTGCCAGCTTTCAGCGCGGTCAAAAGCTGGGCCGACGGCCGGATCGTACATGGTGTTGTAAGGCGCCGGCACGATGAAGGGCGGATGGGGGCTGATGAAGGAAAGGTGCGCGAACCACGGCGCATCGTGCTCCTGCTCGCCGAGCCAGCGGATGAATTCGCCAGCCAGGAAGGCCGACGGCGTCTCGTCCTTCGAATAGATTGGCGGGGCGTTGCTGATCTCGCCGTCGTTTTCCAGGATTTCGCCCGCCGGGCGGTGGATGTCGGGGGAGCCGGCGCCGGCATCGACGCCGCGCGCCTTGAGCCATGACAGCCAGGGCCTCTGATGCTCGGGCAGAAGCTGGCGCACGGTAAAGCCCGGCAGCACGCCTTCATAACTCTTCAGCTGCGGATCGCCAGGCGCCAGCGTGCGCGGGTCGCGCGCCGTGTCGGTATAACCGAACAGCGTCGGATCATAGCCGAGGGCGCGCGCCCAGAGCGCTATGTTGCCGTGGCGGGCGTCGAGCGGTGTGCCGTTGCGGCAGACACGATTGTTCATCTGATAGAGGCCGGTGTAGAGGCAGGCGCGCGCCGGCGAGCAAGGTGCGGCGCCGCCATAGTGCTTCCGGAACAAAACGCCCTCGGCAGCCAGCGCGTCGGCATTGGGCGTCCTTACCACCTTGTGGCCAGCAGCTGACAGGCAGTCGCCGCGCCACTGGTCGCAGGTGATCAGGAGAATGTTGGGGCGTTTTCCACTCAACCGCTGTATCCTCATGCTGGCTACATGCGTCGCTCATGGAGCGCAATTTCGGCGAGTATGCAAGCCGGTCCAGTTTGCCGAATGGTGAACAAGACCTGCTTCGTCGTTCACTTTAACAGCACAGTCCATTCTGTGTTTGCCGCCTTTGCGGCCAGGAGGCGGATGCTCATATTTGCGTGGACAGCGGCAAGGGCCGCACCGGCACAAGGAAGGGAGCCACAGATATGCTCGACCAGGTCAAAGGCCTGCATCACGTCACCTCGATGGCCAGCGATGCGCGTCAGAACAATGAATTCTTCACAGGGACGCTCGGCCTGCGGCGGGTCAAGAAAACCGTCAATTTCGACGCACCCGACGTCTACCACCTCTATTACGGCGACGAGGTCGGCACGCCCGGCTCGGTGATGACCTACTTTCCGTTCCCGAACATCGGCAAAGGGCGCCATGGAGTCGGCGGAGTCGGCACCACCGCTTATTCGGTGCCCGAGGGCACGCTCGGCTATTGGGAGAAACGGTTTGCCGAGCAAGGTGTCACCGGGCTGTCACGCGAGGAGACGTTCGGCGAGAAGCGTCTTGCGTTTGCCGGTCCCGACGGCGACGGGTTTGCGCTGGTCGAGGACAGAGCGGACAGCCGTGCGCCATGGGCCAAGGGTGGCATCCCCACCGACGAGGCGATCCGCGGCTTCCACTCGGTGTCGCTCAGGCTGAAAGATGGCGGCGCCACCGAAGAGCTGCTGAAATTCATGGGTTATGAGGAGGTCGACAAATCCGGCAACGTCAGGCGGCTGGCGGTGAAGAACGGCAACGGCGCCGATGTGGTCGATATCGAATCGCTGCCAGGGGCCGGCTTCGCCAATCTCGGCGCCGGCTCGGTCCACCATGTCGCTTTCGCCGTCGAGAACCGCGCCAAGCAGCTCGAAGTGCGCAAGGCGCTGCTCGATACAGGTTATCAGGTGACGCCAGTGATCGACCGCGATTATTTCTGGGCGATCTACTTCCGCACACCGGGCGGCGTGCTGTTCGAAGTCGCCACCAACGAGCCGGGCTTCGACCGCGACGAGGATACCGCCCATCTCGGCGAGGCGCTGAAACTGCCGTCGCAACACCAGCATTTGCGGCCCTATCTCGAGCAGCATCTGCAGAAACTGGAAGACTGAGGGCAAGGTTATGAGCAAGGATTCGTATATTCACAAGGTGCTGCCCGGTTCGCCGGGCGGACCGTTGCTCTTCGTCTTCCATGGCACTGGCGGCGACGAGGATCAGCTTCTGTCGCTTGGGCGCGATCTTGCGCCGCAAGCAACGATCGTTGCCCCGCGGGGCGATGTCTCGGAACAAGGCGCCGCACGCTTTTTTCGTCGTACCGGCGAGGGCGTTTACGACATGGGCGACCTCACGCGAGCGACGGACAAGATGGCCGGCTTCGTCAAGGCGCATGTCGAGGCGGCAAAGCCATCGTCGGTGCTAGGCCTGGGTTATTCCAACGGCGCCAACATCCTGGCCTCGGTGCTGTTTGCCGAGCCGTCGCTGTTCGACGCAACGGTGCTGATGCATCCGCTGATCCCGTTCGAGCCGGAGGTCAAGGGCAGCCTTGGCGGCAGCCGCATCCTGGTCACCGCCGGCAGGCGAGACCCGATCTGTCCGCCTAATTTGACGGCGCGGCTCGAAGCCTATTTGCGCGCCGATGGCGCCGATGTCACAGTCGAGTGGCATGACGGCGGCCATGAGGTGCGGCCGGGCGAGATCGAGGCGGCGCGGCAGCTGTTCGCCGTGGCGTCGGATGAAAGGACCGCAAGCCATGTCTGACCTATTGCCGGAAATTGAACTGGAGGACCGCGGCTCGAAGGGCCGCTACTTCCTGCGTGGGCCGGACGGCGCCGAGGCGGAGATGACCTTCACCAAGATCGGCGAGCACCAGATCATCATCGACCATACAGAAGTGCCGGATGCATTTCGCGGGCAGGGCGCGGGACTTCGCCTGGTCACCCGTGCCGTCGAGGATGCGCGTGCGGCGGGCAAGACGATCATCCCGCTTTGCCCGTTCGCCAATGCTCAGTTCCGCCGCCATCCGGAATGGGCGGACGTGCTGAAGCGGTAAGAGACAGCCCCTCGATGAATGACAGGAGAAAGGGTGCGCGGCTTTACCGCGTGCCCCTTCGACCATTGGCGGCGTACAAACACAAGGCAAACATGCGGGATTTGCGCAGAGCGCCCGTCTTACCTAAGTATTGGCAACAACCGGCTCGCCTTCTGCGGCCCGACCACTTCAACCGAATGGCCCCCCATGACCGAATCCGATCTCGTTCCCGTCTTCGACGGCCACAACGACACGCTGCTCAGGCTCTACCAGTCGAAGGATGCGGACGTCGAAAAGCTGTTCGTCGAGGGGACGCCGGGTGG
Source organism: Mesorhizobium sp. M0410 (assembly GCF_040321435.1). NCBI lineage: Bacteria > Pseudomonadati > Pseudomonadota > Alphaproteobacteria > Hyphomicrobiales > Phyllobacteriaceae > Mesorhizobium > Mesorhizobium sp. M0410. The sequence continues at coordinate 218,592 of NZ_JAMYRN010000005.1, forward strand.
CCATATCGACCTGCCGCGCGCGAAGAAAGGCGGATTTGCCGGCGGCATGTTCGCGATCTTCCCGCCGCCTGCCGAGAAATCCAAACGCGGTGCGGTGCCGCTGGCGCCGAGCGACAGCGAGCCCTTGCCGCCCGAGGTTCCGCGCGCCGATGCGCTCAACTCCACCGTAGCGATGGCCTCGATCCTGTTCAGGCTGGAGCGGGCTTCGGCGCTTACCGTCTGCCGCAGCGCCGGCGATGTGAGAAAGGCGATGGCGCAAGGCTCGATTGCGGCGGTGTTTCATATCGAAGGGGTCGAGGCGATCGACCCTGAGCTCACCCTGCTCGACGTTCTCCACGCAGCCGGCCTGCGCTCGCTCGGCATCGTCTGGAGCCGTCCCAATGCCTTCGGCCACGGCGTGCCGTTCCGCTTCCCCTCGTCGCCCGATACAGGGCCGGGGCTGACCGATGCCGGTAAGGCGCTGGTGAAAGCGTGCAACCAGCTGAAGATCATGACCGATCTTTCGCATCTCAACGAAAAAGGTTTCCGCGACGTCGTCGAGATCAGTGACGCACCGCTGGTCGCGACCCATTCAAACGTGCACGCGATCTGCGGCCATTCGCGCAACCTCACCGAATGGCAGCTCGGCGCGATCCGCGACTCCGGCGGCATGGTCGGGCTGAACTTCGCCACCGGGTTCCTGCGTGAGGACGGCAGGATGAACGCCGACACCAGCCTCGACATCATGGTGCGCCATGTCGATTCACTGCTGCAGGCGCTGGGCGAAGACGGCGTCGGCCTGGGCTCGGATTTCGACGGCGCTATGATCCCGGCCGTGATAGGCGACGTTGCCGGCCTGCCAAGATTGCTCGACGCTTTCGCGGCGCGCGGCTTCGGGCGCGCGCTGATCGAGAAGATCGCCTATCGCAACTGGCTCGGCATCTTGGAGAAGACCATCGGCTAAGCGGGTGATGCCGGCTTGTCCGGAACACAGGTTGGAGGCGGACTATTCGAAACCCATGCGTTTAAGCCAGTCCTGGCCAATGCCGCGGTCGCGGATGATCGGCAGCGGATCGGTCGAATCCAGCCTCGCACAAATGCGGTAGACCTCCAGCGTTTCAGCGCTCATCTCGCCGCGCTTGTAGAAGAACATGGCCGCGGCATAGCGGGTGCGGCCCGACCATTTTTCGCCGAGCGGCGTGTTGACCAGCTGCCACTGTTCGGCGGCTTCGGCGTCGATTTCGGGACTGTCGATGTCGTCGGCCATATTCAGAAATCCGCAGGCGATTGGCAGTGCGGCGGCCGAGCTTGATGACCAGCCGCGGCACCAGTTTGGCACGCTTCAGCAGCTTTTGATATTGCAGCTCGCGCCTGGCGTAGATCTCGACCCAAGATCCGCTACAGGCGGACTCGGCGGTGCTGATCTGGTCCGCGTGCCGGGATCGTTGCCTTTCGCCGACGGCGCCTTCGACGTCGTTTTCTATAAGGGTGCAGTCTCGACGAGAACATTCGAATATGGGCAGCCATGCAGAAGGTGCTTGACAGTGCCAAACACCGTCCCACTGATCTTCGCGGCCGAAGCCGGTCGGCTAGCCGGCGATGCTGGAGACCGTTACCCGATGAAGACAACAGAGGCGCGCGAAGCCCTCCTCGAACCGGCGCGAAAAAGCGATTTCGATAAGCGCGGCCGCAAAGCGTCGAAGCAGACAAGGCAGGTTCAACTGATCGAAGCGACTATCGATTCATTGGCCAAGCGCGGCTATTCGGAAACGACTATGGCCGACGTCGCCGACGGCGCCGGCCTGTCGCGCGGCATCGTCAATTTCCATTTCGAGAGCAAGGAGAAGCTGCTCGTCGCCACTTTGCAATACATGCATGACGAGTATTCGGCGCATTGGCGCAGCGCCTTGCAAAGGGCCGGCGATGATCCCGCCCGCCAGCTGCAGGCATTGGTGGCGGCCGATTTCGACCGCTCGATATGCAACAAGCGTAAGCTGGCTGCCTGGTGTGCCTTCTGGGGCGAGGCCAAATCGCGACCGAAATATCAGGCGCTGAGCAGCGCACGCGATGCCGTCTACCAGAACATCTTCATCGACCTTTGCGCGGCGCTCAAGCAGAACGGCTTCTATGCCTATGAGCCGCAAGTCATGGCGCTGGCGCTCAGCGCCATGCTGGATGGTCTGTGGCTGCATTTGATGATGGGCATCGAGGACGCCACACGCGAGACGGCGCTGCAGGCTGCGAACGAGTTCCTGTCTGCGGCATTCCCCAAGCACTATCCGAACTCCGCAGCCCGCGGTGCCAGGCCGGCGTGAACCATCAAAAAGAGGGTGGACCAGCAATGAAGACAATGATCCGGCCCCTGACATTCGAGAAGATCAAGGCCGGCTAATGAAGTTCAAGATCGAACGAGCCGATGTAGCCATCGTCGGCGCCGGCTTCACCGGCCTGTCGGCCGCGCGTGAATTGAACCACGCCGGCATCGATGTCGTGCTGCTCGAAGCCCGCGACCGTGTCGGCGGCCGCGTCGAAGCCGTGCAGAACGGGCTCGGCGAGCGGATCGACAGCGGCGGCCAGTTCCTGTGCGAAGACATGCCGGAATTGATGGCGCTGGTGCAAGCGCGCGGCAAGACATTGGTCGAGACCCATATCGCAGGCGAATTCGTCACGCAGCCGCGAATGGGCGAGGCGCAAGCCGGGCGCACTTACGGCACCGCGATGCGAATGCGCGAGCGGATGAACGCGATCGCACCGAACGACCCGACCATTGCCGGCTTGACGGTCGCGGCATGGCTCGATCGCCAGGCCGATCCCGACGATGCGAAGGCCGCCTTTCGGTCGATGATCGAGGGCCTGTGGTGCCTGGCAATGGAAAGGCTGCCGCTGTGGTACTTGATCGACAATGATCGCCGCATCACCAACGAGGTGTCGGAGCTGCAGTATTTCGTGGGCGAAACCATGCATTCGCTGGCGGATGATCTTGCGCGGGATCTCGGCGATCGACTGTGGCTGAATACAGCTGTCGAGGCCATTGAGCACGGGCCGGGAGGGGTTCGCGTCGTTTCGCCTGCCGGCGCGATCGAGGCACGAGCGGTACTGGTCGCCGTACCGCCGATGATGGCCTCGAGAGTAGATTTCGTGCCGCCGCTGCCGGCTGTGCTGAAGAGGGCCCTCGGCGTCTGGCAAAGCGGCGCGGTGATCAAGATGCTGGTGCGCTATCCCACGGCTTTCTGGCGCGACAGGGGCTTGAGCGGCATGGTGATGTGGCGCGACCCGCACGGGCTTTTTGCCTGCGATGCCAGCAGGGACGAGGATCATGCAGCACTTGTCGTCTTCATCGGCGGGCCGCTGGCGCAGCGCTGGCGGGATTTGGACGACGCGGCGTTACGCGCAAAGGTGACGTCAAAGCTGGAACAGGCGCTCGGTATCGAGGCGGCCGGCATTATCGATCTCAGTTATCGCGATTGGACTGGGGATCGCTGGAGCGGCGGCGGTTACAGCGATCTGATCGTGGATGTGACGGCAACTGATGCCGAACGCATTATCCGCGCCGGCGCGTCGCCGATTCATTTCGCCTCGTCGGAGCTGTCGCCGTCATTTCCAGGCTATGTCGAGGGCGCCATCGTCGCCGGCCGCATTGCTGCCCGAAAAATTATTCAGTCGGCCATCGACAGCAGAGCCTCGGGGTCATGAGCGAGGCGGATCGAGCTGCCGAGCGGGATTGACGCCCATTGCCACGAGCTCGGCCTGCTGGTCAGGCCGCTGATCAATATATGCGATATCCGTCATATGCGTCATGTCCCGCCGCTGATCATCACGCGCGAGCGGATCGACGACATGGTGTCGATCCTGCGCCAAGGCATTTCGCGCACGATGGACGATCTGCGCCGGGAAGGGGTCTGGCGGGGATAAGCGTTTATGACTGGCGTTCTCGCAGGTCGTTTGGGCCATATCGGGTTTCCAGGAGGCGAACTGCCGTCTTGAACTATGCGTGCTGTGCCCGCGTTCTGGCGGCCTTCTGCGCCGCCGCCTTCCTTCCGCTGGCGCCTTTCGTCTCGGCGGCCTTCTTTGCGGCGGCCGAGCGCTCCTCAGCCGTCCGGCGTGAGGCCGCACGCTTGGCCTGCTGCGAGAGCGCCTCGTGCGACGCCGTGCTCTTCGGCTCATGCTCGAGCACCTTGGAGACGGCTTTCGAGACCCGCGGGCGGCGTTTCGGCGTGCGTTCGCCCTGGCCGGCCTCATAGGCGTATTCGGCGCTCTTGCGCGTGCTCTCCTTCACCTTGCCCTTTTTGGGCGGGGGCAGGTCTACGCCTGCGCGTCTCGCCTCGGAAAGCCCGATGGCGATAGCCTGCTGGGTCGAGCGCGCGCCGTGCTCGCCGCGGCGGATTTTATCGATCTCCTCGTGCACGAACTCGCCGGCCTGGGTGCTCGGCGATTTGCCCTCGCGCTTATCCTTTCGGGCCTTCTCGATGGTTTTCTTCTCCGGCATTGTCTTTCTCCCACATATGGGTTGCGACAGCCATTCAGGTTGCAGCGGCGCACGATCTTATGAGGATCATAACGCGTTGAGGACGCAAATGATCCCGGGACTGGTGATCCAAGCCCCGGCTGTCAAGACGTCGACGCCGATCCGTCCGAAATCAGATGGCGCAAGAACCATTGAGTAGCGAGATCCGCGACTTCGTCCAGGGCGCCGGGCTCCTCGAACAGATGTGTCGCGCCAGGGACGATGGCGAGCTCCTTCTCGCCGCGGAGCGCCACCAGCGCCGAGCGGTTGAGTGCGATCACTTGCGTGTCCGCGCCTCCGACGACGAGCAAGGTCGGCGCCCGGACGCGCGGCAGGGCGAGCGCTGCGAGATCGGGCCGGCCACCACGCGAAACCACCGCCGCGGCCTGGTCGGGCCGCTCGGCCGCCGCCACCAGGGCGGCACCGGCGCCCGTGCTCGCGCCGAAATAGCCAAGACGCAACCCCGACGTGTCCGGCGAGGCGCCGAGCCAATCCGTGACGCCGACCAGCCGATCGGCGAGCAGTCCGATATTGAAGCGCAACTCGGCCGTGACCTGGTCGATCCGCTCCTCTTCGGCCGTCAACAGGTCGACGAGGAAGGTGGCGAGGTTCGCCTCGTTCAGCCTTGCGGCCACGTAGCGGTTGCGCGGGCTGTGGCGGCTGCTTCCGCTGCCATGGGCGAAGAGCACGAGGCCGCGAGCATCCGGGGGCAACGAAAGATTGCCCTCAAGCGTGACAGGCCCCGCGGGAACATGAACGACGTGCTCGCTATGCCGGTCCATATCCACCTCCGCTATGGCGATCTAGTGCCGCGCGCCGGACCCGCGCCCGCGTGCCCAGCCAACTCCTCTTCGGAAGCGGCAGGCTTGTCGGAAGCTGCAGGCTTGGGCACGGACCTGGCGACCAGCGCGCGGACCTCTTCATCGCTCGTCTGCGAGAAATCCACGTACCAGCGCCCGACACCGAGCAACGGCTCTGGTGTCGTCGTGCAAACGACCTCGTCGGCGTCCGCCCGCATCGCGTCGCAAGTGTCGGGGCTACCGACGGGAACGGCCGCGACGATACGGGCGGCGTGGTTTTTTCGCAGCGCCTTGATTCCGGCCCGCATGGTCGATCCGGTCGCAAGCCCGTCATCCACGAGGATAATGGTCCGTCCATTCAACTGCGGTGGGGGTCGCCCGGCCCTATAGAGGTGCTCGCGGCGCAGAAGCTCTTTTTCCTCCTTTGCAGCGACCGCGTCGATGACATATGGCGGGATCGCGAGACCGCTGACGATTTCGTCGTTCAGGACACGTACGCCGGAGGGCGCGATCGCCCCCATGGCCAGTTCCTCGTGGCCGGGGACGCCGAGCTTGCGCACGACGAAGACGTCGAGCGGTGCCTTGAGTGCCTGCGCGACCTCGTAGCCGACCGGCACGCCGCCTCGGGGCAGCGCCAATACGATCACGTCGTCGCGGCCGGCAAAGCGAACGAGCTCCCCGGCGAGTTGCCGCCCGGCCTCGCGGCGATCTGAAAATATGACGGCCATGACCTTCAATCCGCGTGCATCTGTTTTCCCGGTGGATGTGCTTTAACCAACCTGCGGCTACATCCCGTGGGATGGCTGATCGGCGACAGCAAATAAAACTCGTCCGCCCATGAGGATGTTCCGCACGCCGGCCGGGAAAGGCGGTCCGAAAAACCGCGGAATGCGCATCGGGGAACAACCGGCAGGTAGGACTGTTTGGTCACATCCGCCGTAATCGGATTTGAACGGAAGGAGGATTCGATGAACGCCACCGGACTCGACGTATTCGACAAGACACTGCAGACCACGAACATCTGGCTCGACGAGATCATGGACGAGATCGGACCGGATCGGCAGGTCGCCTGGCACGTTCTCGGAGCGGTGCTGCACGCCCTGCGCGACCGTATGCAGCCGGATCTTGCAGCCCACCTCGGCTCGCAGCTGCCGATTCTGGTGCGTGGCGCCTTCTATGACCAATATCAGCCTTCCAAGGCTCCCGAGAAGGTGCGGTCGCTCGACGAGTTTCTGGCCAAGATCAAGGCGGAGCTTGAATTCACCCGTCCGGTCGATTCCAAGGATGCATTCAGGGCCGTGTCCAAGGTGCTTGCCCATCATGTCGGAGAAGGACAGATGCACAAGGTCTGGGAATCCCTGCCAGGAGAGATCAGACGCGTCGCCGAAGCTCAGCAAGCGGCGTGAACGGCGCCGGCGCGGGTTTCTTGGTCGCAATCTTCTTGGGGAAACAGCAATGCCACTCACCCTTATCAGCCCGGCGTTCCCGGCAGGCGGAAAAATTCCCGAAAGGTATACGCGTGACGGCCAGAACGTCTCGCCGCCACTGAAGTGGTCCGGTGTTCCGGATGGTGCCAAGAGCCTTGTTCTTGTCGTGCTGGATCCCGATGCGCCAAGCGGGACTTTCGGGCATTGGGCGGTATTCAACATCCCACCCGATGCCGGTGAACTCGCCGAGGCAGCAGACGGCAAGCCCGGTCCGTCGGCACTCAGGCAAGGCACCAACGATTTCGGCAATGCCTATTACGATGGCCCGCAGCCGCCCGTAGGCCATGGCGTCCATCATTACCATTTCCGGCTGGCCGCGCTTGATGTGCCGAGCCTCAGCGTACCGGGACAGGCGGGCGTGCATCAGGTCTGGAAGCAAGCCCAGAAACACGCATTGGAGGAGACGGAGTTGGTCGGAACCTACGAACGGCCGGCGTGACGCGGGCGGCGTCGGTCGCCGCCTTCACAACGTAATCTGGGCAAGCGGTTTTCGGGCAGGGCCGTGGATGACCGAACCATCGGCCGCGAAGATCGAGCCGTGGCAGGGACAATCCCAGGTGTGGTCCGCAGTGTTCCAGGTTACGGTGCAGCCCTTGTGGGTGCAAGTCGCCGAAACCGCCTGGAGTGCACCTTCGGTGTCTCTCCACGCCGCAATCTTTTCGTCTCCCCTGACGATCACGCCCCCCATACCAGGCGCAATGTCGTGGGTGCTCGAGACGATCGATTGACTGCGGCCGTTCTTGTGGAAGTCCTCAGGATAGGCCCGGGCCGGATCGTAGAGTTTTTGCCATGGGCTCGGGCGGCCGCAGATCAGGTCGGCGATCATCGTGCCCACGGCCGTCCCGTTGGTGATGCCCCAGGCGTTGAAGCCGGTGGCAATGTGGAAGCCGGCTGCCTTGGCGGGATCGGGCTCGCCGGCATATGGAATCCTGTCGGCCGTATCATAATCCTCATTGCACCAGCGCCACGCGACGTCGCCGACCGAAAGGTTCTTTCTTGCCCATTTTTCCAGTTCGACAAACCGTTTGGCCACGTCGCCGTCCCAGCCGGTGTTGAACTTGGGGCCGAGCGCGACCAGCAGCGGCCCTTCGGCATCGTGGCCCGTGCGGATGGAATGCGTCGGATCGTCGATGCCGATGAACATGCCGTCGACAGTGAGGGGATCGTCGATCCGAAAGGCCATGGCGGTGTGGCAGCGCGGTTGCGTCCGGTTCGCCATGCCGATGGGGCTCTTCACCGTCATGTTGGTGGCGACGACGACATGCCCGGCATCAACGGCGCCGCCATCGGTGACGATGCGCCAGCGGCTTGCCTCGTCGATCGACGTGGCGCGGCTGTTTTCGAAGATCCGACCACCATGGGCCGTCACCGCTTCCGCCAGGCCAACCAGATACATCGCCGGATTGAACTGCGCCTGGTCAGAAAACCGTAGCGCGGCGGCCGTTTCGAAAGGCAGCGGCGCGTGGTCGAGGATCTCGGCCTCCAGCCCGACCTGGCGGGCGGCCTCCGCCTCGGCCGCGACCTCCGCGCGCCGGCTTTCATCGCAGGTGTAGGTGTAGGCGTCCTTGCTCTCGAGATCGCAGGCGATGGCGTACTCGCGAACCCAATCGCGGATCTGTCGGGCGCCGGCGGAATTCGCATCGGCGTAGACCTGGGCCAACTCCCGGCCGACAGTGTCGATGAGATGACGATAGATCAGTGCATGCTGCGTGGTGATCTTGGCCGTCGAGCGGCCGGTCACCTGGCCGCCCGTGCGCAGGCCTTCAACGACGACCACCGACCGGCCTGCCTCGCAAAGGCGAAGCGCCGTCGTCAGCCCGACAATTCCAGCACCCACGACAACGGCGTCCGCACGGATCGAACCTTCGAGCTGGGGATAGTTCGTGGATCTGGCTGCCGCTGCCCAACAGCTTCCCGGTTTTCCCAAGAGAATGGCCATTTCAACCGCGCTCCTTGCGTCTCGATGCACTTCCATCGACAACCGCGCCAGCAGGGGAACGTTCCCGAGCTTGGTTGCTTCTTTCAGTCATTGTCCCGCCACCCCGGGTCAGAAAAGCACCGGGAAGGCGCGAGGTGCAGGCCATCACCCAGGTGATCGCCTCGCGGTCGTATTCGTCGCCGGAGCGCCAGTCCTCGAAGAAGGCATTCAGCCTATCGACACGCCCCGGCCAGATGCCGGCGGCTTGCAGGCCGAGCGATACGCCGTAATTGGTGAAGGCGAACTTGGTATCGCGCAGCCATGGCGCGCGGCTGAAATAACCGGGCGGGTCGACCCACATCGTTTCCAGGGTTCGTAGCGAACGCCTCGTCTGGGCCTCGGCCCACGGCTCGTCGGGAAAGAAATGGGCGAGCCACAGCATCATGCCGAGGCCGAGGTCCTGGTCGACGTCGAGTGTGCGCCAATCGCGCTCCATCAGGTCACGCATCTGCGCGATCTCGGGCGCCAGTTCCTCTTCGTCGAGCATGCGATAAGAGACGTAGCCGTCATAGGCATCCATGCTGCCGAGGCCGTAGCCGGGGTAAGGACCGCTCAAATCCTCCTGCATCTTCCAGATCACGCCGCGGCCGGGGACCACAAACGCCGGGTGAATGTCCCGCGCCAGCGCAATGCCGCGTTCGCGGTATTCCGGCTTCAGATCGCCGAGACGCGCCAGGGCAAACAGCCACATCGCCAGATAGTGGAAATACTGGCCGTCGCGATCGGCCGCTTCGCCGATCCTCAATCCGCGCCGGCGGCCGAGCACACGCTCGACATCCACCACCAGCCGCTCGGCCTCGTCCAGCCAGCGCTCTTCGCCAAGTTCCGCATAAAGCGAGACGTAGAGCACGACCCCGAATGCATCGGTCCACAGATATCGCAAGCCGTTGGGCCAGATGCCTTCGGCGCGCATCCAGTCGAGTTTTTGCAGGACATAATCGACGTCACGCAGCATTGCGCCAAGCCCCGAATCCACGGCAGACTTTGCCGATGTTCGGCTCCATGCGATTGCGAGCATGCGGCATATCTGCCTCAGGTTGATCTGGCCAGATATCGCCAAACGATCTGATCGGCGGCGGGGTTCCTTGGTCGCTTCCACCGGCCGCGACCGGGAACCCTCGACCCGATCATGAGTTTCGGGTCCAGGCGCTCACAACGGGATGCGGGAGGTTACCAGTCATTTTCGGAGCCTTTCAATCGAGGAGGCAAAGTTGCGACACCGCCAAATCAGAGTTGACGGAATTACTGTCTTCTTTCGCGAGGAAGGGCCGGCCGACGCTCCCGTGCTTCTGCTGCCGCACGGCTATCCCTGTTCCTCCTATCAGTTTCGAAGGCTGATGCCCGGACTGGCTGATCACTGGCACACGTTCGCCCCGGACTTTCCTGGCTTCGGCTATAGCGCTACGCCCGACATGGCTGCATTCGGCTACGATTTCGAGACCTATGCCGGGTTTTTGGCGGCTTTCGCGGACACGCTCGGCCTGTCCCACTATGCGCTCTGGCTGCACGATTACGGCTCGCAGATCGGATTGCGCCACGCCATCGCCTATCCGGAGCGCGTTGCCGCGCTTATCATCCAGAACGGCGACATCTACGAAGACGTGCTTGGCCCGAAATACGCAGCCATCAAGGCGTATTGGAACGACAAGACGCCCGACAAGCATCGCCCGCTGGAAGAAGCGGTGAGCGAGGAGGGCTTCCGGCACGAGTTCATCGGTGAGGTTGGCGAGGTCGTGGCCGAGCGCGTGCCACCGGATCTGTGGAAACTCCATTGGCCTCTGATGGACACGCCGCCCCGTCGGCGGCTCGCGGTCGGCCTGATGGAGAAGCTGGAGGCGAATCTTAACTGGTTCCCGAAATACCAGGCTTATCTGCGCGAACGGCAACCACCGACACTGATCGTCTGGGGTCCTGAGGATGGCTACATGCCGGCCGCATCGGCCCGCGCCTACAAGCGCGACTTGCCGCAAGCAGAGCTCCATCTCCTCGATGGCGCCGCCCACTGGCTACTGGAAACCCATTTCGATGAGGCGCTTGCGTTGGTGCGCGACTTCCTCGCACGCGTTCACAGCCGAGCACCGACGCAACCGTCAGGTAACCTCTTGAACACGTGGTGATCCCGACAGGGATCGAACCTGTGACCTACAGATTAGGAATTTGTACCTTCATCAGCATATTATGCTGCCTGATAGCTGACATTCACGGCAACCAGCACCGAGACCCCAAAGCAGCCACTTGTTCGAGGAAATGCCTTGGCAGATCTTGTGGAGGAGATGCCGGCCCTCTGTGAGAGGTGCCGTGCGCCGGGGCCGGCGTCCGGAAGCCCTCCAGGGAACGAACGCGCGGGTGGTGATCGCGAACTCGACCCTATGGAGATTTGACGAGAACTGCCAATACTCCTCAATAAGGCCCTCGCCGACATGGTCAGACACGGTCCAGGAACTCGAGCACGCGCCGCGTGAGCAGTGCGCTGGCAGCAGCGTCGTACGACGGCAGCGAGCTGTCGGCGAAGTAGTGCTGGTCGCCGGGATAGAGGAACAGCTCCGCGTCCTCGACCTTCTCCACGATCTCGCGAGCGGCGTCGATGTCGCCCTCGCCGATGAAGATCGGGTCGTTATCCATACCGTGGATCTGGACCGGGACGCCGTCCGGCCAGGGTCCGAACGCCCACTCGCCGCTAATCGGCAGACAGGAGTGGAAGAGCAGGGCTCCGCAGGCACCGGGTCGTGTCTGTGTGAGCTTCTGCGCCGGCAGTACCCCGAACGAGAATCCGGCGTAAACGAGCTCGGGCGTCAGTTCGCCGGCGACGCGGACGCCGCGCTCCCGCATGTCGTCGAACCCGATCTCACCGATGTAGGCGAGACCCTCGTCAATACTCTGGAATGTGCGTCCGTCGAACAGGTCCGGCGTATGCACGGTGTGCCCGGCTGCCCGCAGGTCGTCAGCGAACGCGCGCACGCCGGGAGTCAACCCTTGTGCGTGGTGGAACAGCAGGACCTCGGCCATGGGAGCCTCCAGGTGGGACGTGGATTGCGGCGATAATTGCGAATCGCTTCGCAGAACTGCAAGCGATTTCGCTGTGCATCGAAGAACTTCCAAATGATGACAAGCCTCGGCCCATCGTCTTTGCCGGCGTGACAACGCGGGGCCGATCTACACCAACAGATAGGCGGCGACGAAAATGCTTTCCGGCGTTACCCGCGTCCGCCTGACGGACGCACCGCGACGGTAATCTTGGTTCGAATTTCCGCCAAGGTCAATTTTGGGGTCACCACGAAACGCCATCCTACGAAAGTGCCACGAGAGCTCGCCGGCTGTTCACAGCTGCTCTACACGCTCGGTCCTCGACAAGCCGGCCAGAGAACTATCCTTCCTGAAGCGACGCGGGATCAAGGGGCGCGTCGCCTGGCCGGACGTGACGCGCAGGAGCGGGCATCTTTGCAACCGCGACGATCACTCCGGCACGCCGGCAATACCCAACGCTTCGACGTAGTGCTCGGCGAACACCTTGTCCCGCCACGGGTTGATCTGCTTCTGCAGGCCGAGCGTGTAGGTCGGGAACGCCTCCATCAGCCGCCGCGCCGCCGCCTGCGCTTCGTCCAGCCGGTTGAGTTTGACCAGCGCCATGATCACCACCCGGTGCGAGGAGCCGTAATTCGGCATCTCGCGCAGCGCTCGTTCTCCCCAAGCCAGCGCTTCCTCGTAGCGTTCGAGCATCAGGTAGCTCATCCCGATGCCGGAGAGCGCGATGCCCTTCTCGGGGTCGACCGGGCTCAGCCGCATTGCCCTGTGGAAGTGCTCGATCGCGACGAGGGGGTGGCCGGAATGGGCGTTCACCCAGCCGCTGCCCGTATGGCCCTGCGCCGAATTGGGGTTGAGGAGCAGGGACCGTTCGATCGTGTCCAGCGCCGTCTCGTAATCCTTGGCGCTGTAGGCGATCACCTGCGCGGCGAAACGCAAGCTTGTCGGGTCGTCTCGCGCGTCCGCCAGCACCTCGCGGGCCATGCGCACGGCGACGCGGATATCGTCGGGCTCGTGCCAGCACTGACTCACCGACCGGCTGCGGATATAGGCACCGAGTGCCTTCGCCAGGGTGAAGTCTGGGTCGATGCTGAGCGCCTCGTTGGTGAGCCGGCGCACGTCGGCGAAGCCTTCGCGCGTCATGCTGTAGAAGCGCGGCAGCGCACGAAGGTAGAGGTCGTAGGCACCGATGTAGTCGGTCGGCTTCATGCGCGCCTGCTTGATCTCCTGCAGCCGGATGCTCGGTTCGACAGCGCCGACGACGCTCTCGGTAACCTTGTCCTGCAGGTCGAAGATGTCGCTCACGTCGCCCTCGAAGCGGTCGGCCCAGACATGGTGTCCGCTGATCGCGTCCACCAACTGCCCACTGATGCGCACCCGCGATCCTGCTCTGCGGATGCTGCCTTCGAGTACGTAGCGGACGCCCAGCTCGCGCCCGACCTGGCGCAGGTCCACCGCCCGGCCCTTGTAGGTGAACGACGAGTTGCGGGCGATCACGAAGAAGGAGTTCACCCGGCTCAATCCCGTGATGATGTCCTCCACCAGCCCGTCGGCGAAGTATTCCTGGTCGGGATCGCCGCTCATGTTGGTAAAAGGCAGAACCGCGATCGAGGGTTTCGCGGGCAGCGGAGGCGATGCAGCCACCGAGGCGCCGGCGTCGGTCTCGACGCGGTAGGCGCGCACAGGCCGCTCGATGTTCTTGAGGCGCAGGTTGCCGAGCGGCGTGAAGCTGCAGTCGAGCTTGCCCTGAAGGTGGTCGTAGGCGGTGCCTGAGACGACCACGGTGCCGGGGTCGGCGATGCCGTCGAGGCGGGCTGCGATATTGACCCCGTCGCCGTAGAGGTCGCCGTCCTCCTCGCAGACCACGTCGCCGAGATTGACGCCGATGCGAAAGCGAATCCGCTCTTCCTCGGGCATCTCCGCCTCGTGTTCTGCCAGGGCCTGCTGGATCGCCATCGCCGAGGCCACCGCGTTGACGACGCTCGCGAATTCACACAGCATGCCGTCGCCGGTGAGCTTGACGATCCGACCCTGGTGCTCAGAGACCAGCGGTTCGAGCAGGTCCTTGCGGTAGACCTTCAGCCGCTCGAGCGTGCCGCGCTCGTCGCGCTCCGTCAGGCGCGAATAGCCGACCACGTCGCAAACCATGATCGCTGCGAGGTGGCGCTGCGTGGTCATTGCACCGCTCGACCAAGCGCCTGCGCGCGGGCCGCCCCGCGTCCATGTCCTGGCACCTTCCAGACGCCCCATGTGCATGGTATCCGTCTCTCCCAGTCGCCGCCGGTCGCCGATACAGAACGGAAAACGCAGCTCGACTTTGCCTTCACGAGATTTCGCTATCCCGCTTGCGAGGCGTGGAGCGATCCAGTCGCCGCGCTAACAGCCAACCGGCGATACGCCCACGCAGCCTCTGGGACGCTGACACGCCACTCCTCCCAGAAGGCCGGAGATATTTACTGCCCTTGGTAACCGATTGACGCCACCGTGGCGGTGTTTTTGTCACCGCGATGTAACAGCGAGATGCCTACGAACGCGCATCGGGCATCACACCAGACGTTCGCGCTTAGAGGTGCTGAGGTCGTTGGCTAGCGCGGAACGTCTGCCAACGAGCTTAGTGCCCGGCGGATAGAGTCGCGCGAAAATGGCTTCTCGACAACTGGTCGACCGGCCCGTTCAAGGAAGCGCGCCGCAGCGCCGCCGAGCGTGTCGCCGGTAACGAAAACGAATCGCTCCGCTATGCCCGGGGTTGCCTGACAGGCCCAGTCGAACAAGGCGGGGCCGTCGATGTTCGGCATCCGCAGATCGCAAAAGATCACATCGAAAACAGCACTCATCAGCGCTGCCTTGGCGCCGGCACCGTCCTCGACGATCCTGACGGCAAAACCTTCAGCCTCTAGTAGTTCTGCCACCGTTTCTCCAACCTCCCGTTCGTCATCGACCACAAGGGCGGTACAGCCGATGTCCGCGACCGAGTGAGCCGCAACACTTTCGACTGAATCTGACGAAGTGCAGGCCTCCACCGGCAACAGCAACCGGAAATGCGCGCCGTCCGCACGGTCAAGCAGGGTCAGCCGCCCATTGTGCGACTGCACCACGCCGAGCGAGAAAGCGAGCCCGATCCCGGTGCCCGCGCCCTGAGCCTTGGTGGTAAAAAACGGATCGAAAATGCGGTTCCGGATCTCGGCGGGCACACCGGGGCCATTGTCGGCGATCACGATCTGGAGGTCATTGCCTTCAAGCGACGTTTCGATCTCGATCCGCCGCGGTGCCGGTATCTCCTGCAGGGCGTGTTGCGCGTTGACGATCAGGTTGTAGAACACCTGATGCATCTGGTCAGGGTCGACTTCCAAAGGCGGCAGGCCCTCGGCGAGCCGGCATTGCACCTCGATGCCTGCCGTGCGCAAACCGTAGCCGGCGATGTCAAGAACTGCGCGGATCAGATCGTTGACGTCGGTACTGCGGCGCTCCGGCTGGCGTTGTCGCGCCATTGCCAGGAAAGTCTTCACGATGCGCGCGCAGCGCTCGGCGGCGAGTCTGATCTTGCCGGCCCGCTGTGCATGGGCGGTTCCGGCTAGAAATTCTTCCAGCAACTGGGCCTGCGCGACGACGACCGCCAAGGGGTTGTTGAGTTCGTGCGAAACGCCGGCAAGCAGCGAACCAAGTGCGTTGAGCCGCTCACTCTGCGCCAATGCCTCGCGCGACCGCGCCAGTTCGGCTTCAGCCGCCTTGGTTGCGGTGAGATCAAGAATGCTGCCGACGATCACCGGTCGGTCGTCCATCTCGATGTGGCGCCAACTCAGCGACACGGGAAACACGGAGCCGTCCAGCCGCCGAAGTTGAGCCTCCACGCCGTCGGCGCGCGGCTGCTGACGTGACAGGGCCCTGATGCGCCGATAGTCTTCCCGTGTGGCGAACCAGCGGTGCTGGCGGAAGCGGTCCTCGTCACGCGGGCCTATACCCATGATCTCGCGGAAGGCGGGATTTGCGGTAATCAGGTGCCTCGTTCGCGAGTCTATGAACACGACCGGAACCGGATGGTGGTGAGTGAGGTCTCGGAAGCGCCGCTCGCTTTGCTGCAGGCGCTCGGCCGCGCGCTTCTGCTCGGTGATGTCGATATCGAAGCCGCCGATGCGCGCCTGTTGCTGATCGGCCCACAGCACGGGAAAGCGAACGACAAGGCTCCAGGCATAATCGACCGCGTTGCTTAGAAATTCCTCGATTGCAATCGCCTGTCCCGATTCCAGCACGCGGCGATCGTTTTCCGCGATCATCGCGGCCTCCTGCGGCCCGAAAATGTCGGCCGCGCTTAGTCCGATCGCGCTCTCGGCTGGCCGGCCGAAGACCTTTCCCATTTCCGGATTGGCGACCAGATAGCGTCCGTCGGTATCCTTCAGGTACATGCCTACGGGAGCATGCTTCATGAATGCCGCCAAGCGGGCTTCGCTGGCTCGCAGAGCTGCGTCGGCAGCGTGGCGCTGCGACAGGTCGCGCAAGCTCGCCGTGAAGAAACGACGTTTGCCGCTCCGGGCTTCGGTGATCGTGAGTTCCACCGGAAACTCGGTGCCGTTCGCTCGCATGGCAGTCTGCTCTGTGCGACGCCCGAGCAACCGCGGGGCGCCACCCGCAAGATAGGCGGCAAGCCCGTTTGCGTGCGCCTTGCGCAGATGCGGCGGGACGATGAGCTCCGAGATCTGTCTGCCGACCGCTTCAGCGCGCGAATAGCCGAAGGTCGCCTCGGCCGCCGCGTTGAATTCCACAACCAATCCGGCTTCGTCCGTGACGATCACGCAGTCGAGCGATGAGCGAACCACCGAAGCGAGGATCGCCTGTTGGAATGCGTTTCCGTCATCGTCTTCTTGCAAGGGCGGGCTCCGTGACGACCGGTCGGTACGCTGGCCGTCGGGCCGGCAAGGATGACGATTATCGTGAGTTCCGGCAAGATGCCTGAATCCGACCGCAGTACGGTGCGGGGTGGGGAAACGCTTGCACCAGCAGGACAGGAGCGCCATTTGCTGACCCTCATGGCGCGTTTCGAAACCTGCCGTTCGCGCTATGACCTGATGCGACCCTTCTTTGCTCCGAGCGCCTGACCGCGATGCCGCGATCTCGTGGTACACCGAAAAGCTGGATTTCAGCGTCGTGGATACCGTACCGTCTGGCGACGATATGACCTTCGTCTTTCTTTCGCCGGCAGTGGATGACGGCTTCCGCCTTGAACTTCTGGCAGGCCCCGGCGCTGCCGAGCGCCCCGTATACGCGGATCTTGGCGCCAGCCTCGGCCTGTCGGGGTGGCATCACCTTTGCCTTCGCCTGGACGACGTCGACAAGGCCGTTGCCGAGTTGAAGCGCCGTAGCGTGAAAATCGTGCATGAGCCATTCGATGTTCCGGCGATCAGCAGCCGCATCGCGTTCTTCTCCGATCCTTGGGGCAACATCTTCGAACTGATGCAGCCAGTCACCGCCTGATTATCGGCCAAGGAGTTAGCGTCAAAGGCGTCCTTTTCCTGCGCCATGTCTTACACAGTGGGTAGGCGCCCACACAGCCCAGCTCAGACACACGGACTAACTTCAGACGCGTATGGCCAAGGAACCGGTGGCGAGGTTAGCTTTGTCCGCAGAGCGGCTGTTCCGCGCGAGGGCGTCGTTTGTGATCCAGTTAAGGTTCTTTCTTCCGCAGGTCTTTGACTACGTCGAGAAAAGCTCGCAGTGCGGGCGGTACGGCTCGATGTCCGGGGTAGTAGACCGCAACTTCTTCCGGTGCTGGCGTCCACGCGGTCAGGACCTTGCGCAGCCGGCCATCGGACAACGCCGCTTCGGCGGCCCAATCCGCCACATAGGCGATGCCCAGACCCCCTATTGCAGCTTCGACCATCAGTTCCTCGTCATCAAGGACGATGGGGCCGTTTGCCCCGATCACCAGTTCCTGGCCTGCGCGTTCGAACTCCCATCGATAGAGCTTGCCGCTGGGCATACGGTGGCCGATGCAATGGTGGCGTTGCAATTCCTCGGGCGTTCCCGGCTCCCCGAAGCGATCGAGATAGGCGGGCGACGCGATACAGATGAACGTCAACGCGCGTGCAAACGGCACGGCGATCATGTCTTTGGGAATTGATGTGATGAGGCGTACGCCGGCATCGAACCCGCTGGACACGATATCGATGAGCTGCCCCTCGACGACGATGTCCACGGTCACGTCCGGATGGCGCTCCGCCACCTGCGGAAGGACCCGGCGAACGAGAAGCCCGGCCACCAATCGCGGTGCGTTGATGCGGACCGTGCCCGCGACATTGCCCCGGAACCCCGCGACGCTGTCGAGCGCCTCGTCCAGCGAGGCGAGCGCCGGCTGAAGACGGTCGAGCAACCGGAACCCGGCTTCTGTCGGCGAGACGCTGCGTGTGGTGCGGTTCAGAAGTCGCACGCCCATGCGTTCCTCGAGCGCACGCATCGCATGGCTCAATGTGGAAGGTGCCGTGCCGATCTCGTCCGCTGCGCGGCGGAAGCTGCGATGTGTGGCAACGGTGACGAAGGCGGTGAGATCGTTGAGCGACGGGCGGGGCATTGATGGGGATTTTGCATTATCCCATGCCGATTTCAACGGCTAATGCGCGCAATGCGACTGCCCTATCTCCCGCCTGGATCAATTGGAGAAATGAGAAATGGAAAAGACCTGGCTCATAACGGGTGTGTCTTCTGGTCTAGGCCGGCTGCTGGCGGAGAAGGCCCTGATCAGGGGAGACCGCGTCGTCGGTGCCAGCCGCAGCGAGGACGCACTTCCCGACCTGCGTGCAAGTTACCCCGAACGGCTCCGCATCGTCGCAATGGACCTCAAGGACCAGAGCTCGGTCCGCGCCGCGGTCGACCGCGCCTTCGCGGCATCCGCTCGGATCGACCTCGTCGTCAGCAATGCTGGCTATGGCCTCCTCGGCGCGGCTGAAGAGGCTGGCGATGTGCAGGTCCGGGACATCATCGACACCAATCTCATCGGCTCGATCGCACTCATCCGGGCGGCGGTGCCGCATCTGCGCAGCCAGGGTGGCGGCCGGATTTTACAGGTATCGAGCGAGGGAGGCCAGATCGCCTATCCGGCTTTCAGCCTCTATCACGCGACCAAGTGGGGTATCGAGGGATTCGTCGAGTCCGTGGCGCAGGAGGCTGCTCCCTTCGGCATCGAATTCAGCCTTGTGGAACCTGGGCCGGCGCGGACCGGGTTCGGCGGCAATCTCGCGCGGACCAAGCCGCTCGCGGCCTATGAGGGAACACCCGCCGGTCAGATCCGCGAGGCGCTGGGTGTCTCATGGGTGATCAAGGGCGACCCCGACCGCATGACGGACGCAATGATCCGGCTTGCCGATCAGGATGGTCCACTCCCGAAACGGCTGGTGCTTGGTGCCGAGGCCTATGCCGGCATCCGCAAGGCACTCGGCGGGCGCATCGAGGAGCTCGACCGGCAGAAGGACATCGCGGTTGCGGCGGATTTCACCGACGAGGAGCTGGCGCGGCTGTGACCCAACCTGTGCCGCCGATCCAGAGCCGCAGGCCACCGGCATGCAGCTCCGCCCGTTGATGCCCCAGGCTCCGGCCCGGCGCCGTTATTAAGACAGAAAGGAATACGAAATGCCTGCACGTGACGCCATTTTCCCGGCCAAACGCCACGCGTTATACGATATTCATCGATATTCCGCGGCCATTCGCTCTGGCGATCTTCTCTTCGTGTCGGGTCAGGTCGGGAGCCGTGAGGACGGCTCGCCTGAGCCCGTATTCGAGGATCAGGTTCGGCGGGCCTTCGCCAATATGCGTGAGGTCTTGGCCGCCGCCGGGTGTAGCTTCGATGACGTTGTCGACGTCACCACCTTCCACACCAACCCGGACGAACAGATCGAAACGGTGCTGGCTGTCCGCGCGGAAGAGATCGGCGCACCTCCCTACCCGAACTGGACGGCAGTGGGCGTCAATTGGCTCGCGGGTTTCGATTTCGAGATCAAGGTCATCGCCCGCATCCCTTTGACGACAAGCGGTCAGCCAGCGGACAAGGGATGATCGTTCACCCTGCAATTTCTGCATCGGCGATTTGGGCCGGTTTCAGACCGTCCGGTCAAAGGAGCTGGTTCAAGGATAGCTGCCATTCAACTCCCAACCCGGAGCGGACGTTAACTCCAATCAGCCGCAAGGGAGTTTTGATGGGGCGATTGCTGTTATTGACCCGCCAAGCGTGATCGTCCCTTCGTGCGAACAGTAGACAATCCAATCAACTTTCTCAGAGGTCCAATAACCCTCGCCGCTCGTGCCATAGACGAGGTGCCGTACCAATTGGCAAAAAAGTACGGCACCAATTCACTAAGTTATTGAAAACTTTGGTGATCCCGACAGGAATCGAACCTGTGACCTACAGATTAGGAATCTGCCGCTCTATCCTACTGAGCTACGGGACCACGCGGCCCGACACATAACCGCTTCGGATCGTTTCGCCAAGAGGCAGTTAGGCCGCTCGCTTCGGCTCCACCGCGAACGGACTCAGGCCGAGCCAGGTCTGCATTTTGCGCGCGATATCCTGGTCGCCAGTCAAGATGACTTTCGGCCCGGCCTTCTCGACGGTGATCAGTCCCATCCAGATTTCGGTCATGGTGTGCAGGTCGGTCGAGACGTAGAGATCGACATCGAAGCCCGGGTCGTACCAGCAGAGGTCGACCTCGCCGTGCTTCTCGACGATCAGCCACCACGACCGTTTCGAGGCGGGGAGCTCCTGGTACAGAAATTGTATCACCGTGCGGCCATCGGGCAGCGGCGACGCATTGAGGTTGCGCCGCATGTCCCACATCAGCAGCGACGGATCGAGGTTCTTCAGCGACAACCGCGACTCGACCCATTTCTGCCCCCAAAAGCCCATCGCCTCGACAACGGAACGCAGATCCTTGCCTGCCTCGGTCATCCGGTATTCGAAGATGCCTTTCTCGCCGCGCACCTCCTTGCGCTCGACGATCCCGGCCAGCTCGAGCTCCTTGAGGCGTTGCGACAGAAGGGTCGGCGACATTTTGGGGACGCCGCGGCGCAGATCGTTGAAACGGGTCGAGCCCGCCACCAATTCGCGAAGCAGAACCATGGTCCAGCGGGTGCACAGCACCTCCGCGGCCATCGATAACGGGCAGAACTGTTTGTATCCGGACTGGGTCACGATGTTGCCTTCCCCTCAAACTCCGCCGGAACCATAGGCCTTTCCCAGCGACGCGGCGAGTACAGAAACTGTACCACACCAGTACAGATCGCGGACTGGCTGGCGCGACCCTTGCCGTGCGACCCCTCTGCCGCTGCACGGGATACCCCTGTGCACGACCAGGAGACATGACCCATGACCGCTTACGTTATCGCAGACATCAAGGTGAGGGACCCGAAGTGGATGCCGGCCTATGCCGCGTCGGTCCACGACCTCGTTCACAAGCACGGCGGCAGATATCTGTCGCGCAGCGGCAATGTGAAGACACTCGAAGGCAAGCCGCTCGACACGACGCTGATTGCCTTGATGGCGTTCCCGACCGAGGCAGCGGCGCGCGCCTTCACCGACGATCCTGCCTACGCACCGTTCGTTTCGGCCCGTCAGGGCGGCAGCGACAGCCGTTTCCAGCTGATCGACAACTCCGATCTGGCTGGGACGATCCCGTATCTGCCGAAGGGATGATCTTCCCCTGCATTCGTCGCATCGGGATAGGGATCTCCCAGCAACAACAGCCACAGCGCCCACCTGCCGGACCTCCTTACCTCCGGCGGCCAGCCGGGCTGTGCTTTTCAAGAAGAATGGAATGACTATGACAATCAACTTTCGCAATAGACTTCTCGCTGCCGCGGCGCTGCTGTCGGCCTGCACTGCGTTGGCGCAGGCGCATCAGGCAGCGCCCGCGTCCGGTCCCAATCCGCTGGCCGACAAGGTACGCGCCGCCAACAGCCGCTTCGAGAATGTGGCGGCGGCGACCGCCGAGGGCTATGCGCCGATCCCCTGCGCCAGCGGCATCACCGGCGGCGCCATGGGCATCCACTACGTCAATCCCGGCTACCTCAAGGACGACGCTGTCGATGTCGCCAAGCCGGAAGCGGTGATGTACGAGCCGATGGCCGACGGCACGCTAAAACTGATCGCGGTCGAATACATCACCTCGAAAGGCCCGGCCTCGCTCGATGGGCATCTGTTCAACTTCAACAGCGCGCCCAATCGCTATGGCCTCGGTCCGTTCTATGAGCTGCATGTCTGGGCCTGGAAGGGCAACCCGACCGGCGCGTTCGCGGATATGAACCCGAACGTGTCGTGCGAACCGACGACTGCTGTCAGCCAGTAAGCAGCCGAGCCAGGCGGCGCCAACGCCGCCTGGCCGAATGTGGGAGCAGGCCCCAAAGAGGTCGGGATAGCGGAACTTTCGGGACGCCGGCGCGCTTTAGTGTCCCGAAGGAGACACCGCATGAGCGCCACCAAAGAGTTCTTTCAAACGTGGCTGCAGGAGAATGTCGGCAATTTGCCTGCCGAGAGCGAGGTGAGCGTCGCCGTTCTGGCGCAGCAATTCGAGCAGGACGCCGACGCTGCCGGCTATGGCCACGAGGTTCGCGAAGACGAACTCGGCAATATCCAGGAGGCGATCGAGGCAGCCCTGAAGAAGGCGAGGACAGGCGAAGAACCGCAACCCGCCGACGACAACGAGCTGGCGCCGGTCATGGAAGCGCTGGAGGTCGAGGATCCGAAGAGCGGGCCGTAAGCCAATGCCGAACGGCTACGCCGCCAGCGCTGTTTCCGCCAGCTTCACCCAATAGCTCATGCCGTGCGGGATGACCTCGTCGTTGAAGTCGTAGGCTGGGTTGTGCAGGCCGGCGGTATCGCCATTGCCGATGAAGATGAAGGCGCCCGGCCGCGCTTCAAGCATGTAGGAGAAATCCTCGCCGCCCATCACCGGCTGGATCGCGCGGTGCACATAGCTGTCGCCGGCGACGTCGGCCGCGATGTCGCTGGCAAAGACCGTCTCTTCCGGATGGTTGAAGGTGACCGGGTAATTGGCATTGTAATCAACCTCGATTGTCGCGCCGAAGGCAGCGCCCAGGCCTTGGCAAAGCGCGCGGATGCGCTCTTCGGCCTTCTTGGCGACCTCCTTCTTCAGCGTGCGTACGGTGCCGGCGATCTCGGCGGTCTCGGGAATGACGTTATAGGCATCGCCGGCGTGGAATTTCGTCACCGAGACGACCACCGCCTCGACCGGATCGGTGCTGCGCGAGGCGATCGTCTGCAATGCGCCGACGAGTTGGCTGGTGATGACGATCGGATCGATGGTGCCGTGCGGCATCGCCGCGTGGCCGCCCCGGCCCTTGACGGTGATGGTGAATTCGGCGGTCGCCGCCATGATCGGGCCCGGCCTGATGGCGAACTGGCCGACCGGCAGGCCCGGCATGTTGTGCATGCCGAAAACCTTGGAGATACCGAAGCGCTCCATCATACCGTCCTTGACCATCTCGTTGCCGCCGCCGCCGCCCTCTTCGGCCGGCTGGAAGATGACCGCGACGGAGCCGGCGAAATTGCGCGTTTCGGCGAGGTATTTGGCGGCACCCAACAGCATCGCGGTGTGGCCGTCATGACCGCAGGCGTGCATCTTGCCGGGGACGGTCGAGGCATAGGATTTGCCGGTGATCTCGTTGAGCGGCAGGGCATCCATGTCGGCGCGCAGGCCGATGGTCGAGCCTTCGCCGTGGCGGCCGCGGATGATGCCGACGACGCCGGTCTTGCCCAAACCCGTCACGATGTCGTCGCAGCCGAAAGCCTTCAGCTTCTCGGTGACGAAAGTGGCGGTCTTGAAGACGTCGAAATTCAGCTCCGGCGTCTGGTGCAAATGGCGGCGCCAGCCGGCCACCTCGTCCTGCATTTCGGCGGCTCGGTTCAGGATCGGCATGATGGTTCCATTTCGCTGTTGGAGCAGGCGGTCTTGGCCTGCTGCTTTGCAATTGTGCCTGTTGCCTTGCAACCATGCACGCTGCTTTGCATTGTGCTGCTGCTTCCACATTGTGATCGGCAGCACTTTGCCATGTTGACGTCACATAGAGTAAATAGCACCGCGACTGTGGTCCGGGAACAGAGGGCCGGACCATTATCCTGGCGATCGTGTAACGAAATCTTACGGAGCCAGGTGGGACTGCGGCAAGAGGCTATTTCGGTTTTCATGATGCGCTACAGGCATTTCCTCAAACTGTTGGTGGCGGGCACGGTGGCGCTTGCGTCGCTGGCCGGGCCTGCCTTGGCCAATCCGACAATCCTGTTCGACCTGAACAGCGGCAAGATCCTGCAGCACCAGGAGGCGTTCAGGCGCTGGTACCCGGCTTCGCTGACAAAGCTGATGACCGCCTATGTGGCGTTTCGTGCGATTGCCGCGGGTGAGGTCCAGCTCGATTCGCCGATCAAGGTGACGAAACATTCCGCCGGCGAGCCGCCGAGCAAGATGGGCTTCAAGCCGGGCTCGGTGATGCGGTTGGACAATGCGCTGAAGATGATGCTGGTCAAATCGGCCAACGATATCGCCATGGCGGTCGGCGAGAATATCGGCGGTTCGCAAGCGGCTTTCGCCGAACGCATGAACGCCGAAGCGCAGAGGCTCGGCATGAGCGGGTCCCATTTCGTCAATCCGAACGGGCTCTATTCGCCGGACCAGTATACGACAGCGCGCGATCTCGCTTTGCTGGTGATGGCGATTCGCAAGGAATTTCCGCAATATGCCCCCTGGTTCTCGATCGAAGGCCTTGCCGTCGGCAAGAAGGCGATCTCCAACTACAACCTGCTGATCGGCCGCTATCCGGGTGCCGACGGCATGAAGACGGGTTTCGTCTGCTCGTCCGGGTTCAACATGGTCGGCTCGGCGACCCGCAACGGCCGCACCCTGGTCGCCGTGGTGCTCGGCGAGCAATCGGCCGTCACCCGCGCCGAGGCGGCGGCAAAATTGCTCGACCAGGGCTTTGCAACGCCGGCGCCGAGCTGGCTGACGGTAGCGGCGCTGCCCGCCTATGGCGACACCATGTCGGCCAACGACATGAATGACGAAATCTGCAAGAAGAAGCCGGTCGATGAGCAGTCGGAAACCGCACCCGCCGTCGGCGACAAGGGCAAGGACGTGCCGAAATCGCCCTATCAGGAAAAGCTCGACCATGTACCGACGCTGATCGCCGTCGGCCTTGGCGGCGCCACGGGACCGAAGCCGAAGGCGATGCTCGACGCCTCCGGGCAGGAATATGCCGACGTGCCGCTGCCGACATGGCGGCCGGACCGGGCGCCGCCGGCCGGCGCCGAGCCAGTTGTGGCCGGATCCGCCACCGCCGCGCAGGTCCAGCAGCCGGCCAAGGCGCTGAACTAGCCGCATGGCCGGCTTCCCGATCCCCGTTTCGGTGCTCACCGGCTTTCTCGGTGCCGGCAAGACGACGCTGCTCAACCGGCTGCTGCGGGATCCCGCGCTCGCCGACACCGCCGTCATCATCAACGAGTTCGGCGAGGTGGCGATCGACCATCTCCTGGTCGAGCAGGCCTCCGACGGCATCATCCAGCTCTCCGACGGCTGTCTCTGCTGCACGGTGCGGGGCGAGCTGGTCGACACGCTGGCTGACCTCGTCGACCGCCTGCAGACCGGCCGCATCGACCGGCTTGCCCGCGTCGTCGTCGAGACCACCGGGCTCGCCGATCCCGCCCCCGTGCTGCAGTCGATCATGGCGCATCCGGCCCTGGTCCAGGCCTTCCGGCTCGACGGCGTCATCACCCTGGTCGACGCCGTCAACGGCAATGCGGCGCTCGATGCCCATGTCGAGGCGGTGAAGCAGGTGGCGGTCGCCGACCGTATCGTGCTCAGCAAGGCCGACCTGGCCACGGATGCAGGCGATGTCGAGGCGTTGCGGGCGCGGCTCAGGCAGCTCAACCCGGGCGCCGTGGTGCTCGACGCGAGTCAGGCAAGCGCCGCGACTCTGTTCGATTGCGGCCTCTACAATCCGGCCACCAAATCGGTCGATGTGCAGCGTTGGCTGGGCGAAGAAGCCGGCGACGACCATGACCATAGCCGGCATGACCACAGCGGGCATGATGACGACGGGCATCATGACGACGGGCATGACGGTGGCGATCACCATCACCATGATCATGGTCATGGCCATAGGCACGATTCCCGCGTGCGTTCGCATTCGTTGGTTCACGACGGGCCGGTGCCGTTTTCGGCAATCGAGATGTTCCTCGATCTGCTGCGCTCGGCGCATGGCGAGCGCCTGTTGCGGATGAAGGGCGTCATCGAGCTTGCAGAAGACCCGTCGCGGCCGCTGGTTATCCATGGCGTGCAGAAGATCCTGCATCCGCCGGTGCAACTGCCGGCCTGGCCGGACAGCCAGCGCGGCACCAGGCTGGTGCTGATCACGCTCGACATGCCGGAAGACTATGTCCGCCGGCTGTTCGCCGCCTTCACCAACCAGCCGTCGATCGACACGCCGGACCGGGCGGCACTGGAGAGCAATCCGCTGGCCATCGCCGGGCGGTGAAGCGGCTGATCTCCCCCCTCGAGGGGGAGATGGCCGGCAGGCCAGAGGGGGTTGCCGCGCGTGAAGCGCCAACTTTCTCTTTGGTCGTACATGGCGTCGCGCCAGCCGAGGCAACCCCCTCTGTCGCCTTCGGCGACATCTCCCCCTCGAGGGGGGAGATCACGCGCTCAGCCGCGCTCGACCAGGAAGCGGTGGCCGGCTGACATCGCCGTTGTCTCGACCAGCCGATGGCCGCTCTCGGCGCAGAAGGCGGGAATGTCGATGACGGCGAGGGGGTCGGTGGTTTCGAGCCACAGGCGGCTGCCCGGCTGCATTGTGGCCAGGCGCTTTTTTGCCTTGAGCACGGGCAACGGGCAGTTCAGGCCTTTGAGGTCGTAGACGGCGGCGGGGCTGGTTGAGGGCCTCTCTTCTTGGCCCCCATCTTCTTGTTCAAGCATGAAGTTCAGCCGCCAAACATGCCGAGCAGCTTTTTCTTCAACCTTGTCGCCGTGCTTTCGGCGTCCGCAGCCTGCGTTTCGACTGCCGGGGCGGCGTCCGATGGCGCTACGGTGGCAGTGGCGACAGGCATCTCTGCGGCGGTCTTGGCAGCTTCCTTTTCGGCGAGCGCCTGGGCTTTGGCAGCTTCCTTCTCGGCCAAGGCCTGTGCCTTGGCTGCCGCTTTCGCTGCCTTCGCCGCTTCTATCGCGGCAAGCCGCTGTTCCTCGGCCTTCTGCTTGGCAGCCTTTTCGGCGTCGAGGGCCGCCATCTTGCGGCCCGCCGGCGAATCGATGCGGCCCATGCGCGCCGTTTCGGCCACCGTGCCGTCCGGGTTGAGCGAGGGCGGCTCGATCGGAACGCGTTCGCCGCGGGCACGCCGCTTCGACCAGTCGGAAACGATGCTGGCTTCCTTGATCCCGGCGATGGTCGGCTTGGGTGCCGGCACGCTGGCCTTGACGGCGCCGTTGAAGGCCGCCTCATAGGTGCTTTGATAGGCGTTGATGGCGCTCTTCAGCGAATCGGGCTGGGTGGTCGCAGGGCAAGCGCCGGTCGGATTGAAGGTCGAGCCGTCGGCCGCAACCTGGTTGAAGACGTAGCGCTTCTCGCAGACGTCGACTTTCGGCGGCACCTTGGTGACCTCGAAATTGTCGTAGCCGACCTTCAGCATCTTCCAGAATTCGTAGTTCGGGTCGTTGCGATAGCGCGCCATGTTGGCGGCGGTCATGCGGAACGGAAAAGCCTGGATCTGGAACTCGGTCTGGCCGCCCTGGAAGGCGTCGCGGCCGAAAGCGTAAATCTGCTCGATCTGCGCGTCGGTCATCGAATAGCAGCCGGACGACGAGCAGGCGCCATGGACCATCAGGTTGGAACCCGTGCGGCCATTAGCGCGGTCATAGGCGTTCGGGTAGCCGATGTTGAAAGACAGGTGGTAATTCGACCGCGGGTTCATCTGTGCCGGGCGGACCGTGTAAAAGCCTTCCGGCGCCTGGCGGTCGCCTTCGGTGAATTTTGGCCCGAGCTTGCCTGACCATTTGCAGATGTCGTAGCTGGCGACCAGGTCGTAGCGGCCGTTGGTCTTGGCCTTCCAGATTTCGAGCTTGCCTTCTTCCTTGAAGATGCGGGCCATCACCGAAGAGGTGCGGACCATGCCCTTGGCTTTCATCTCGGCCAGGATCTTGTCCGGCAGCGGTTTGTTGGCTTGCGGCGCAAAATCCTTCATCGAAGCGTCATTGCAGCCGGCGACGCCGATCGCAGCGATCAGAACTCCGGTGCGGGCAAGCTTGGCAAACATGGATATGGCTATCGTCTTCATCTCTGCGCCGCGGATGCCGCAGCTGCTAAACCGACCGCTGACGGACCTTAAGCCTGTTAACCTTGAAAATTCCTTACCGCAATCAAGCGGCGCGTCCCCTTGCGTTAAGCTCACTGAGCCGAATGCGGCGGCATTTTTGTGGCGAAACTGGTTCACGCCGCCACATTTCGGGTCGCGTGCCTGCCGGATGTTACAGATTGCGGCCCATCGCCAGGTATTTCTCGCGGCGATGCTCGCGGAAGTCGGTGTTGGCGCCGGAGAATTCATTCATCGTCCTGGCGATGAGGTCGCCGGTGGCGGCAATCACCGTTTCGGGGGCGCGATGGGCACCGCCGAGCGGCTCGGCAATGATGGCGTCGATGATCTTCAGCTCCAGCAGGTCCTGCGCCGTGATCTTCATGTTGGTCGCCGCGTCCTTGGACCGCGTGGTGTCGCGCCACAGAATCGAGGCTGCGCCCTCCGGCGAGATCACCGAATAGATGGCGTGTTCGAGCATGTAGACGCGGTTGGCGGTGGCGATTGCTATGGCGCCGCCCGAGCCGCCTTCGCCGATCACCACCGAGATCGACGGCACCTTCAGGCCAAGGCAGGCCGAAGTCGAGCGGGCGATGGCTTCCGCCTGGCCGCGCTCTTCGGCGTTGACGCCGGGATAGGCGCCGGCCGTGTCGACCAGCGTCAGCAGCGGGATCTGGAAGCGGTCGGCGAGTTCCATCAGCCGCACCGCCTTGCGGTAGCCCTCCGGCCGCACCGAGCCGAAATTATGCTTCAGCCGGCTTGCCGTGTCGGAACCCTTCTCCTGGCCGATGATCGCCACCGGCTCGCCGCGGAAGCGGGCGAAGCCGCCGACGATCGCCTGGTCCTCGCCGAAATTGCGGTCGCCGGCGAGCGGCGTGAAATCGGTAAGCAGGCCCTTGATGTAGTCGATGCAATGCGGCCTGTCCGGATGGCGCGCCACCTGCACCTTCTGCCACGGCGACAGCGCCTTGTAGGCGTCGCGCAGCGCATCGCGCGAGCGCTTCTCGAGACGGGCGATCTCATCGCCGACATCGACCGCCTCGCCGTTCTCGGCAAGCTTCTTCAGCTCAAGGATCTTGCCTTCGAGATCCTGCACAGGCTTTTCGAAATCGAGGTAATTGTACATTCTTGGGCGGACCGGCAAGTCGGAAGGCAATGACTGACGCAAGCCTGAAAATGCAGGCTGGGCGCGGTGGAACGTCGTTCTCACATAGCGACATGACGCCTAGTCGGCAAGCGGATGATGATCGTTGACCAGACGCACCAGCCGCTCCTCCAGCACATGCGTGTAGATCTGCGTCGTTGAAATATCGGCATGGCCGAGCAACTGCTGCACGGCCCTGAGATCAGCGCCGTTCTGCAAGAGATGGCTGGCGAAAGCATGGCGCAGCACATGCGGCGATATCTTCGCCGCGGCAATGCCGGCCCGAGCGCCAAGCCCTTTCAGCTCGCGGGCAAAGACCTGTCTCGAGAGATAGCCGCTGTCGGAGGCAGCCGGAAACAGGAACGGGCTGTCGGCAAGAGCCGGCACCGCCCCCCGTGCGGCAAGCCATGTCCGCATCGCGGTGCGCGCCTTGGCCGACAGCGGCACCATGCGCTCCTTGTTGCCCTTGCCGCGGACCATGAAGAAGCGGTCGTCGCGCTGTGCCACCGTCACGGGAAGGCCGACCAGCTCCGAAACGCGCAAGCCGGTGGCGTAGAGCACCTCGACCAGCGCGTGCAGGCGCAGCGCCGCCAGCCTGTCGCCGTCATGCATGGAGGGGTCCATCGCCTCCTGCGCCGCGCGGTCGAGCAGCCGGCCGGTATCGGCCTCGCTCATCGTCTTAGGCAGCGGCCGGCCTTTCTTCGGACTGTCCAGCGTGCCGGTCGGATCGTCACCGCGCAGGCCTTCGGCGTAGAGGAACTGGAAGAACTGCCGGATCGCCGACAATTTGCGCGCCTGCGAGCTGGCGGCAAAGCCGCGCGCGGCGATGTCGTCGAGATAGGCACGGATGTCGGCGCTGGTGGCAGCGGCAAGCCCACCGCCGATCCCGGCGGAAGCGTCTTCGAGGTCGCGGCGGTAGGAGGAAAGCGTGTTTTCGGCCGCGCCGCGCTCGGCGCTCATCATCTCCAGGAAGGCTTCGATGCGGGCGGCGCTGTTCATTTTTTGGGATTGAGCTTTTCCGGAGGGATACGCACGCTCATTTCCGCCTTTCTCGGCTCGACGAACATGACCAGGGCGAACATCGCGCCATAGACAATGCCGGCCAGAATCGCGAGCGTCACGACAAAGCGAAACAGTGTTGGCATTAATTTTCGCCCGTCGTCTTATTCTGCATTTCCAACCCTGTGCCCTTATGAGACGCCAATCCGGCCAATTCAAGGGTGAAGCCCATAGTCCCGGTTGCGCCGCGCTTGACGCAAACAGGCTTTTGATGTCGATACGCCGCCAAAGAGGCCCTAGAAGCATGAACGCGCTACCAGCAAATCCTCCGGGCGAGAGCCATGCCGCGCTGCTCGGCCGGCTGGGCGGCCGTTCCATCGTCTTTGTCGGGCTGATGGGCGCCGGCAAGACGGCGATCGGCCGCAAGGTGGCGGCGATGCTGGCACTACCCTTCATCGACAGCGACCAGGAGATCGAAACTGTTTCGCGCATGAGCGTCCCGGACCTGTTCGAGCGCTATGGCGAGGCGGAGTTCCGAGCACTGGAGCAGCGCGTCATCCTGCGTGTGCTGGAGCACGGGCCGCAGGTGCTGTCGACCGGCGGCGGCGCCTTCATGAACGCGCAGACGCGCGAGGCGATCGCCAGCCATGGCGTTTCGGTTTGGCTGAAAGCCGAGATCGACCTGTTGATGGAGCGCGTTTCCAAGAAACAGAACCGGCCGCTGCTGAAAAGCGCCGATCCACGCGCCGTGCTGGAACGGCTGATGGCGGAACGCTACCCGGTTTATGCCGCGGCCGATGTCATCGTGCCGACCCGCGACGACCGCAAGGAGATCATTGCCGCCGAAGTGGTGGACGCGCTGCGCGGCCATCTCGGCATTGCCGACATTGACGAGGTGCGGTCGTGAGCGCTGATGCAACGGTCTCTGTCGAAGTCGGGCTTGGCGAGCGTGCCTACGATATTTTGATCGGTCCCGGCCTGCTGTCACGCGCCGGCGCCGAGATTTCGCGCCGTCTGCCGGGGACGCGGGCGGCGGTCGTCACCGACGAAAACGTCGCGGCCGCGCATCTCGCGACGCTTGCGGCCGGCCTGGCAAGCGGTGGCATCCAACATGCCGTCATCACGTTGCCGCCAGGCGAAAAGACCAAGAGCTTTGCGCATCTCGAAGAGGTGGTCGATGGCGTGTTGGCCGCCAAGCTGGAGCGCGGCGACGTCGTCATCGCGCTCGGCGGCGGCGTCATCGGCGACCTGGCCGGCTTTGCCGCCGGCATCGCGCGGCGCGGCATGAATTTCGTGCAGGTTCCGACCTCGCTGCTGGCGCAGGTCGATTCCTCCGTCGGCGGCAAGACCGGCATCAACAGCAAGCGCGGCAAGAACCTCGTCGGGGTGTTCCACCAGCCCAAGCTGGTGCTGGCCGATACCGAAGTGCTCGACACGCTGCCGATCCGCGAGTTTCGCGCCGGCTATGCCGAACTGGCCAAATACGGGCTGATCGACCGGCCGGAGTTCTTCGCCTGGCTGGAAGAAAACTGGCGCCAAGTGTTTGCCGGCGGGCCGGAGCGGGCTGCGGCCATCGCCGAGGCCTGTCGTGCCAAGGCCGACGTCGTTGCCCGCGACGAGTTCGAGACCGGCGACCGCGCCCTGCTCAATCTCGGCCACACCTTCGGCCATGCACTGGAGGCGGCGACCGGCTATGACGGCGCACGGCTCGTGCATGGCGAAGGCGTCGCCATCGGCATGGCGCTGGCGCACCGCTTTTCCTCAAGGCTCAATTTGGCGAGCCCCGACGATGCGGCGCGCGTCGAGGCGCATCTTCGCGCCGTCGGCCTACCCTGGCGCATGGCCGACATTCCGGGCGAATTGCCCGACGCCGAGCAGCTGTTCTCCTTCATCACCCAGGACAAGAAGGTGTCGCGCGGCGCGCTGACCTTCATCCTGACGCGCGGCGTCGGACAGGCCTTCATCGCCAGGGATGTGCCGGCCTCGGAAGTGCTGGCGTTCCTCAGGGAGAACCATCCGGGTCGGCAGGAAAGCCGCCCGGGATGAGTCAGGCCGGCTGGATCGCGGCTGCAGTGCTCGCCGGCCTAGGCCTGCTGGGCTTCGTCCTGCGCCGGCACCTGCTCGCCGCCTTCGGCTATGAGCTGCAGCGCATCGAGCCGCAGCGCTCGGCGCGCGAGGAACTGCGCGGCGCCGTCGACGATTTCCGCCGCGACGGCCAGGTGGTGCGCGAGGACCGCGCCCGCATCGGCGGCCTGTTCGACCTCGAGGAGCTCGAAGTGTCGGACGTCATGGTCCACCGCACCAATATGCGCTCGGTCAATGCCGATGACCCGCCCGAAGCGGTGGTTCGCGAGATCCTGCAGAGCCCGCACACCCGCATGCCGTTGTGGAAGGGTTCGCTCGACAACATTGTTGGCGTGCTGCACGCGAAGGATCTGCTGCGCGCGCTGAACGAGGTCGGCAACGATTTCTCCCGGATCGACGTGATGAAGATCGCATCTAAACCGTGGTTCGTGCCCGACACCACGACGCTGCAGGAGCAGCTCAACGCCTTCCTGCGCCGCAAGGCGCATTTCGCCATCGTCGTCGACGAATATGGCGAGGTCGAAGGGCTGGTGACGCTGGAGGACATCATCGAGGAGATCGTCGGCGAGATCGCCGACGAGCACGATATCGACATCCAGGGTGTCAAGCAGGAGGCCGACGGCTCCGTCGTCGTCGACGGCACGGTGCCGATCCGCGACCTGAACCGGGCGCTCGACTGGCACCTGCCGGACGAGGAAGCCACCACCATTGCCGGCCTCGTTATCCACGAGGCGCAGTCGATCCCGGACGAAAAGCAGGCCTTTACGTTTCACGGCAAGCGCTTCGTCGTCATGAAGCGCGACAAGAACCGAATCGCGCGGCTGAGGATCAAGCCGGTAATGCTTGGCGAATGACAGCGCGCATCTTGCGGCACCTGTGGGCGGTCAGGAGTCTATGACAATCGATCGGCGAAGCCTGCTTCTGGTGTCGATGGCGGCGCTGTTGCCGGGGCAGGCGGCGGCATTGCGGCTGCGTTCGCCGTCGCCCGAAACCTTCGACTATGGGCCGGCCAAGCTCGACATCTATTCCCGCGACGGCGCAAGCGGCCTGCCGGTCGTCTTCTTCGTCCATGGCGGCGCCTGGCGGGTCGGCAGTCGCGGCAACGTCAATGCCAAGCCGCAATTCCTGCTCGACAATGGCTTCTGCTTCGTCTCGATCGACTACCGGATGCTGCCCGAGGCCGACGTCGCCACCCAGGCGGCGGATGTCGAACTGGCCTATCGCTACGTCCGCGCCAACATCGCCAGGCATGGCGGCGATCCGGACCGGATCGTCGCGATGGGCCATTCGGCCGGCTGCCATCTCGTCGCATTGACCGGCCTGCGCGGCGGCCTGCCCGGGGTCGCGGCGCTGGTCCTCGACGACACCAGGGCTTACGACCTGGAGGCATTGGCCAGGAGCGGCGGCATGGCAGGGGTCTATGCCCGCGCCTTTCCCGATCCGGCGCAGTGGCGCGCGCTGTCGCCTGTCACCTATGTGGAAGGCCGCAAGCACCCGCCGACCTTCATCGCCCATTCACGGGCGAAAGCCCGCGCGGCGGACGCGGAGGCCTTCGCCGGGCGTCTGCGCGCCACCGGAACCAGGGTCACGCTGTTCGACGGCAGCGCCTATTCGCACATGTCGATCAATCGCGACTTCGGCACCGAAGGCGATGCATTGACCACAGCGGTGATGGCCTTCTTGAGGTCGAGCGTCGGCTGATCTACCAGCGGGTCTTTTCGCCGGGCGCCGCCGGCTCGATCGCCAGGGCATGCACGCCGGACTTCAACTCCTCGGCCAGCAGATCGTTGACGGCGCGGTGACGCTCGACGCGGCTCATGCCGGCAAAGGCTGGCGCGACGATGCGGATGCGGAAATGCGTCTCGCCGGCGCCGTCGAAGGCAGCGTGATGGCCGGAATCCGCGTGATGATGACCGGCATGGAGATGGCTTTCGTTGATGACGTCCAGCCGTTCCGGCGAAAACGCCTTTTTCAGCTTATCTTCCATCGTTGCCTGTATGGACATCGTCGCTTCCCTTCACCACATCTATGTCATCGCACAAAATTCGCCATTCGCCGGTTTTATGCCGCGATTCAGCGGTTAGGGCGATCATCGCGAAAATGTCAATTCTTGTTTCGCATCCGCGAACGGCCCATAAATGGGTGAGATGAAGCCGTACCCAAAATATTTCGAGAAGATTCGCATCCGCCCGGAGAAGGACGCGGAGCTGAAGTCGCGTTCGCCGATCTGCCAATGGGATGGCTGCAAGGAGGCCGGTACCCACCGCGCGCCGGTCGGGCGGATGAAGGAAGGCGAGTATTTCCAGTTCTGCTTCGACCATGTGCGCGAGTACAACAAGGGCTTCAATTATTTCTCGGGCGTTCCGGATACCGAGATCGCGCGCTTCCAGAAGGAAGCCATGACCGGCCACCGGCCGACCTGGAAAATGGGCGTCAACGGCGCCTCGACACGCTCCTCGCCCGACTTCGCCCAGGCGCGTTCCGGCCGTGCCGGCTACTACAATCGCATGCGCGATCCCTTCGACCTGTTCAAAGGCCCGAAGGACCCGCGCGAAGCACGCGAGCGCAAGGCCAAGCCGCTTGAGGCCAAGGCACTGGAAACGCTTGGCCTTGATACAAAGGCAAGTGGCAAGGATATCAAGGCGCGCTATAAGGAACTTGTGAAACGCCACCATCCGGATGCGAATGGCGGCGACAGAGGTTCGGAAGACCGGTTCCGCGATGTGCTCCAGGCGTATCGCGTGCTCAAGCAGGCAGGTTTGTGCTGAGCGACCTTACGGTTCGTGTCGCTTTCCAACTTTCATAGGGTTGGAAAAGGCTCTAAGACCGCCCCCGAACAAAATCGATTGCCAGCGAAACGCGGCGTTTCGCTTGTGGAGACGTGATAGAGATGAACAAGGTCGATCGCGACATCGCCAACCTGCCCGACACCACGGTGTCGGTGAAGGAGACATTCGGCTTCGACTCCAAGATGGTGGTGCCGGCCTATTCGGTGACGAGCGAGCATGTGCCCGACATCGATCCGGACTACCTGTTCGACAAGAACACGACGATGGCGATCCTCGCCGGCTTTGCCTATAACCGCCGCGTCATGGTGTCGGGCTATCACGGCACCGGC
Organism: Mesorhizobium sp. M0410; assembly: GCF_040321435.1. NCBI lineage: Bacteria > Pseudomonadati > Pseudomonadota > Alphaproteobacteria > Hyphomicrobiales > Phyllobacteriaceae > Mesorhizobium > Mesorhizobium sp. M0410. Next base: position 254,031 of record NZ_JAMYRN010000005.1, read on the forward strand.
AAGTCGACGCATATCGAGCAGGTCGCCGCCCGCCTCAACTGGCCTTGCGTGCGTGTCAACCTCGACAGCCATGTCAGCCGTATCGATCTCGTCGGCAAGGATGCCATCGTCGTCAAGGAAGGGCTGCAGATCACCGAATTCCGCGACGGCATCCTGCCCTGGGCCTATCAGCACAATGTCGCGCTGTGCTTCGACGAGTACGATGCCGGCCGCCCGGACGTGATGTTCGTCATCCAGCGCGTGCTGGAATCGTCGGGCCGGCTGACGCTGCTCGACCAGAGCCGGGTTATCCGCCCGCATCCGGCCTTCCGGCTGTTTTCGACCGCGAATACGGTCGGGCTCGGCGACACCACAGGCCTCTACCACGGCACCCAGCAGATCAACCAGGCGCAGATGGACCGCTGGTCGATCGTCACTACGCTGAACTATTTGCCGCACGACAATGAAGTGAACATCGTGCTGGCCAAGGCCAAGCATTATCGCGACGGCAAGGGCAAGGAGATCGTCAACAAGATGGTTCGTGTCGCCGACATGACGCGCTCGGCCTTCATCAACGGCGATTTGTCGACGGTTATGAGCCCGCGCACGGTTATCACCTGGGCCGAGAATGCCGAAATCTTCGGCAATATCGGCATGGCGTTCCGGCTGACCTTCCTCAATAAATGCGACGAGCTGGAACGCTCGCTGGTCGCCGAGTTCTACCAGCGCGCCTTCGGCGAAGATTTGCCGGAATCGGCGGCGAATGTGGTGCTGGGCTAAGCAGAGTCTCGATGGCGGGTCCGGGCGACAACACACGAAACAAATCCAAGACCGGCGCTGAGGCCGACAGCTTCAAGCGCGCGGTTACCGTCTGCATGCGCGCCATCGCCGGCGACAAGGATCTCGAGGTCGGTTTCGCCAAGGACCGGCCGGCGCTGGCCGGCAGTCGCGCCCGGCTGCCCGAACTGCCGAAGAAGGCATCGAAGGCGGATATCGCCATTACCCGCGGGCTCGGCGATTCCATGGCGCTGAAGCGCGCCTGCCATGATACGCGCATCCACACCAGGCTGGCGCCGGAAGGCAAACAGGCCCGCGCCATCTACGACGCGGTCGAGCAGGCCCGGGTCGAGGCGATCGGCAGCCGCGCCATGCAGGGCGTTGCCGACAATATCGGCTCGATGCTCGAGGACAAATACGCCAGGGCCAACCTCGCCGACGTCAAGGACAAGGCCGACGCGCCGATCGAGGAGGCGCTGGCGCTGATGGTGCGCGAAAAGCTGACCGGCCGCACTGTGCCGAAGAGCGGCGAACGGCTGGTCGATCTCTGGCGCCCCTGGGTCGAGGAAAAAGCCAGTGCCGATCTGGACGGGCTGTCGGCAAAGCTCGACGACCAGCAGGCGTTCGCCCGCGTCGTGCGCGAGATGCTCGCCTCCATGGAAATGGCGGAGGAGCTCGGCGACGACCAGGAGACGGAAGACTCCGAGGACAACGACGAAAACCAGCCGCAAGGCGAGGAGCAGAGCGAGGAGGGCGGCGAAGACGATTCGGGCTCCGAGCAGTCGCAGTCCGAGGATACCGAGGCATCGTCGGACGACGAGCAATCGGCCGAGACGGAAGCCTCCGACGCCACCGCCGAGGATCTCTCCGACGATGACGACGCCGATGCGGAGACGCCCGGCGAGGCGCGCCGCAACGACAATCCCTTCACCAATCTGCCGAAAGAGATCGACTACAAGGTCTTCACCACGGCCTTCGACGAGACCGTTGGTGCGGAGGAACTGTGCGAGGAGGAGGAGCTCGACCGACTGCGCGCCTTCCTCGACAAGCAGCTCGCCAACCTTTCCGGCGTCGTCGGGCGGCTGGCCAACCGGCTGCAGCGCCGCCTGATGGCGCAGCAGAACCGCTCCTGGGATTTCGACCTCGAAGAAGGCTATCTCGATCCGGCACGGCTGGTGCGCGTCGTCATCGACCCGATGCAGCCTCTGTCCTTCAAGCAGGAGCGCGATACCAAATTCCGCGACACGGTGGTGTCGCTGGTGCTCGACAATTCGGGTTCGATGCGCGGCCGGCCGATCACGGTCGCCGCGACCTGCGCCGACATCCTGGCGCGCACGCTGGAACGCTGCGGCGTCTCGGTCGAAATCCTCGGCTTCACCACCCGCGCCTGGAAGGGCGGGCAGGCGCGCGAGAAATGGCTGAAGGAAGGCAAACCGCCGAACCCCGGCCGGCTCAACGATCTGCGCCACATCATCTACAAATCCGCCGACCACCCGTGGCGGCGGGCGCGCCGCAATCTCGGGCTGATGATGCGCGAGGGCCTGCTCAAGGAAAACATCGACGGCGAGGCGCTGCTGTGGGCGCACAACCGGCTGATCGCGCGGCCGGAGCAGCGCAAGATCCTGATGATGATCTCGGACGGGGCGCCGGTCGACGATTCGACGCTGTCGGTCAATCCGGGCAATTATCTCGAGCGGCATCTGCGCGCCATCATCGAGCTCATCGAGACGCGCTCGCCTGTCGAGCTTTTGGCCATCGGCATCGGCCACGACGTCACCCGCTACTATCGCCGCGCCGTCACCATCGTCGATGCCGAAGAACTGGCCGGCGCCATGACCGAGCAGCTGGCCTCGCTGTTCGCCGAGGAAACCGTGCGGGACACGCGGCGCGGCGGCATGCGGCGCGCCGGATGATTTTTTCCCGCGGCGGCTTTTGGCAGAAGCTTTTGGCCGCCAGTGCGTTGTTAGGCATCAGTTTGGCGCCGGCTATCGCTGCCGGCCTGGCCTCGGTCGAGCCGGCCGAAATCTCGGCACGGCCGATCAGCGAATTCCATATCGGCCGGCCGGACAAACAGTTCGGGCCGCTCGAATTCGTCGGCGGGCTCGAAATGACCTCGTCGACGCGCGATTTCGGCGCGCTCTCGGCGCTTCGGTTCCTCAAGCCCGGCAGCGATTTCATCGGCGTTGCCGACACCGGCTTCTGGTTCTTCGGCACCCTCGTCCACGATGCCGAGAAGCGGCCTTCCGGCATCCAGAATTTTCGCATGCAGCAGATGGTCGATGCGGCCGGCCAGTCGATCGACGAGAAATGGGCGGTCGATGCCGAAGGCCTCGCGGTCAAGGACGGTATTGCCACGGTCGGTTTCGAGGGCGATCACCGTATCGCAGAGTTCAAGATCGATCCGGACGGCATGAAGGTGCCGTTCAGGCAATTGGACTTCCTGATCCCAGCCTGGGAACTTCGCCGCAATCGCGGCTTTGAGACCGTCACCCGCGCCAGTCCCAACGGGCAGCACGCGGGCGGACTGGTCGTGGTGTCGGAAAAGAGCCTCGACAAGGCCGGCAACATCTTTGCCGCGATCATCGAAGGGCCGCACAAGGGCGTCTTCACCGTCAAGCGCAATGGCGATTTCGACATCACCGACGGCGCCTTCCTGCCGGACGGCGACCTGTTGCTTCTGGAGCGCAGTTTTTCGATGGCCGGCGGCGTCAAGATGCGGCTGCGGCGCATCTATGGCGAAGGCGTCGAGAAGGGCGCCGTCGCCGACGGGCCGGTGCTGCTCGAAGCCGACATGGGCTACCAGATCGACAACATGGAAGCGCTCGACGTCTGGACCCGCGACGATGGCGCGCTGATCGTGTCGCTGATGTCCGATGACAACCACTCGATCCTGCAGCGCAATCTTTACCTGGAATTTGTGCTGCACGAGGATTGACGCGCGACCGGCCTGCTGGCTGACAGCATCGCTGGCGTTTCCGCGCCGTTTTGCAGCGCAGGCAATTTCCCTTGCAATTTCCCCTGGCGATTTTCTCTGGCAATGACCCGCGTCGCGGGTTTTCCAGCCGGCTCTCACCATTTGCAAAAATACTTTAGTCGTGACTTGACAGTTGGTGTCATCGGCGAAATACTCAAGTCCATGCTTAAGTATTCCGAGATCGACAGCATCCTGCGGGCTCTTGCCGAGCCGACGCGCCGGGCAATCCTGGAAAGGCTGAGCCGCGGGCCGGCCACCGTCAGCCAGTTGGCGGAGCCGTTCGGCATGACCTTCGCCGCCGTGCTCCAGCACCTCCAGGCGCTGGAAGCGTGCGGGCTGATCCGCAGCGAGAAGGTCGGACGCGTGCGCACCTGCCGGATCGAGCCCGGCGGGCTAGCCCCGCTCGCCGACTGGATCGCCGCGCGCCCGCCGAACGCCAGCTCGACCGTCTCGGCCAGATCCTGGCGGAGACTGACCAACCGAAAGCAACACTCCACGAGCAGGAAAAGGACGACAAGAAATGAACCAGATTGCCCCGGTTAACGACGAGCACTCCGTCATCCATTCGACCTTCACGATCGAGCGGACCTATCCGCAATCGCCCGAGAGCGTCTTCTTCGCCTTTGCCGACAAGGCGACGGTGCGGCGCTGGCGCGTCGAAGGCGACGGGTTCACCATCGCCGAATTCACCTTCGATTTCCGTGTCGGCGGTGGCGAGGTTTCGCGGTTCAGCTACCAGGGCGGCCCGGAGATCAGGCTCGATGCGCAGTTCCAGGACATCGTCCCTGACCGGCGCATCGTATTTTCATACCGGATGGCGGTCGGGGCGCAGCCGCTGTCGGCGTCGCTCACCACGGTCGAGCTTGCACCTTCCGGCGAGGGCACCCGCCTGACCTATACCGAACAGGGTGCGTTCTTCGATGGCGTCGATTCAGCGCAAGGGCGCGAGGAGGGCACACGCGGGCTGCTGCAGGCGCTCGCCGCCGAGCTTCAGAAGGCGAAGTAGAGGTTCGTCGGCGTGGCGGGCGGTGACCACAAGGCCCGCCCGGATTGCGAGGTGGCCTATTGCCCCTTGGTCGCGAGCCAGACGATGTGCCGGGCGCCGCGCTTGCCGTGAGCCCGCACCTTGACCTCCTCGACCGTGAAGCCGCCCTGCTTGAGCCTTCGGGTGAAACCTGCGTCAGGGCCCTGCGACCAGACCGCCAGCACACCGCCGGGCTTGAGAGCTGCTCTCGCGCTGATCAGGCCGGCTGCGCTGTAGAGCGCATCGTTGGCCTTGTAGACGATGCCCTCGGGGCCATTGTCGACATCGAGCAGGATCGCGTCCCAGGTCGATGCTTCCGAACGGATGAGCTGACCGACATCGGCCTCGCGAATGCTGACGCGCCGGTCATCAAGGCAGCCGTCGAAAACCTCGGCCATCGGGCCGCGCGCCCAAATCACGACTGCCGGCACCAGTTCGGCAACGGCGACCTGCGCACCGTCGCCGAGCTCGGCCAGCGCCGCGCGCAAGGTAAAGCCCATGCCGAGGCCGCCGATCAGGATGTTTGGGGTCCGGCGGCCGGCAATCCTTTGGCAGGACAGTTTCGCAAGCGCCTCTTCGGAATCGCTGAGCCGGCTGTTCATCAGCTCGTTCGGGCCAAGCATGATCGAGAATTCGCCGCCGCGCCGCTTCAGGCGGAGTTCCTGTCCGCCGTCAGGCGTTTTTGCCGAGTCCAGTTGAAGCCAGGGGATCATGCTCGATAGTCTTTGAGCATGATCTTGTCCGAAAACCGGTTCCCACTTTTCGGGATCATGCTGCCAGTGCCGGCTGGCTCCAGCGGGCGGCAAGCAGCCGGTAGGGGATCAGCGCCACCACCGCTATGACCAGCTTGACGCTGAGATCGCCGAGCGCCCAGGATACCCAGCGCATCGTCTCGACCGGCAACACACCCATCAGCGGCGCGGTTTCCAACGCAAAGCCGTCGTTCGGTCCGGCGAAGGCGAAAGCCGCCGCAAAGGCGACGGTGAAAAACACCACCGTGTCGAAGACAGAGCCGACCAGCGTGCCGACAATCGGCGCGCGCCACCAACTCTGCCGGCGCAACCGGTTGAACACGGTGACGTCGAGCAACTGCGCGGTGAGGAAGGCGGCGCCCGAGGCCGCGGCAATGCGCACCAGCCGGTCGGCGGCGGTCTCGAATTCGATCAGGCCGTGGCGAAACAGCAGCGGCGGGATGACGATCGAGCAGATCACCGCTGTCATGAAGCCGATAAAGACGATCCTGCGCGCCACCGCCGGCCCATAACGGCGATTGGCGAGATCGGTGACCAGGAATGAGAACGGATAGGTGAAGGCGCCCCAGGTCAGGATGTCGGCCAACGACAATCCGCCGATAGCACCCTGCATCGGGAACTGCACGAGGATGTTCGAGGCCACGACGACGAGCGCCATGGCCGCCACGAAGGGCAGGTACCGCGAGAGGAAGATCATTTTTTTATCCTGGGTAATGGAACCAGCGGAACGCGATCCGGAACCCGGGTCACGCCCTGGAAGGCGGCTGCCGCCGAAAAACTCAGGCGGCCGGCTGTTCGGCGAGCTTCTTGGCGATCTGCTTCTTCAACAGGCGGGCGCGCTGCGACAATTCCTTGGCATCGGCCTTGGCCAGGAAGGCATCGAGACCGCCGCGATGCTCGACCGAACGCAGCGCGTTGGCCGAAATGCGCAGGCGCACATTCTGGTTCAGCGCTTCCGAGATCAGCGTCACATTGACGAGATTGGGCAGGAAGCGACGCTTGGTCTTGTTGTTGGCGTGGCTCACATTGTTGCCGGACATGACTGCCTTGGCAGTGAGTTCGCAAGTGCGGGACATGATACTAACCTTCGGTTCTCGGTCCTGGCCAAACATTCGACCCGCGCCGGGTGGCGCGCGGTTTCGGTCAGGCGGCCTCATGGAAAAAGTTGGCGTTCCATAGTTGCATTTCGCCGAGGCGTCAAGCTTGGGGGTTGCTTCGGGGATGGGGAATCGCACTTTCGGAGTAGGTGTCGTCAGTGAAGCTGCTGATCGCCCTCTTCTGGAGGAGATATTGCTGTCCCGCAGTTCTCTCAAGACCTGGGTTCCTCGCCCACCGCATGATGGTTGCGCTCTCCCCACTTTCGTGGGGCGAGGAGCCCAAGCCGGAGTGAAGCCGCAACCCTTTCCCTCATCCGGGCCGAGGCAGATCCGCAAATTCGTCGATGGCCGCATTTTGTTCTTGCTTTGTGCCGGCAGCTATGCTACTAATTTAGGTATGGTGCTGATTCGCACCGACGACCCGCCCGCCGAGGCGGGTTTTTTTCTGGCCCTGGACCCTCCCCAGCGTTCCCTGCCGACGCCGCCTTTCACATTAAGGCCGGAATTCAGCCTATAAGCGGTCGCACAGGGACATGCCAGACCGGAGCCGCCCGTCCGGTCGACAACCAAGGACCCGCCATGCCTCGTTCTTTCCTCCATGCCCTGGTCGTGCTGATGGCCGTCGCGCTGTCGACGACGGTTTCGGCCGCTGAGCCGCAATCCTTCACGGGCGAGTATTCGGTATCGTTCCTCGGCCTTTCCGTGGCCAAAGCGAAATTCTCCAGCCATTACGAGGGCGACACCTATTCGATCGAGGGCAGCGTCTCCGCTGCCGGCCTCGCCACTTTGTTCGACGATACGCGAGGTACGATCTCGTCGAAGGGCAAGGTTTCGGGCAAGCGGTTGCAGCCGCAAGCGTTCCACGCCGACTACACCTCCGGCAAGAAGGCATCGATGATCGACATCCGGTTTGCCAACGGCGTCGTCACCTCGACCAAGGTCGTGCCTGAGCCGAAGAAGCGCAATCCCAACAACTGGATACCGCTGGCCGGCAGCGATCTCGTATCGGTCCTCGACCCCATGGCCGCGACCGTCATCCATGCCGACAGCCTCGACCAGGTCTGCGGGCGCACGGTGAAGCTCTATGACGGCGAAATGCGGGCCGATCTCAAATTGACCTACGAGTCCAAAGGGTCGATTTCGGTGGCCGGCTACAAGGGCGATACGGTCACTTGCAGGCTGGGCTTCGAGCCGGTGGCCGGTTACCGCAAGAACCGCAAAGCGCTGAACTACCTGAAGAAACGCAGCCGCATCATGGTGACGTTTGCACCAGTCGGCCAAAGCGGCGTATATGCGCCGATCCGCGCCACGGTCAGCACGCAAATCGGTCCGTTGACGATCAGCGCGGAGCGGTTCGAAGCAAACGAATAGGCGTGATGGTGCGCCGCCAACGGGGCACGGGGCGACGGGTATGGCGCGCGCAACACTGATCGGCTTCTCCGCGGTCGCCATGTGGGCGCTGCTGGCGCTGCTTACGGATGCTTCGGGCGCCGTGCCGCCGTTCCTGCTTTCGGCAATCACCTTTACGATCGGCACTTGCGTCGGGCTGGTTGCCCGGCTGTTGATGCCGGCAGCCGATGGCGCCGCGAAGATACCGCGCCAGGTCTGGGTGATCGGCATTGCCGGCCTGTTCGGCTACCACTTCTTCTACTTCACCGCGCTGCGCAATGCGCCGGCCGTCGAGGCCAGCCTGATCGCCTATCTGTGGCCGCTGCTGATCGTGCTGGGGTCGGCGCTGATGCCGGGCGAGCGGCTGGCCTGGAATCACGTCGCCGGCGCGCTGCTCGGCCTTGCCGGCACGGTCCTGATCGTCACCAAAGGTGGCGGGCTTGCCTTCGACGCGCGTTATGCCTTCGGCTACGCCATGGCCGGCGTCTGTGCGGTGCTGTGGTCGTCCTATTCGCTGTTGTCGCGGCGCTTCCCGTCGGTGCCGACCAGCATCGTTACCTGGTTCTGCGCCGCCACCGCGGTCCTTTCGCTGGTCTGCCACCTATTGCTTGAACAGACGGTGCTGCCCGCCGGCGCCGGCCAGTGGCTGGCCGTGCTCGGCCTCGGTCTGATGCCGGTGGGGGCGGCGTTCTATGCCTGGGACATCGGCGTCAAGCGCGGCAACATCCAGGTGCTGGGGGCGGCGAGCTATGCCGCGCCGCTGCTGTCCACCCTGGTGCTGATCGCCGCCGGCTTCGCCCAGCCGTCATGGCGCATCCTCGCCGCCTGCGTGCTGATCACCGGCGGCGCGGCACTCGCGGCGAAATCGCTGTTCCTGCGCAAGAGGGCTACGAGCGAGGCAAACGCTTGATGCCGTTTCCCGGCGGCATCGATGCCAATGCCAATGCGACGCTGGTGTTTTCGCTGGCGGCGGCGGTGATTTACGCGTTCAGCCTCGGCATGCCGCCGCGCCTTTCGCGGTCGGCGGCAAGGACGTTGGCGGTGGCGATGCTTGCGGTGCTGGTCGTGCAGCAGGGCGGTCCATGGCTGCTCGTCGCCGCACTCGGCGTCAGCGCCGTCGGCGACGCCCTCCTGTCGCGCGACGGCGAGAAGGCATTTCTTGGCGGCGCAACCAGTTTTCTTGCCGCGCACGTGCTTTACGTCGTGCTGTTCCTGCGTGCCGGCGGCGGCCTCGGGCTGCTTTTGGCCGAGCCGTGGCGAGCAGCGATCGTGCTGGCGATGGCCGTGTTGGTGTTGGCGATGGTTTTCGCGCTCCGGCGCCGCGTCGGCCCCGCCTTGCGTTTGCCGATTGGCGTGCATGCCGCGGCACTGCTTGCCATGGGCATTGCGGCGCTCACCCTGAACAGCGTCGGGGTCATTGGCGGCATCGTCCTGCTCATCCTGTCCGACGGGCTGCATGCCGCGGAAAAGTTCCTGCTGCCCGCCATCTCGCCGCACCGCATTTGGGTGCGCCATGCGGCATGGGCGCTGTATTACGTCGGCCAGCTGGCGATCACGCTGGGTTTCCTGCTGGGCTAGGTGCCTATGGGGTTCCCGGCAGCCAGCCTGGTTCGGCAAGTTCGAAGGCGGCGAAATCGAAACCCGGCGCCACAGTGCAGCCGACCAAGGTCCATTCGCCGAGGCTGCGTGCCGACTGCCACCAGCCTGCCGGCACGACGATCTGCGGCCGCTCGCCTGCAGCGAGCCCGGTACCGAGGATCTCCTCGATGCCGGGACCGCCTTCTCGATGTATCGACAGCGCCAGCGGCGCACCGTCATAGAAATGCCAGACCTCGGCCGCGTCCTTGACCCGGTGCCAGGCCGACAATTGGTCCTTCTCGAGGAGGAAATAGATCGCCGTCGAATGGCCGCGCGTGCCTGCCGCGCCGTCGCGAAAGGTCTCGGCATACCAGCCGCCTTCCGGATGCGGCTTCAGGCCGAGCAGAGCGATGATTTCGGCGGAACTGGTCATGACCCTAGCTCCTGGCGCCGCTCAGAAATTGTCCTTGCGCTTGCGGATCTCGGCGAACACTTCGGCGTCGGAGGCCTTCTCCAGGCCGAGATGTCTGCGGATCGCCGGATCGTGCCAGCGCAGGAACGGATTGGTCGACAGTTCCTCGCCGATCGTCGTCGGCAGCGTCGGCTTGCCGTCGGCGCGCAACGCATCGACTTTCGCGGCGCGCTCTTTCAGCGCCGAATTGGTCGGGTCGACGGTCAGCGCGAAACGGGCGTTGGCCAGCGTATATTCATGGCCGCAATAGACGACCGTGTCGGCCGGCAGCGCCGCGAGCTTCTTCAGGGATTCGTACATCACCGGCGGCTTGCATTCGAGCAGCCGCCCGCAGCCGAGCGCAAACAGCGTGTCGGCGGCGAATGCCACTTTCGACGCCGGCAGATGATAGGTGACATGGCCCGCAGTGTGGCCGGGCGTGGCGATGACCTCGATCCGCTCGTCGCCGAGGCGGACAACCGAGCCCTGTTCGACGGTTTCGTCGATGCCGGGAATCTTTGCCTTTTCGGCTTCCGGACCGACAATGCGCAGCTTGAAACGCTCCTTCAGCGCCAGATTGGCCTCGACATGGTCGAGATGGTGGTGGGTGGTCAGGATCATCGTCGGGGTCCAGCCGGTGCGCTTGATCGCCGCCAGGATGGGCGCCTCCTCGGGCGCATCGATGAGCGCCGTCTGGCCGCTTTTCGGGTCGTGCACCAGCACGCCGAAATTGTCGCTGCGGCACATGAATTGTTCGATCTCGACCGGCATCGCATCTCTCCCTTTATTGCCGCAGACATAGGGCGCCTGCCAGCCGATGTCATCTGCCTTTGTTGAACTTGGACTGCTTCGAAGCTACCGTTCCGCGCATGCATTCAGACATTGTCGATCTCCGTTCTTTTTATTCGACCACGCTCGGCCGCCTGGCCGAACGCTCGATCACCATGGCGCTGTCCTCGATATGGGCCGTAGTGCCCAACGAGCGGCTGGTCGGTCTCGGCTATACCTTGCCGTGGCTGGAACGCTTCGGCAGCGATGCCGAGCGTGTCTTTGCCTTCATGCCGGCAACACAGGGCGCGGTGGTCTGGCCGGCGACGGGGCCGACGGCGACCGCGCTGGTGTTCGACGAGGAACTGCCGCTGGTCGATTCCTGCATCGACCGCATGCTGCTCGTCCATTCGCTCGAACATGTCGAGAACCCGCGCGAGACGCTGAACGAGATCTGGCGGGTGCTGTCGCCGGCCGGCCGTGTCGTCATCGTTGTGCCCAACCGGCGCGGCGTCTGGGCGCGCTTCGAGCATACGCCTTTCGGCAATGGCCGGCCGTTCTCGCGCGGCCAGCTCACTGAATTGCTGCGCGAAGCGAATTTCACGCCGGCGGCATGGTCCGATGCGCTGTTCTTCCCGCCGTCGCCGCGACGTTTCATGATGCAGTTTCACAATGTGCTGGAACGCGCCGGCCGGCGCTTCTGGCCGATCTTTTCGGGCGTTATCGTCGTCGAGGCGCAGAAGCGGCTTTATCAAGGCGTGCCGGTTGCCCAGCGCGCGTCCCGCCGCGTCTTCGTGCCGGTTCTCTCGCCGCATGGCGCGCCGACGCTTGGCCGGACTGTCGCGGGCCAAACGTCCGGCGCCGCCAAGATGACGCGTTCGTGATCCGACGCAGGCTTTTTCTCACCTATCTGTCGCGGACGGGTTCGCTGCCCGATTGAAGGCATACGCAATCGGTTCTATGACCGGCGATTTCTATGACCGGGCTTCAGCACCGCTTCCGAATGCAAGGATTCACTCATGGCTGATCATCCGGATGTCGAGGCCAGCGCCCAGAAGCTTGCCGCGTCGATCGAAGCCAGCAGCCTGCGTGAGCAGCTGGCAACAATCAAGATAGCGCTGACCACCTCGCCAGTGCGAAAACAATTGTTTTGGGCCGCAATCGGCATCGTCGCCGTCATTGTCGCAACCTCCGTCGGGCAGGTTCTGCTCAACCGCTGGAACCAACCGTTCTTCGACGCGCTGGCGCGGCGCGACATGCAGGCCTTCCTGCATCAGCTTCTGGTCTTTGCGGCAATAGCCGGCGGGCTGCTTCTGTTTAACGTGGGCCAGACCTGGCTCGACCAGATGATCCGCCTGAAGCTGCGCGAGGCGCTGACGCTCGATCTGATCGGCGAGTGGATGCGGCCGGCGCGCGCCTTCCGGCTGGCCCATGCCGGCGCCATCGGCGTCAATCCCGACCAGCGCCTGCAGCAGGATGTCGCGCATCTCTCGGATCTTTCCACCGGCCTCGGCATCGGCCTGCTGCAGTCCTGCATCCTGCTTGCCTCATTCGTCGGCGTCTTGTGGTCGCTGTCTTCCGGCTTCGTCTTCCACATAGGCAGCCATTCGCTGGCCATACCCGGTTACATGGTCTGGGCGGCGATCCTTTATGCCGGCACCGCCTCCTGGTTGAGCTGGTTGGTCGGGCGGCCGCTGATCCGCTTCAACAACGATCGCTATACGCGTGAAGCGGAGCTGCGCTCCTCGGTGGTTCGCGTCAACGAGAATGTCGATGCCATCGCGCTGGCGCATGGCGAGGCCGATGCCAGACGCCGGCTCGAATTCGATCTCGGCATGGTGCTGGGCGCCATGCGGCGCATCTACAGCGCCCAGATCAATCTTTCCTGGGTTACCGACACCTACGGCTGGATCACAGTCGTTGCGCCGATCCTGGTCGCCTCACCGGTCTATTTCGCCGGCGATATCAGCTTTGGCGGCTTGATGATGGCAGTCGGCGCTTTCAACCAGGTTCATTCCTCGCTGCGCTGGTTCATCAACAATATCGGCGGCATCGCCGATTGGCGCGCCACGCTGATGCGGGTCGCCGACTTCCGCATCGCGCTTGGCGACACCGACGCGCTGCACGATACGGAAAGGCGCATTTCGTTCGGCGAAAACCCGGACGGCAGCCTGACCTTCGAGAAACTCGAGATCGCCTCGCCCGAGGGATGCACCAAGCTTGCCGAGCCGCATGTCGAAATCCGCGCCGGCGACCGGGTCATGATCACCGGAGATCCGGGCGCCGGCAAGACGCTGTTCTTCCGGGCCATTGCCGGTCTGTGGCCGTGGGGCAGCGGACGGATCGGCATGCCGGCCGGAGAAGCGCCGATCTTTGTTCCGCGCACCCCCTATTTCCCGCTCGGCAGGCTGCGCGAGGTGCTCAACCATGCAGACGGCGCGGCGGAGGCGGCCGATGCCGAGATCTCGGAGGTGCTGGCCGATGTCGGGCTGCAGCGCCTGTCGTCCTCGCTCGATCGGTCGGCGCGCTGGGAGCGTGAGCTCAGCGACGACGAGCAGCGTCTGCTGGCCTTTGCCAGGCTCGCCTTGCGACGGCCGAAATGGGTGATTATCGACGAGGCGCTGGACGCGTTCGACGGCCCGACGCTGAGGCAAGTGCTGTCGATGCTGGAGAAGCGCATTCCCGACGCCGCGATCCTCAATATCGGCCGCGGCCAGCACAATGGCCGCTTCTTCCGGCGGGCGTTGACCATCGTCAAGGATGCCGGCCAACCGGCCCTCAAGCCGGCCCGTATCAGGGCAGGGGCCATCGAACCGCCCCCGGCCATCGCCTCGGCTGGCCGAAAGAAATAGAAACCAAGCTTTATTTCGCCGCGATCGCGGCGAAAAACTGTCGCGATCGTTCAGATGGGAACGTTCCGATCGGCCATGCTTGACGCTTTCGCCCTGCTCGCCTGCCTTGCCTGCGCCCCGGCGGCACCCGTGGCCGCGCCGGCCAATGCACTTGCCGTCGATGTCGAGCTGGTGCTGGCCGTCGACATCTCGCAGTCGATGGATGAAAGGGAGTTTGCCCTGCAGCGCGCCGGCTATGTCGCGGCGCTGCGCCATCCCGACTTCATCAACGCCGTGCGTGCCGGCACCTCCGGCCGCATCGCCATCGCCTATTTCGAATGGGCCGGCACCATCCGCGACGATGCGGTCATTGCCTGGCAGGTCGTCGACAGCAAGGAGAGCGCCAACGCTTTCGCCGACAAGATCGCGGCCCGCCCGTTCAGAAGCTTTCGCGGCACCTCGATTTCCGGCGCAGTGGCTTTCGGCGTCGAGCTTTTCAACGGCACGGCCTTCACCGGCAAACGTCGCGTCATCGACGTCTCGGGCGACGGCCCAAACAACACCGGCTTGCCGGTCACGACGGCACGCGATGCGGCGCTGGCGAAGGGCATCGTCATCAACGGGCTGCCGATCCTGATCAGCCCGTCACCCACCTTCAGCCATCTCGACCGGTATTATGCCGAATGCGTCACCGGCGGGCCTGGCTCGTTCGTGCTACCGATCTATGCTGCTTCCGAATTCGCCACCGCCACTCGCCGCAAACTGATCCTCGAGGTCAGCGGCATCGAGTATCCCAAGGTGGATCCGAGGACGATCCGCATCGACACACCGATCGACTGCCTGCAAGGCGAGCGCGACCGGCGGTTTTTCTCGGACCCATATTTCCCGGAACTCGACCGATAAGGCTAGCCCAGGGGCAGGTTAGGCTGGTGGCAGGCCGAAGGCCGGGAACAGAGATGGCCCGAGCGGTCCTATGAAGATCGTCAAGGAAGCGATCCCGCCCTCGGCTGCGTCGAACACGTGCAGGGAATGGGCCCGCCATTCAGGGCCATCGTGGCTGCGGGAATAAACCCCGACCGCCGGCTGGGCATTGGCCCGGGTGGCCAGCGTGCGGAAGCCGCCAAACCTCGGCCAGACGGTCTCGAAGAAACCGCGGATCGCTTCGCGGCCTTGATACCATTCGCGCCAAGGCGGCATTGTATAGATGGCGTCCTCACGCAGCAGCTCGATCAAGCTGTCGAGATTGGCGGCCTGCCAGGCCTGCATGTAGCGTTCGAGCAGCAGGCCTTCTTCGGGGCTGGGTCGTGATCGGCTGGCCGGCCGTCCCTGAGGATAGCGCGCCGCCAGCGTTGCACGGGCCCGCTGCAACGCACTGTTGATCGAAGCCGTCGATCCACCCAGCAAACGCGCCGTCTCAACAGCCGACCATCCCAGGACGTCGGCAAGCAGCAGCGCGGCGCGCTGCCTGGGCGGCAGATCCTGGATCGCGGCGACGAAGGCGAGCTGGACGGCCTCGCGGCTCTCGTAACGAGCTTCCGGACCTGGCTCGCTGCCGGCAATGTCTGGAAGCTCGGCGTCGGGGTAGGGCTCCAGCCAGGCGATGTCGGCTACGGGCCCGCCTACGGCCGCCCCGTGCGAGGGCGGCCGTCCGAGTTCCCGGAGAATGCGACGCGCCCTCGACCTCGCATTGATGGCGTTGAGGCAAGCGTTGGTCGCGATCATGTAGAGCCAACCGCGAACCGAACCCCGCCCGTCGAACTCCGACCTGGCGCGCCAGGCGCGAAGCAACGTGTCCTGGACGAGGTCGTTGGCCTCGTGCAGCGAACCCATCATGCGATAGCAATGCAGCTTGAGCTCGCGGCGATGGACGGCCGTGACCTTCTCGAAGGCCAGCCGATCGAGGATCGGCTGGCCTGCTGGTTCCAGAGGTGGTTGAGCGTCTGTCATGCGGGCTGTGCGGTTACGAGTGAGCGTTGCATTACGCGCGCCTCAAGCGGCCGGTGCAAGCCCGCTCCCGCTCACCATGAAGGAACTGCCTTGCGGCTGGCCGGTGGCGAGCGCGACCACCGCCCGTCCGACGTCGGCCGGGGTTGCATGTCGGTCATGGCGGCGATGAAGTCCGCCGGCTGGATGCCCATATAGGCAGCGACGCTGTCGACGCCGGCCTTGCCCACGCCGGTTTCCGGCATGATGCGCATCGGCGCGAGCGCCATGAAGCGAAGGCCGAGGCCGAGCCGGTCGGCTTCCTTCTGGCTATGACCGGCCAGGAACATCTGCATGCGTTTTGCGCCGGCATAGCCGCCGGTATTGGGTGGCCCGCCGGTCAAGGCCGCGCCACTGGAGATCAGAACGATACGGGTTCCCGGCTTGAGCGGACGCCGCAGAGCGGCCCGGCAAAACAGGAACGATGCCTTGACGTCCGTGTCCCAATTTGCGGAGAACGCCTTCCAGTTCTGTTCGTGCAGCGGCGCGGAAGGGGCCAGCGCCTGCGCAGATTACCAGCACGTCCGGTTCCAGCGCGGCGAAGACCTTATCGGGGGCGGAGTCCACCGTCGCATCGACCACGAGCGTCTTCACGCCCGAGACCTCCCAGGCAAATTGCGCCAGGGCCTGTTTTCCGCGGGCCACGGCCAGCACCGTCGCTCTCTCCTTGAGGGCGGCCTCCGCGATGGAGCGGCCGACCCCGCGGCTGCCTCCGACGACTACAACATTCTGACCTTGCAACGATCCCATGGATCACCTCTCTGCTCCCGGCCGCCGGACCATCCAGGCGCGCTCATCGATAAGGACAGCGCAGGCGTGCGGAAATCATCGGCGCCAGGCGGAAATATTTTTCAGGTGACAGCAGGGCTCGCGCACGGCCCTGTTCGGAGCAGCAACGGCAGAGGCGCGTCGGTTTTGTATTCAGTGTCATTACCTCGGGGGTAATCGACCAGCGTGCAAGGTCTCGGCAAACTGCTCCCATCAAGCCGGTTGTCCGGCTTCGACCACCAGGGAGTACAGCCATGACCGCCTACGCCGTCGCGCATATGCGCCAGGTCACGCCGGGGCCGCAGATCGTCGAGTACCTGCACAAGATCGATGCCACGCTGGAGCCGTTTGGCGGGCGCTTCATCGTGCATGGCAGCGAGGTGGAAGTCGTTGAAAACACCTGGCCGGGCCACCTCGTCATGATCGAATTTCCAGACATGCAGCAGGTGCGTGCATGGTACCGCTCGCCCGCCTATCAGGAGATCTTGCCGCTGCGCACCGAGAATTCTCAGTCCGACGTGGTCCTGGTCGATGGCGTCCAGCACCCGCACAAGGCCACCGACGTTCTCGAATAAGGGGACGATCCGCGACGATTGGCTCTTATCGTTTCAGCAGAAACACCGCCTGCTGGCCGAAAAAATTCCAGAACCACCACGGCATCGAGAAGCCGATCCGCTGGCCATTGGCGTCGAGCGCGGTCGCCTTTTCCACCGTCGCGCCAAGCTCGTCGCACAGATTGACGAAATCGCGAATGGTGCAGAAATGGATGTTGGGGGTGTCATACCAGGAATAGGGCAGGTCCTTGGTAACCGGCATGCGGCCGTTGAACAGTAGCGAAAAGCGCACCCGCCAGTGACCAAAATTTGGGAATGAGACGATAGCGCGGTTGCCGATCCTGAGCAGTTCGTCGAGCACCAATTTCGGATTGCGGGTCGCCTGCAAGGTCTGCGACAAAACGACGAAGTCGAAGCCCTTATCGGGATAGAATTGGAGATCCTTATCGGCATCGCCCTGGATGACCGACAGGCCGCGCGCCACGCATTCGTTGACGCCGCGCTGCGACAGTTCCAGCCCGCGACCGTCGACCTTCTTGGTCGCCTGCAGCAATTCGAGCAGCAGGCCGTCGCCGGAACCGACGTCTAGCACCCGCGACTGCGGCGGGATGAGATCGGCGATGACCTCGAGGTCGACGCGCTGGGCGCGGTTGACGCTCATGGGCTCGTCACTTGCCTGGCGCATGGTCCTGATCCGAACAATCCGGAACTTTTCGGGGTCATGCGCCGAGCCCTCTCGCCCGCGCCGCCGAGGCGATGAAGCCTTTGATGGCGGCGAACAGTTCCGGTTCGTCGAGCAGGAAGGCGTCGTGGCCGCGGTCGGTCTCGATCTCGACGAACGAGACCGAGGCGCCGGCCGCGTTCAGCGCGTGCACGACCGAGCGGCTTTCCTCGGTCGGGAACAGCCAATCGCTGGTGAACGAAACCAGGCAGAAGCGCGTCTTGGTGCCGGCGAAGGCATCGGCCAACCGGCCGCCATGGTCGGCGGCGAGATCGAAATAGTCCATCGCCCGGGTCATGTAGAGATAGGAGTTGGCATCGAAGCGATCGACGAAGGTCATGCCCTGATGGCGCAGGTAGCTCTCGATCTGGAAGTCGGCATCGAAGCCGAAGGTCAGGGCTTCGCGATCCTGAAGGTTGCGGCCGAACTTGCGGTGCAGCGCTGCTTCCGACAGATAGGTGATGTGAGCGGCCATGCGCGCCACCGCCAGCCCCTTTTCCGGCCGCTTGCCGTGCTCGAAGTATTTGCCGCCATGCCAGTCCGGGTCGGCCATCACTGCCTGCCTGCCGACCTCGTGGAAAGCGATGTTCTGCGAAGAATGGCGGGCGCCGGTGGCGATCGGCAGCGCCGAGAAGACGCGCTCGGGATAGCTCGAGGCCCATTGCAGCACCTGCATGCCGCCCATCGAGCCGCCCAGCACGCTGAACAGCTGTTCGATACCGAAATGCTCGACCAGCATCAGCTGCGCGCGCACCATGTCGCGGATGGTGATGATCGGCAGGTCGAGCCCGTAGGGCTTGGCGGTGGCGGGATTGGTCGAGGCGGGGCCGGTGGAGCCGAGACAGCCGCCGATGACGTTGGACGAGATGACGAAGAAACGATCGGTGTCGATGATCTTGCCGGGGCCGATCAGCACTTCCCACCAGCCTGGCTTGCCGGTCACCGGATTGGTGTTGGCGACATGCTGGTCGCCGGTCAGCGCATGGCAGACGAGGATGGCGTTGGAGCGCGCGTCGTTGAGCGTGCCATAGGTCTGGTAGGCAATCTGGAAGGGCGACAGCAGCGTGCCGGCGTCGAGCTTGAGCGGCTTGTCGGCGCCGAAACGCAACACCGGGCTCGACGGCTGGTCGGCCTCGTTGTTGGTTTTTCGCGCGCGCAAAGCGACCATCATATCTCCTTGCCCGCCTTCAGTTGTCCACCGCCAGTCTGGGCAACAACCAGCCAGGGCAACAAAAAACCGGCCATGCCTTCGCAAAGCCGGTTACAAGATGCAAACGGCCCTTTAGCAAGTTGTTTAACGTGGCTGCAAGCCGACCGGCCAAATCACCACGGAACTTTCGCTGCTCTTCTAGGACCGACGCATGGCTTCGTCAACGGCAAGTTCTTGATCCCGAATTGCCGCCCCTCGACATTCCGGGCCACGGCTTGTATTTCCGCTGCGGCTTCCGGATGGAGGCACTCTCGACGGATTTCATGGAATGAGCCAGATACCGGATCAGACACGTCCAAGGCCCCGCGCCGGCATCATGGACATCGAAGCCTATGTACCCGGCAAGAGCGCGGCGCCTGAAGGTGTCGCCAAGGTCCACAAATTGTCGTCGAATGAGAACCCGCTCGGCCCTTCGCCAAAGGCGATAGAGGCCGCGCGCGCGGTCGCCGACAAGCTCGCGGTCTATCCCGACGGCAGCGCCAGGCGTCTGAGGGAAGCGATCGCCGAGGTGCACGGGCTCAACCCGGCGAACATCGTCTGCTCCAACGGCTCCGACGAGATTCTGGGCCTGCTGGCGCAGACCTACCTCGCGCCCGGCGACGAAGCCATCATCACCGAACACGGCTTCATGGTCTACAAGATCTACATACAATCGGCCGGTGCCGTCCCGGTTACGGTCAAGGAGACCGATGAACGCGCCGATGTCGATGCAATCCTTGCCGCGGTGACGCCGCGTACCAGGATCATCTTCCTTGCCAATCCCAACAATCCAACCGGCACCTACGTGCCGTTCCAGGAGGTGCGCCGCCTGCATGCCGGCCTGCCGCGAAACGTGCTTCTGGTGCTGGATGCAGCTTACGCCGAATATGTCCGGCGCAACGATTATGAAGCCGGCGTCGAGTTGGTGGGTAGCGCAGAAAACGTGGTCATGACCCGCACTTTCTCCAAGTTGGGCCTGGGCGGCGCGCGGATCGGCTGGATGTATGCGCCAATGCATATCATCGACGCGATCAACCGCGTGCGCGGGCCTTTCAACGTCAATGCGACGGCTATCGAGGCCGGTATCGCGGCGATCCGCGACCGCGTCCATATCGAGCGCAGCGTGGCGCATAACGAGACCTGGCTGGCATGGCTGACCGAGCAACTAAGCGGGCTTGGGCTGCGGGTGACACCGAGCGTCGGCAATTTCATCCTTATCCACTTTCCCGAGGACAAAAAGCATTCGGCGGCGGCCGCCGACGACTACCTCAGTGCGCGCGGCTACATATTGCGGCGCGTTTCCGGCTACGGTTTTCCGAACGCGCTGCGCATGAGCATCGGCACCGAAGAGGCCAACCGCGGCGTTGTCGCCGCACTCGCGACATTCCTGAAAAGCTAGAACACCATGACCTCACCGATGTTCGAAAAGATCGCGCTGGTCGGCATCGGCCTGATCGGCTCGTCGCTGGCCCGCGTCATCCGCCGTGAGGGGCTCGCCGGCCAAGTCGCGATTTCGACGCGCAGCGAAGCGACGCTGGCGCGGGCGAGCCTACTCGCCCTCGGCGACACCTACACGACGGATGCGAAAGAGGCGGTTCGCGATGCCGATCTGGTCGTCGTTTCGGTGCCGGTCGGCTCTTCGGGTACCGTCGCCGCGGAAATCGCGCCGACGCTGAAGAAGGGCGCCATCCTTACCGATGTCGGCTCGACCAAGGCATCGGTGATCGCGCAGATGCAGCCGCATGTGCCTGATGGCGTGCACTTCATTCCCGGCCATCCTTTGGCCGGCACCGAAAAGTCGGGACCAGATGCCGGTTTTGCCGAACTGTTCGAGAACCGCTGGTGCATCTTCACGCCGCTGCCCGGCACCGATCCCGCGGCACTGGAAAGGCTCTCGGAATTCTGGCGCCGCTGCGGCTCCAACATCGACACGATGGACCCGCAGCATCACGACATGACGCTGGCCATCGTTTCGCACCTGCCGCACATCATCGCCTATAACATCGTCGGTACCGCCGACGATCTGGAGTCGGTGACCAAGTCCGAGGTCATCAAATACTCGGCTTCCGGCTTTCGCGACTTCACCCGTCTCGCGGCGTCCGACCCGACCATGTGGCGTGACGTCTGCCTGCACAACAAGGACGCCATCCTCGAAATGCTGGCGCGATTCTCGGAAGATCTGTCCTCGCTGCAGCGGGCGATCCGCTGGGGCGACGGCGAAAAGCTGTTCGACCTGTTCACCCGCACCCGCGCCGTCCGCCGCTCGATCATCGAGGCCGGCCAGGACATCGACGTACCGGATTTCGGTCGCCAGGCAGTCGAACACCCGCCGAAGGGATAAGCCGCGGCAGGCCGATCGCAGTCCCGACCGCCTAGTCAAGCGGCTTGATCTTGCCGAGCGGGATGAAGCCGAGCGAGGCCTTGCCCCTGACGATCTTCAGCGGCATCGACGGCTGGTTGCCGAGCAGCGCCAGTCCGGCAAAGCCGGTTTGGATCTCTTTCTTCTGCTCGGGGATGGCGGTGGCAAGGATCGCCGCCACGGCCTTTGGATCATTGAGCTTGATCGTCAGATCGGCATTTATGAGACCGCCGTCATCGACCGACAGCGGTCCGGAAACGGTGATGCGCGCAGTTCCGGACGACAGATCGAGCTCGTGGATTTCGGCCGCGAGGCCGCGCAGGCTCTTCGGGTTTGCCATGATCAGCATCACGCCGTTCTTCAGCGTCACATCGCCGCTGCCATCGAGCGGCGGCAAGACGCGCCCGTCGATGGCCGCCGCGTCGATTTCGAGATCGGTGAAATTGCCGGCATAGTCGATGTCCGGGCCGTTTGGGCGCAATTGCCCGCTGGCAGTTCCGGCGCTGAACAGCGAGACGGGATCGGTATCGTCTGCGGGATCGGTCTGGCCGGACAGGCCTTCTGCCTGCAGCGAGAGGCGTCTCGGCAGCGGCCAGGACAGCTTCATGTCGGCCCGCAGATCATCCCAGTCGATCCAGAGCGGGGTCATGCCGGGAACGGAGGTCCTGAGTGGCCCCCTAAGCTCGGCGGCAGGCGACAGAAGCCGCGTGATCTGGGTGGCGGCGTTGATCTTGCCTGTCGAGGCCGCGACGTTGCGGCTGTCGTCCTCGTAAGCCAGACTGTCGCAGGAAAGGGTGAAGCTGAAGGGATAGCCGCTGACCGCGAGATTGGCACAGTCGGCCTTGACGCCCTTGTCATCGAGATCGGCGACCGCCTTGTCGGCGGCGCTCTCGACCAGATCCGCCAGGTAGAACCAGCCCGCGCTGTAGATGCCGAACAGCACGAGAATGAAAGCGGCAAGCCACAACAGGCGGCGACGCTGGCTGGGCGGCGGGCGCTCGTCACTTGACGTCATGCTGCGGCTTTCGTTAACGCGGGTGGCACGGGCGGGCTGTCGCTTGCGGCAACAACAGGTAGACGGACTGAAACACCACCGGTGGAGTGGTTCGTTACAATCAGGCTTGGCGATATGGGCGATTTTTGGGTTTTTGGCTACGGCTCACTGATCTGGCGGCCGGGATTCGCGCATGTCGAGACGCGGCGTGCCCGCCTGCATGGCTACCGCCGTTCGCTCTGCGTCTATTCTTTCGTGCATCGCGGCACGCGCGAACGGCCGGGCCTGGTGCTCGGCCTCGACCGCGGAGGCTCCTGCATCGGGCTGGCGTTCCGGGTCCCAGGCGAGCTGCGCAACGAGGTCATCACCTATCTGCGCGAACGCGAGCTGGTCACCAACGTCTATCTCGAACGTGTGCTCAGCGTTCGCCTCGACAAAAGTGAAACGGATGGGGGCAAGACGGTCGACGCCGTCGCCTATGTCGTGGACCGCAGCCATGAGCAATATGCCGGTGCGCTCGACCCGGCCGAGGCGGCGGCCGTCGTTCGCGGCGCCGTCGGCCAGTCGGGGAGGAATAAGGATTACGTGCTCAGCACGCTGGAGCACCTCGAAGCACTGGGTATAAGCGATCATTGGCTGGAAGACGTGACGAGACGGATCGCGACGTAGCGCCTTTTATCGTTATCATGATGTTTTCGGTGCCGTGACGCGGGCTACATCCTGAAAATCTGTTTACCAAGGTCGGCGCGATCCAGGCTGTTTGCCACCGCAAGCTTGAACTCGGTCAGCGCGTGGAGACCGCCGACAGGAACGTGGAAGCCCGGCTGGCCAAAGATGTCGATGATCTCGCGTAGGACAGGCCGGTCGGCTTCGGCAGGCGGCGAAAAGAAGTAGCGATAGATATTTGCCCTGATTTCGACGCCGCTCAGCAACACATCGAAATTGTGCAGTTCGAAGCGCTCGGCACTCATTCCGCCATTGATCACCATCTGCCCGCCGAGCGCCAGGGTGCGGATCAATTCGCCGCTGACAGGTCCGCCGACATTGTCGATAATCCCGTTCAATCCGGCGCCGCCGTTGATATCCATCACCGCTTCCCGGATACTTGCCTTCAAGTCCGAAAGGTCAAGAATGACAGAGGCGCCAAGCGTCTTCAGGTCGAAGCTCTGGTGCGAGCGCCGCACCAGCGCGATGACGTTGATGCCGCGTCGTTGGGCGAACTGCATCACCATTGTCGAAATTGACGAATAGCCGGCCGTGACAGCCAGCCACTGCCCGGGCCGGACACGGGAATCCGTCAGCAGATCCCACGCGGTAATGGGGTTCACCATCTGCCCGGCGCGTTCGACCGGATAGTCCGCAGGCAACGGGATCAGCCATTCGGCGGGAATGGCCGCGTACTCGGCCCAGCTGCCATAATAGCTGACGCGACAAGCGTGCCCGGTTCCAGCAAGACGTCCGCGCCGACGGCTTCGACGATGCCGGCGCCATGGTTTCCTGCGACCTGCCGGGGAAAATGCGGCTTCTTCGGTTCGGGATAGAGGTCCTGGATAAACAGGAAGTCGCCCGGATTGATCGAAGCCGAGACCATCCTGACCAGCACCTCGCCGTCGCCGATGCGCGGAATCGGCAGGTCGTCCATGTAGAGCACGTCGCGCGGCGAACCGATGGCGTCAAATACGATTGCTTTCATGCCGGTCTCCACAACAAACGATCCGGGGCAAACAGTCCGGGCTTGGCCAGACCGTGCCGAGATTTGCGTCGGCGCCGCGGAACCTATGGCCGGCCGGCAAAGGTCTGAATTGGCAGATTTGACAATCTATGTGCTAAACTTGCCAGATTGTTTCCCCAGAGGGTACTGGTTTGGAAATTCGGGACAGCCTCTTGAAGCCCGACACGGCGCGGCGGGTCGCGGTTTTGTGAAGCGCCGGCGGGCTGGAAAAGAGGCTATGCGTTTGACGTTGCCACGGTGCGACATAGGTTAGCTCGGTCGGCGGCTCCCACCCGCCCCAGCATGAATCACCATGGAGATCAGCCTTGCAGAAACGTCGTCTCGGTCGCACCGACCTATCCATCGCGCCATTGGTTCTGGGCGGCAATGTGTTCGGCTGGACCGCCGATGAGAAAACCTCGTTCGACCTGCTCGACCGCTTTGTCGACGCCGGTTTCAACGCCATCGACACGGCCGATTCCTATTCGCGCTGGATTGCCGGCCACCAAGGCGGCGAATCCGAAACCATCATCGGCAAATGGATGAAGAGCCGTGGTAACCGCGACAAGGTTGTCGTCATCACCAAGGTCGGTTCGGATATGGGACAGGGTAAGAGGGACCTGTCCGCCGCCTATATCGAACAGGCCATCGATGCTTCGCTGAAGAGGCTGCAGGTCGATAGCGTCGATCTCTATCTGTCGCACTGGCCCGACCCGGCGACCCCTTATGAGGAAACGCTCGGCGCTTACCAGAAACTGCTCGACAAGGGAAAAATCCGTTATACCGGCGCTTCCAACCTCGACGCCGCCCAGCTGCGGGCCGCACTTGACGTAGCAAGCCTGCGGGGCCTGCCGCGCTACGAGGTGCTGCAGCCGGAGTACAACCTCTACGACCGCTCGTCCTTCGATGGTCCGCTGCGCGATCTGTGCGTGGCCGAGGACATCGGCGTCATCACCTATTTCAGCCTCGCCAAGGGATTTTTGAGCGGCAAGTACCGCAGCGAGTCCGACCTCGGCAAAAGCCCGCGCGGCAGTGGTGTGAAAGGCTATCTCAACGCGCGCGGCATGCGCATTCTCTCAGCGCTCGATGCGGTGTCGGCCAGACATTCGGCCAGGCCGGCGGAAGTGGCGCTTGCCTGGGTCATGGCGCGGCCCGGCGTCACCGCCCCGATCGCCAGCGCGACGACGCTCGACCAGCTCGACAGCCTGGTGCGTGCCGCGTCGTTGCAGCTCGGCCCGGACGATATCGCCGAGCTCGACAAGGCCAGCGCGTAGCCGCGCACGATCGTTCAAGACCGGCGCCGCTGCCTTGCCCTACCGTCCCTGCCTCGTCACAGGATGCAGGGACGTCGCATGGCCGGACAGGGTCTTATCGATCAGCAGCTATGGCAGCGATTGCTGGCGCTTGTGTTGGCGTCGGCCATCGTCATGGGCAGCCCGGGGCCGGCGACGATAAGCGTCACCGCGATCGGCGCCGCGTTCGGCCTGCGCGGTTCGCTGCGCTATGCCTCGGGAATCGTTGTCGGGACGGTTCTCGTGCTTTTGGTGGTGGCGACGGGCATCATGGCCGTTCTCACCGCGCTGCCGAAGCTCGCAGCGCTGTTGGCGGTCGCGTCAGCAGCCTACATCCTCTATCTGGCGTTCAAGATTGCGACGGCGCCGCCACTGGCGGCACGCATTGGTGGGGCGGCGCTTCCCACTTTCCTGGGCGGGTTCCTTCTGGCCGTTGCCAATCCGAAAGCCTATGTGGCGATTGCCGCCGTGTTTGCCGGCGCGTCTTCCGGCGCCGGCGGTCTTGCTATTTCAGCCAAGCTGGCGGTCCTCGCCTTGATGATTGCTGCCATTCATCTCTTGTGGCTTCTCGCCGGCGCGGCTTTTGCACATTTGCTGCGCAAACCGCTGGCGTCGCGGATCATCAATCTGGTGTTTGCCTTGACGCTGGTTGCAACAGCCGCCCTGGCTGCCTTGCCGTGAGCCTTTCCGGCATGCGCGGCGGGTGTCTCAGCCTTTCAATTCAGGTTTCGCATCGAGCTCACCAAGCCGTTTCATTGCCGTCGGCGGCATCGGCGGCGGGTTCGGCGTCTGTGCCGCCTCGACGAGAAGCTGGTCGCAGGCGGCTTCCGTCTCGCCGATCAGCCGTTGCATGAATTCGTCCTTGCCGAGGCCGGGCGGGATCGGCGGCAGGAAGCGCGCCTTGATCGTGCCGGGATAGCGCAGGAATTTGCGGCGCGGCCAATAGAGGCCGGCGACGTGGGCGACCGGCACCACCGGAATGCCAAGCTGGGCATAAAGTTCGACGATGCCGTATTTGTAGACCGGTTCGTCGCCCGGCGCCCGGCGGGTGCCCTCGGGGTAGATGATCAGCTGGCGCGGATTGCGCGCCAATTCCTGTTTGGTCGCGGCGATCACCATTTTCAATGCCTTCGAGCGGCTGCCGCGGTCGACAGGAATCATCCGCATCTTCAAAATGTACCAGCCGAAGAACGGGATCCACGTCAGCTCCCGTTTCAATATGTAAACGGGATCGTCGAGATAAGGCAGGAAAGCGATCGTGTCCCAGAAGGACTGGTGCTTCGGCGCCAGGATGAAGGAGCCGTCAGGCAGGTTTTCCTGGCCGGTGATCTCACTTCTGGTGCCGGCGATCTTGTCGTAGAGCCACATGCTGGTGCGCGACCAGAATTTCGGCACGAACCAGGCGCGATGGCGCGGCGACAGGAAATAATACGGGGTCCAGAGGATCATCTGGATGATCAGATTGAGGTAAAAGGCGAGATTGAACGCCAGCGAGCGGAAATACAGCATACAACAAGTGCCCGGTGAGGAGGTGTGCGTTCGTTACACCAAGCGCCGGCAAAAAGGAAACGCTGCGAGGCGGGCGATCGGCCCGGCCTTGCGAGGGCCGTCTTCGTCACGTTTCCCACGCGGCCTGCAGCAGGCGCTGTCTCAGGCGCGGGGCGGCGAAGTCGAGGAATGCGCGCAGCTTCACCGGCAGTAGCCCCTGGCCGGCATGGACGAGGCTCACCGGCCATGGGTCTGGCTCAAACTCTTGCAGCACCGGGCGCAGCGTACCCGACCGGACTGCGGCGGCAATCTGATAGGAAAGCAGCCTCGTCACGCCGACGCCGGCAATCGCCGCATCGATCGCTGCCTCAGCCGTGTTGACCCGTAACCTGGAGCGGATCGGCACGCTGAATTCGGTCTTGCCGGTGGCGAAGCTCCAGGCTGCGGCGGTGAGCCCTTCGAAGGTGATGGCACTGTGTGCTGCAAGCTCCTGCGGCGTTTTCGGTGTGCCGTGCTCGGCGAGATAGGCCGGGCTTGCGCAAACGACGCGGCGGATTGAACCCAGGCGGGTGGCGATCAGGGCCGAATCGGCAAGCTCGCCGATGCGGATGGCGAGGTCGATGTGCTCTTCGACCAGCTGGGTTATCCGGTCGGCGAGTGTCAGCCGCACACCTACCTCGGGATAGACGGAGAGGAAGCCGGTGACGACCGGCAGCACATGCAGGCGGCCGAAGACG
The DNA here is from genome assembly GCF_040321435.1 of Mesorhizobium sp. M0410. NCBI lineage: Bacteria > Pseudomonadati > Pseudomonadota > Alphaproteobacteria > Hyphomicrobiales > Phyllobacteriaceae > Mesorhizobium > Mesorhizobium sp. M0410. The sequence continues at coordinate 281,447 of NZ_JAMYRN010000005.1, forward strand.
ATCGGCGCAGTGACGATCAGTTCGCCGGTCGGGGCGCTGTATTCGCCGGCGGCTATTCGCTCGGCCTCGCCGACCTCATCGAGAATGCGACGACAGGCGGCGAGATAGGCGTGGCCTGCATCGGTCAGCGACAGCTGCCGCGCCGAGCGGTTCAACAGCCGTGTCTTCAGGTGCTTTTCCAAGTCCGAAACCTTGCGGCTGACCGTCGTCAGCGGAATGCCGAAGCGGCGCCCGGCAGCCGAGAGGCTGCCTGTCTCCGCCGCGGCAACGAAAAGCGACATGGACTGGAGGCGATCCATAGCTCTCCCGAAAATTTGCCCTTCCGGAAAGCGGAAGGATGGATTGCAGATATGGCATCTGCATCTCGAAGATGGAAGGACGTATTTTCCTGACTAGCAATGCAGCGCAGCTCGGCGCCTGAGGAGGCTTCCATGAACGCTCACACCAGCGATGTTGCTTTCACCCCGACGGTGAAGGCGATTCAGGCGCGCAAGGGCTCGCGCCAGGCCTATGCCCGTGTCGAGGAGCGTGGCGGCTGGCAGGCGGCAATTACGCCCGATCTCGCCGCCTTCATCGAGGCGCAGACCAGCGTCTTTCTGTCGACCGCCAATGCGGACGGGCAGCCTTACATCCAGCATCGCGGCGGGCCTGCCGGTTTCCTCACGGTGCTCGACGAACGGACGATCGGCTTTGCCGATTTTTCCGGCAACAGGCAGTTCATCACCCAGGGCAACCTCAGCGACAACCCACAGGCTTTCCTATTCCTGATCGATTATGCGCACCGGCAGCGCATCAAGATCTGGGGCAAAGCGCAAGTCGTCGAGGGCGATGCCGAGCTGACGGCAAAGCTGATGCCGCAAGACTATAAGGCGCGACCCGAGCAGGTCATCCTGTTTACGGTTTCGGCTTGGGATTCAAATTGCTCGCAGCACATCCCGCAGCGTTTCGAAGCGGCCGACGTGGCGGCGGCGCTGGGCGAACGCGACAAGCGCATCGAACGGCTCGAACAGGAGATCGCACGCTTGCGATCAGATGCAGCAGCCAGGGAATAAGAGCTAGGGAATAAAAGTGCCGGTGCCGTTCAGTTTCCGCCCGCGGCGTCGGCCAGCGTGACGCCGTTGGGCGATTGCTTCACCGGCATGATGCCGCGCGCCAGCGCCAGCAGGTATTTGTTGTATTCGGTGAACAGCACGCGCAGCGCTTCCGGCTTGGTCAGCCAGCCGCCATTCTCGAGGTTGGTGTTGACCACCGGATAGGGCTCGAGCCTTGCGCCGTGCAGCAGCCGGCCCATTTCCAGCAGGCTACGCGGCATATGATAATTATTGGTGACGAGAATGACGGTGCCGTAGGCATGGTCCTCGACCCATTTGGCACTTTCCTCGGCATTGCCGATCGTGTCGAGCGCGGCGCGGTCGATGTCGACGCAGCAGGAAAACAGCCTCTTGTCGCCGCCGGTCGCGGCCTGAAGCTGGCGGCGGCTGGCGGAGGGATGGACGCCGCTGATCAGCAGCCGCTCGCCCTTGCCTAAGGCAAGCAGGCCCATCGCAGCGTCGAGGCGCGATTGGCCGCCGGTCAGCACGATGATAGCGTCGGCCCTTGCCGGATTGGCGGGCGTAGTCAGGCGGCTGACGGTATTGGCGAACCAGCCGAAGCCGGCGACAAACAGCGCCATAAAGGCGAGCAGAAGGAGAGCCGAGATGCGCAAGGAGCGGCCTGCCAGCAGCCGCCCATGTTTGGCAAACTGATCCGGCTTGGCAAATTCATCAGGCTCGGCGAATACAGGCGGGCGCGCAACCAGCACTGGCATGCATCCAGCGGTATCGGTCGAGTCCCGAACGTCCATCATGAAATGGTTAATCCCGAAATACGGCCTTTGGTAGGAAAAAAATGCAATTTTCGTGACGATGCGTTTTCATCCGTGATCGATCTTTCCTTTAGCCGGCGTCCGGCTGGCGAATGTCGATGTCGCTGAGATAAGCAACCACGGTGAAATGGGAGGTTGCCGCCGTCAGCGCGCCGATCACCAGCACCATGACAGCGACCCCGAGATAACCCGCCGAGCCGATGGCGAAATTGCCGAACAGGGCGGTCGCCTGGTCGGCCTGCGGCGTTGCCATGTTGTGTGACGACCACCAGGAGAAGACGATGAAGACCAGGATCGCTGCGGCGCCGCCTGCCGCGGCGCCCTTCATGCCGGTGACCAGAAAATGCCGGCGGAATTCGCGCGCGATGAAGCGCGCCTCGGCGCCGACGAAATGCAGCACCTCGATGATGTGGCCATTGCCGGCCATGGCGCCGCGCGTCGCGAATACAACGGTCAGCACCGTCGCCGACAGCATCAGCGCCAACACTGCGATACCGATCGTTACCGTGGTGCGGGCCATGGCAACCAGCCGGTCGACCCAGGTGCGATGATCGTCGAGCGAGGCGCTCGGCAGCTTCGGCGTGATTGCCGCGCGCAGTGCGGCGAAATCGGGCGGACTATTCTCGTCGATGGTGATGATGATCAAGCGCGGCACCGGCAGCTCATCGATGTTCAGGCCCGAGCCTAGCCAAGGCTCGAGCAGTCGGGCCGTTGCTTCGCGATCGATGATCCTGGCGCTTTTCACGCCAGGGAATTCGCCGGCGATCTGCGAGGCCAGCGCAAGTGCGGCCTCCATGTCGAGGCCGTCGACCGGCTTGATCTGGATGGTCGCTTCGCGCGAGATCTGGTTCTCCCAGACGGAGGCGGTGTCACGCACCAGCGTGACTGCGCCAAACGTCAGACAGGACAGAAACGTCATGATGGCAATGACCAGCACCAGCGCCCGGCCGGCGATGTTCTGCGCCGGCACGATCGGCGCCATTTTGCGCTGGACGCGGGGCTTTGCCGCCGCGGCGTCCTGACCCTCGAAATGTTCGACGGAGAGCTCAGTCATAGATGTCCAGCCTTCCGCCGGCCAGGATCATTCGCCGTGCGTCGACCTGTTCCATCAGGCCGAGGTCGTGTGTGGCGATCACCACGGCGGTGCCCAGCCGGTTGAGCTCGATGAACAACCGCAGCAAGCGTCGCGCCAGCGGCGGGTCGACATTGCCGGTCGGCTCGTCGGCGAGCAGGATCTCGGGCTGCTCGATCAACGCCCGGGCAATGGCGGCGCGCTGCTTCTCGCCGCCAGACAGCACCGGTGGCAGCACATGCATGCGCTCGCCGAGGCCGACCCATTTCAGCAGCTCGGTGACGTCGGTGCGATAGGTCGCCTCCTCGCGGCCGCGCACGCGCAGCGGCAATGCCACGTTCTCGTAGGTGGTCATATGGTCGAGCAGGCGAAAATCCTGGAACACCACGCCGATGCGACGTCTCAGATGCGGCAATTCGGTGCGCGAGATGCGCGAGCGGTCCTTGCCGAAAATGGTGATCAGGCCGCGCGTCGGCTTCAGCGACATGAACAAAAGCCGCAGCAACGTCGTCTTGCCGGCGCCTGAAGGTCCGCTCAGGAACTGAAAGGAGCGCTCCGGAATGTGCAAGGAGATGTCGCGGAGAATCTCCGGACCCATGCCATAGCGGAGGCCGACATTTTCGAAGCGGATCACTTTCGACGACCTGAAATTCTCGGCGGCAAGATGCCAGCCCTTTCTGTGGAAAGACCATCGGCCGGCATGGTTAACCGACGGTTAATTTGGGGGCTTTTCGAGCGAGTCACAGGGGTTCCGGTGGGGAAGCGTTAACCATTTCCGTTTACCCAAAAGAAACGAACAGCGAACAGGTTCGGTAGTGTTGGGCCATGATGGCTGAGGATCGAACCGCGCGCCCGGTTTCCGGCGAAATCATGACCGATCCGGCCGCCGAGCCGGAACGCATCATGCGCGACGTGACCGCCGAGGTCATCGATGCCGACTATGAGGTGCTGCCCCGCCATTTTACACGTCAAGACTTTGCGCCGCCGCCTGCGCGCATGATTTCCATGCCTTCGATCGAAGGCATGGACATGTTGCGCAAGCCCGAAACCGCCGTCGAACGGCCGTTGTGGGTGCATGGTGGGCCGATCTTCTGGATTGTCGGCGTCGGTGCCGTCTTTGCCGCCTTCTGGATTTCGGGCGGCCATGCGCTGGTTCGTTAGAGCGGCGCCAGAAAATCAACAGGTCACCAGATAAACGATTCGCGACGGTGGGACATCCGACCGTTCGCGGGTGCCCTGCGAAAGATTTGGCCTTGCCAGACGGCACGACATGCCTAGAAACGGGTTGAAGACCGTTTCGGTCGGCTTCGCCTACAAAGGCGATCATTCTGGAAGGGCAGCCAATGCCAGTTGTGCGCGGCAAGGACATCGAAGTCCTGTTTTCGGCGTCCGCCATCGCGCGGCGGAACCTGGAACTTGCCAAGGAGATCGCCGGGCACGACTACCACGACCTTCTGGTAATCTCGGTGCTGAAGGGATCGTTCATCTTCGCCGCCGATCTTATCCGTGCCATGCACGATGTCGGCCTGTCGCCGGAGGTCGAGTTCATCTTCATCTCCAGCTATGGCGCCGGCACGACCAGCGGTGAGGTGAGGGTGCTGCGCGACATCGACAACGAGGTCGCCGGTCGCGATTTGCTTTTGATCGACGACATTCTGGAATCCGGCAAGACGCTGAGTTTCACCCGCGACCTCATGCTGTCGCGCGGCGCAAGGAACTGTGCCATCGCCGTGCTGCTCGACAAGCGCATGCGCCGCCAGACCACGCTCAACGCCGACTATGTCGGCTTTGACTGCCCCGATTATTTCGTCGTCGGTTATGGCATGGACGTCGCCCACGCGTTTCGCGAATTGCCGTTCGTCGGCATCGTCAAGGGCGACGCCTGAGGCCTTTTGAAAATTCTACTCCGGCGGTCATCTGACGCGGTTTTCTGCGCTTCCGGTGCTCACGGACTCGAACGTCCGCTCCGGGTCTCGAAAACCACGTCATATGACTCGGCGGAGCGAATTCTGAAAAGGCCTCATGGCCTTCCTGGCTTTCAGGAAACATCAACTTTTCCTCGCCAAATATCTTGCCCATGGCAAAGCTCCTGATCGTCGAGGACGATGAATCCGTCCGCACTCTCGCCGCTCGCGCGCTCGAGCGCGCCGGGCATAATGTCACTGTCGCCGCGGACGGCGCACATGGCCTTTCTCTGATCCGGGCGGCGCAAGGGAGCTATGACCTTGTGCTGTCCGACATCCGCATGCCGGAGATGGACGGCATCGAGATGGCCAAGGCGGCAGCAGCGCTGTTCCCGGCGATGAAGATCATGCTGATGACCGGCTATGCCGACCAGCGCGAGCGCGCCGAGGAATTGGACGGCATTATTCTCGACGTCGTGCAAAAGCCGTTCACGCTGGCTGAAATCCGCGCCCGCGTCGAACAGGCGCTCGCCTGCTTCGCCTAAGCCCAAGGCCGACCGCCTTCAGGCAGGGTCGCAGGTCACCGTATTGGCTGGCGCGCCGCTCCGGCGCCGGCCGGCATTGAGCGCAAAAAGCCCGGCGCCGATGATGAGGGCTGCGCCGGCCGCCGTCGCTGGTCGCGGCACCTCGGCAAAGAACAGAAAACCCCATAGCGGCGACCAGATGATACCGGTGTATTCGAAGGTGGCGACGCTGTTGGCGGGCGCCAGCCGGTAGGCCTGCGACAACAGGATCATGCCGGCCGAGGCAACGAAGCCGCATGTCCCCATCTTGAGGAGATCCGGCGTCGCCGGCCAGACCCATGGCCGGACGAGGAATTCGAGGCTCGGATGCACGGCGTGGTCAATGCCTGCCAGCCAAAACAATGCCGCCACCAAGGCGGCGCCGACCAGATAGGCGCCGTTCTGATAGAACGCCATGACAGTCGAGGATTCGGTGTCGCCGATCTTGCGTGCCATCAGCTGCGAGAAACCGTAGAGCAGAGCCGAACCTAGCGACAGCAGCGCTGCCCAGTCGAACAAGCCGGCGCCCGGGCGCACCATCACCAGCACGCCGAGCATGCCGACCAGGACGGTGGCGAGCGCCTGCCAGGACACGCGTTCGCCGAGATAGGGGCCGGCCAGCGCCATGATGAACAGCGGCGCCATGAAATAGAGCGCCACCGCGTCAGCCAGCGGCAGGGCGGCGATTGCCAGATAGTAGGCCGTGTAGGAGGTGAACTGGATGAAGGCGCGCATCGTCAGCATGCCGAACCGCTTCGACAGGATTGCCTGCAATCCGACATCGGCGTGGACGAGGAAAACCAGGATCGGCAAGGCGACGATCGAGCGGATCGCCATCACCTCGGTGACCGGATAGTGGCTCGACACCGCCTTGACCAGCGGGTCCTGCAGCGAAAAGACCAGTACGCCGAGACAGAGGCTGAGGATGCCGAGCACAAGCCGATTCTGCATAGGCGCTCCTGTCCCCGCGTGCGCGGCCGAACGCAGGCCTGCATCCGGGTAAAAAGAACCCGCCGCCATTTCGGGCAGCGGGTACGAGTGAGGACTTTTGATTGGTCCGCGGCCGATTTCGCGGCCGCATATCCAATGGGTAAGGCGAACTATCGTCCGCCGTTTGACATGTTGCAAACGAATTGGAATGATGCCAGCAATCAGATTTTCTTATGGCGGGCACATGCGACCCAATCTCGACAGCGACCTGTTGCGAACCTTCGTGGCGGTCGCCGACAGTGGCAATTTCACCAAGGCGGCGGAGCGGGCCGGCCGCACCCAGTCGGCGGTCTCGATGCAGATGAAGAAGCTTGAAGGGATGATCGGCGACAGCCTGTTCGAGCGCGGCTCGCGCGGTGTGGCGCTGACACGGCGCGGCGGCGAGCTCATCGCCAACGCCAGGCGCATCGTTTCACTGCTCGACGAGACGGCGGCATCGATGGTCGCGGCGCCGCTTGGCGGGCCGGTGCGCATCGGTATCCCGGAGGAATATGGCCACGCGATCCTGTCGCGCGCGCTCGGCGCCTTTGCCAAGCGCCATCCTCAGGTCGACATCACCGTCCGCTACGCGCATTCCGGTGCGCAGATCGCGGCGCTCGCCGCTGGCGAGCTCGATCTGGCGGTGGTGTTCGAATGGCAGGATCTGTCGGGGGGTGAGGTGCTGATGCATGACCCGACCGTATGGGTGACGTCAGAGCTGCATCACATGCATGAGGAGCGGCCGGTGCCGATCGCGCTCTACAACCGTGCCGGTTGGTGCAAGGATTTCGCGATAAAGTCGCTGGAACAGCGCGATCTCGCCTATCGTGTCGCCTACACCAGCGATACCAATGGCGGCCTGCGGCTCGCCGTCACCTCCGGGCTGGCGATTGCGCCGATCTCGCGCAGCAACATCCCGGCCGGCTGCCGCGAGCTTACGACCGCCGACGGGTTCGGCGACATCGATTCCTCGAACGTGGTGCTGCGGCGCAACCCGAACGCTTCCGGCGAGGCTATCGACGGCATGGAAGAGGCTATCCGCGAGGCGTTCACCAACCGTTAAGAATGCCGCTCAGTCCGGCGGTAGCGGCCAGCACGGACCGCGCGCGGCGATCTTCCGAATACAGGCAGCCTTACTTCAGCTCCAGCAGCCGCTCCAGATAGCTGCGCTCGATATCGGGGCTGAGTGCATTGCCGAGCCGCTTGCGGATCGCTTCGAGGATTTGGCGGGCACGCTGCACGTCGATCTCGTCAGGCACTCTCACCGAACTCCCGTCATCGGGACCCTCGCTGGTGCGGGGCCGCCCGAGCGGGTCACGGTCGGCATTCTGCTGTCGTCCGCCCTGGCCGTTGCCGCCCTGGTCGCCTTGCATTGCCTGCAATTGCTTCATCATGTCCTTGGCGCCCCTGCGCAAGGCTTCCAATGCGCGGCCCTGGTGACCGACGGCCTGGTCGCCTTCGCCCTCGCCGAGCGCCTGTTCGGCATTGCCCATGGATTTGCCGGCCTCGCCAAACCCCTCATTGGAGTCGAGGCCCATGCCTTCGAGGCTCTTCCTCAATTGATCGAGCTCGCTCTGCAGCTTGCCCTGGCCTTCCTGCAACTGCTTCATCGCATCGGCGAATTCCTGCGGCGTCATCTGCCCCGGCCGGCCGAGCGGATCGCGGTCGTCGCCCAGGCCGGGCTTGCCCTGTTCGTCCATCGGGCCCGGCTCACCGTTCTCGCCGAGCTGCTCGTCGCGGTTCTGCCCGCGCTGTTGCTGGCCACGCTGCATCTGGTCCATGCGGAAGGTGTCGTTCATCATCTCCTGCTGGCGCCGCATGATCTCGCCCAGCTTATCCATCTGCTGACGCATCTCGCTGTCCTGCTGACCGCCTTGTTGCTGGCGGCCTGCCTGCAGATTGTTCATCATGTCCTGCAGCTCAGACAGCAATTGCTGCGCCTGGTCGCGATTGCCGGATTTCGCCAGGTTCTCGATCTGGTCCATCATGCGGTCGATGTCGCTCTGGCGCAGTTCCCGGCCGTTCTGCTGCATCTGTGGCGCATTCGGATTCTGCTGCGCCCGCGCAGCGAATTCCTGCAGGAACTGGTTCATCGCCTCGCGCAGTTCCTTCATCGCCTTCTCGATCTCCTGGTCGCTGGCGCCGTTCTTGATCGCATCCTGCAGCGCCTGCTGCGCCTGGCGCAGCCGCTTCTCGGCCGCCGACAGATTGCCTTCCTCGATGCCGAGCGCGATCTCCCAGAGGTAAGCGACCTCGTCGCGCAACTGGTCGTCGCTGTCAGCCATCTTCAGCCGGGTGCGGGCGCTCATGATGGCGAGGTAGTGCGTCATGTTGTCGAACGTGTCTTCGGGCCTGAGCGTGATCGCATCCATCAGGTCGAGCACCCGGTCCTTGGCATAGGCGTCGAGCGCCAGCATGCGGCGCTGCTCGACAACAGCCCGCGCCAACGGGTTGGAGAATGGCCGCTCCGGCATCACCAGCGTCTTGGTTTCGCTGGTCGCCGTGTGTCCGGCACCGTCGGTGGCGACAAGCGACAGCTTGACGTTACCACCGGCCCAGACATGGTCGGTCAGGTCCTTCGTCGTCTTAGCGGCATTCGCCTTCCCGCCGCGGCGCGGCAACGTCAGCGGCATTTCCGGCGGGCCATAGAGCGGATGCGCGTTGGGTGCCTGCGGATCGGCCAATGCGAAAACGGCCTTGGCGGAGGCCGCGCCATAGTCGTCGTCAATCTGGTAGTTGAGTTCGAAGGCGCCGTTGACGGCGCGCTTCGGCTCGCCGACAAAGCGGATCTGCGGCGGCTTGTCGGGAATTATGGCGAAGGCCCAGCGGCCGAGCTCGCCGTCGCCGGACTGCAGCGTCAGCGTGCCGTCGGCCGTCAACTTGCCGCTGAACTGGCGCACGGTGGAAGGCGTTGCCGGAGCTGCCTCAGTCTTGGCGGCTTGCGGCCCGGTCGGATCGATGGCGCGGGTGTTGCCGCCGGTGTCGGCGTAACTCAGCGTTTCCTCGCCCGAACCGCCGGTGACGCGCAGCGACACATCGCTGCCCTCCGGAACGGTGAAGGTCGGCGCCGTTTGAGTGGCGTTGTTGGCAAGGACTGGGGCGTTCAGGAATATCGGCGGCCTGCCGGTATAGGCCGGCGGCGTCACCCAGGCATCAATGCGCGGCGGCACGACGTCGCGGGCGGCACGGGCAACAAAGCCGTCGCCCAGCCTGCCGCCCGACGGCCCGAAGGAGAAGGCAAAGGCAGTGACCAACAAAAGCGCGGCAACGGCGCGCAACGCCCACGGGTCGCGTTCCGGCACGCGTGTGCGCGGCACGTCGCCGCCAAGCTCGCCCAGCCGGTCAGCCATGCGCCGCTGATGCTCGCGCCACAGGGCTTGCGAAAAAATGCTTTCCTTGCCGCTCGGGCGATCGGTCTGGACCTGCACCGGGCTGTGCAGCAGCCGGTTGGCCGCCTCGATGCGGCGGTCGACCTCGGCACTGGATGGCGTGCGGAAGAAACGCAGCGGGTAGAGTGCGGCAAGCGCTGCGACGCCGAATGCCGTGATAAGACCGATCCGCGCCAGATCGGGCAAAAATGGGAACAGGCCGAGCCACGAAATGCTGAGGAACAGGCTGGCGACGATGATCAGCGGCAGCAGCAATGGCCAGCCGCGTTCGACGATTATCGAGACCTGCGTCCCCAGCCGGCTCAAGGCAAGGCGCCTGGCCAGACTGCGATCGCTGGTGAAAATGGGTCGTTGCGTCATCGGCCCTTCCTGGCCGGGCGGGATAGCCCAGGCCTCACGAGTCTATCGCATGGGCCCGAAAAGTCGATTTCCGGGAAGCACGATGCGAAGACCTAAAATCTTAGCGCGTACTTCGTGCGTCCAAGCGGATGCACATCGCCCTAAGGATACCAACAAACACGGCGAAGGCGAGGCGGTTCCCCAAAACGTGAACAATAATGCCCCGGATATTGTCAGAATTTCGCCGGATTGGCGTTTGCGCCGCAGACCAGTACGGCAACGTGCTCGCCTCTAGCCGGTGCGTAGCGGCCGGACAGGAGCGCCGCGAAGGCGGCCGCACCGCCCGGCTCGGAGATGATTCGCACGCGGTCCCACAGCGCCGCCTGGGCGGCGACAATGTCGTCGTCGCCGACCAGGATCGAGCGCTCGACGAATGCCTCGGCGATAGGAAACATCATTTCGCCGACACGCTTTGGCGCGAGCGAATCGGCGGCGACGCCCTCAGCCGGCGCGTCGACGGGTCGGCCCGCCGCGAACGCGCGATGAAGCGTCGGCGCACCCTCCGGCTCAACAGCGATGATCCTGATGCGGCCGGAAAACCAGGCGGCGATGCCGCCGATCAGGCCGCCGCCGCCGACAGCGACCAGCAGGGTGTCGAGCTTCGGCAGGTCGGCCTCGATTTCGAGGCCGAGCGTGCCCTGCCCGACCAGCGTCTCCTCCTGATTGAAGGCGTGGATCTGCAGGGCGCCGGATTTTTCGGCGAAGCTCTCGCTGGCGGCCAGCGCCTCGGCATAACGGGCGCCGCCGACGATCAGCTCGGCGCCGTAGCCACGGATGCGGTCCAGCTTGGCCTGCGGGCTCACTTCGGGAACAAAGATGGTCGCCTTGTGGCCGAGTCGCATGGCGGCATAGGCGACGGCGGCGCCGTGATTGCCGCCCGATGCGGCGACGACGCCGGCCGCAGGAACCGGCCGTTCGAGGAGATTGGTGAACGCACCACGCGCCTTGAACGAGCCGGAATGCTGCAAGCACTCAAGCTTCAGGTCGACCGGCAGAGCCGGGCGGCCGAAATCGGCCATGTCGACGCGCAGCACCGGCGTGTGGCGCACGAAGGGTCGGATGCGTGGTTCCATCGCCGCAATGCGCTCGCGTGTGATCGTGTGGCCGTGCAGCATGCTTTCACTCCCAGGGCTGACATTCAGAGTTGACATTACTTAGTAACTTGGCAAAGTGGCTAAATGCAAGAGGTCGACCTCTTCAAAGCGATTGCCAACGAGCGCAGGCTGCAGATCCTCGACTGGCTCAAGGACCCGCGCGCGCATTTTCCGCCGCAGGCGGACGGCGATCTGGTCGACGACGGAGTCTGCGCGCTGCTGATCGCGGAAAAGCTGGGGATCACCCAGGCGACGCTCAGCGAACATATGCGCGTGCTGACCCAGGCAGGGCTTTTGCGCAGCAAGCGCATCAAGCAGTGGACATTCTATCGCCGGAACGAGAACAGGATCGCCGAAACCAGGGCGCTCATTCAGCACCGCCTGTAGCTGCAGAGTTCTACTCCAACCAGTCCGGCACCGAGTCCAGTCCGATCAGCTCGTCATAGGTCTGGCGCGGGCGCACAACGTGGAAGCGGTCGCGGTCGACCAGCACTTCCGGTACCAGCAGCCTGGTATTGTAGGTGCCAGCCTGGACGGCGCCATAGGCGCCGGCGGTGGCGACAGCGATCAGGTCGCCGGATTTCAGCCGGGGCAGGTCACGGTCGAGCCCGAGATAGTCGCCGGTCTCGCAAACCGGGCCGACGACGTCGACCTTCATGCGCGGTGCTGCGGCCGGCTGCTGCACCACCGGCTTGATGTCGTGGAAAGCGTCGTAAAGCGTCGGCCGGATCAGGTCGTTCATCGCGGCGTCGACGACGAGGAAGTTCTTGGCGTCGCCCTCCTTCACGAAGATCACCGCCGAGACCAGGATGCCGGCATTCCCGACGATCAACCGGCCTGGCTCGAACATCACTTTCAGCCCGAGCTCGGCGACATGCTTTCTGACGATCCGGGCATAGGCATCGGGCAAAGGCGGCGGGTTGTTGTCGACGCGGTAGGGAATGCCAAGGCCGCCGCCGAGATCGATGTGCTCGATGGCATGACCGTCGGAGCGCAGGGCGCCGACCAGCTCCACCAGCAGCGCAAAGGCCTCGTCGAAGGGCTGCAATTCGGTGATCTGGCTGCCGATATGGGTGTCTATGCCGGTGACCTTGATGCCCGGCAGCTCAGCCGCGCGGGCATAAACCTTTCGTGCCTGCTGCCAGGGAATGCCGAACTTGTTCTCGGCCTTCCCAGTCGAAATTTTGTTGTGCGTCCTGGCATCGACATCCGGATTGATGCGCAGCGAGATCGGCGCGATCTTGCCCAGCGCGGTCGCGCGGGCCGACAGCAGCTCCAGCTCCGGTTCGGATTCGACGTTGAAACAGAGAATGCCGGCCGAGAGCGCAAAATCCATTTCGCGCGCGGTCTTGCCGACGCCCGAAAACAGGATCTTGCTTGCCGGAATGCCGGCCGCCAAAGCGCGGCGCAATTCGCCCTCCGAGACCACGTCGGCGCCGGCGCCGAGTCTTGCCAACACCTTCAGCACGGCCTGGTTCGAATTCGCCTTCATGGCATAGCAGACGAGGGCGTCGAGCCCGGCAAAGGCCTCTGTGAAGACGCGAAAATGCCTGGTCAACGTCGCCGTCGAATAACAATAGAATGGCGTGCCGACGCTGGCGGCGATGTCTGATATCGCCACGTCCTCGGCATGCAGCGCGCCGTCGCGGTAGTCGAAATGGTTCACGAGATTGGTCCGAAAAATCAGAGCAGCGGGTCGAGGATGAATTTCTTGTCCTCAACAGGTTTTTCCGGCTCCGGCGGCAAAGGTTGCTTGGCCTTCTCGGCGTCCTTGCGGGCCTGCACGGCGGCCGCGTAGGGCGTATCGAGCGCAGCCTTCCTGCCGCAGGCCGCAACGGTGGCCATTGCTGCCAACAGCGTCAGCGTCACCAAAATCCTGCTTCCGGTCATCGTGCCATCCGTCCGAAACTGTTGCCCGCAGCCGCTTCTAGCCGAGTTTTGCGGCCATTGCACCCCGCGTCTTACGCCTTGGCGAGCCGCTTTTTCCAGTAGCGGATCTGCTTGCGCACCTCGGACGGCGCGGTGCCGCCGAAGCTCGTGCGGCTCTTTACAGAATTCTGCACGGCAAGAACCGAAAACACGTCGGCGCTGATACCGGGGTGAATGGACTGCAGATCCTCCAGCGAAAGCCTGTCGAGCCCGATCTTCCTGTCGTCGGCCAGCGCCACCGCCCGGCCAGTGATATGGTGCGCCTCGCGGAACGGCAGGCCGAGCGTGCGCACCAGCCAGTCGGCGAGGTCGGTCGCAGTCGAATAGCCGGCGCCGGCAGCCTTTTTCATCGCCGCGGTGTTCACCGTCATGTCGCGCACCATGCCGGTCATTGCCGCCAGCATCAGGTCGAGCGTCTCGGCCGCGTCGAAGACGGATTCCTTGTCTTCCTGCATGTCCTTGCCATAGGTCAGCGGCATGCCCTTCATTACTGTCAGCAAGCCGACGAGGTGCCCGGTGACGCGGCCGGTCTTGCCGCGCACCAGTTCGGCAGCGTCGGGATTCTTCTTCTGCGGCATGATCGACGAACCCGTCGAGAAACTATCCGACAGCCTGACGAAGCCGAATTGCGGCGTCGACCAGATGATGATCTCTTCAGCCAGTCGCGACAGATGCGTCGCGCAGATCGCTGCTACGCCCAGGAACTCGAGCGCGAAATCGCGATCCGAAACGCTGTCGAGCGAATTGCGCATCGGCTCGCGGAAGCCAAGCGCCTTCGCTGTCTCGTGCCTGTCAATCGGAAAGCTGGTGCCGGCAAGGGCGGCAGCGCCGAGCGGGCTTTCATCCATATGCTCAATCGCATCGCGGACGCGAGACAGGTCGCGCGCAAACATCTCGACATAGGCCATGCAGTGATGGCCGAAGGTCACCGGCTGCGCCGCCTGCATGTGGGTGAAGCCCGGCATCACCGTTGCCGCATGCTCCTCGGCGCGATCCAGGAACGCCGTGATCAGGCCCTTCAGCGCCTCGGCGACGCGAAAGCACTCGTCCTTGACCCACAGCCTGAGGTCGACCGCCACCTGGTCATTGCGCGAGCGGGCGGTATGCAGGCGGCCAGCTGCGGGCCCGATCAAATCGGCCAGACGGGCCTCGATATTCATGTGGATGTCTTCCAGCCTGGTGGAGAACTCGAATGTGCCGGTCTCGATCTCTGCCAGGATCGTGTTCAGCCCGTGAGTGATTTTTTCTTGATCGGCCGCCGAAATAATGCCCGTTTGCGCCAGCATCTGGCAATGGGCGATCGAGCCGCGAATATCCTGCGCATAGAGTTTGCGGTCGAACGAGATCGACGCGTTGATCGCTTCCATGATTGCGGCCGGACCCGAGGCAAAACGTCCGCCCCACATCTGGTTGCTGGCCTTCTTGTCGTTCATCGCTATAACCCGTGCTCCGGAGCAGTTTTTAAAAAATGGCAGACGGCAATAGATTCTTCCCGGCTTTGCGTCTCATCCTCGCCGCTTTGGTTGCGGGCGTGCTGGCCGGCGCGGTCGCGGTATATGTCAGGGAAAGCAGTTCTGGCAACAAGGCGCCCGCGCAAGTGGCCGCCGGCGGCGGCAAGGACGACGCCGCCTGCGTCGCCAAGACCGACCGTGCCAAGAAGATCGCCGCCGCTGCTACCGGCCAGGTTGCCGCGCTTTTGCCGGCGGATCCGCCGCAATCGCTGAAAAGCCTTGCCTTCAACGGCCCCGACGGCAAGCCGACGACGATCGCCGATCATGCCGGCAAGACGGTGCTGCTCAATCTGTGGGCGACATGGTGTGCACCTTGCCGCGCCGAAATGCCGGCGCTCGATGCGCTGCAGAAGGAGATGGGCAGCGATGCGTTTCAGGTTGTTGCCGTCAACGTCGATGCCGGCGACGATGCCAAACCGAAGAAATTCCTGGAGGACACCGGCGTCAAGTCGCTCGGCTACTATCGCGATGCCACGATGTCGCTGTTCAACGACGTCAAGACGCGCGGCCTGGCGCTAGGTCTGCCCGTCACCATGCTGATCGATGGGCAAGGCTGCCTCATCGCCCATATGAACGGCCCGGCCGAATGGTCGGGGCCGGATGCCAAGCGTCTGGTCGAGGCGGCGCTTCAGCCGGGATAGGCTCAGACCGTGCGCAGGCGCGGCTTGAGCACGGCAATGCTTGCGCCGCGTCGGCTGGCTGTGCGGATTGCCGGAGCAGCCACGCCCGTCAGTTCGCCGAACGTCTCGATCGGAGCCGGTTTGCCGAGGTAATAGCCTTGCCCGATCTCGCAAGCCTCGGCATCCAAGAACTGCAATTCACCCGGCGTCTCGATGCCCTCCGCAAGGACCGGTAGGCCGAGACCGCGTCCAAGCCCCAGCACGGCGCGGACGATCGCCGCGAACTGGGCGTTCTTGTCGACCGATTTGATGAACGACCCGTCGATCTTGATCTTGTCGAAGGGAAAGGCGCTAAGGTTGGACAGCGAAGAGTAGCCGGTGCCAAAATCGTCCATCGCTACATGCACGCCAAGCGCCTTGACCTGCCTCAAGGCCGCCAGCGCGCGGGGCATATCCTTCACCAGGGCTGTTTCGGTGATCTCCAGTTCCAGCCTGCCGGGTGCCAGGCCGGACCTCGCCAGTGCATCATGCACCTTGCGGCTGAAGTTCGGATTGTGAAGCTGCACGGCGGAGACGTTGACGGCGACCATCAGCGGATTTGTCCAGCGAGCAGCATCGTTACAAGCCGTCGTCAGCACCCAGTCGCCGATCTGGGCGATCGCGCCACTGTCCTCGGCCACGGGGATGAAAACAGCCGGAGAAATATCACCCCGCTCAGGGTGCTGCCACCGGACCAGGGCTTCGAAGCCGATCATCCTGCCGCCGCGGATTTCCTTCTGAGGCTGGTAGACGAGGTGGAACTCCTTGCGGGCGATGGCCTGGCGCAATTCATGCTCCATCACGCGCTTGTCGCGGGCCGCGGTGCCCATGGCTATCTCGAAAAACCGGTAAGTGTCCCTGCCTTCGGTTTTGGCGCGATGGAGTGCCGTGTCGGCATGGCTGATCAGGCCGGCCTGGTCTTCGGCATCCAGCGGAAAGAAGGCGATGCCGATGCTGGCCGAGACGAGGCCGGAGCCGACCGAAACCCTGTTTTCCTCGCAGATCGCCGCCAGCAAGTCCTCGGCTATCCGGCCTGCGGCCAAGGGGTCGGGGAGGTTCGGAGCTATGATGGCAAATTCGTCACCGCCGAGACGCGCGAGCATCTGTCCGTTGCGCGGGATGCCGGAGATGCAGTGCGCGAGCTTCTGCAGCATCGCGTCACCGGCGCTGTGGCCGTAGAGGTCGTTGACTTGCTTGAACCGGTCGAGGTCAAGCAGCAGGAGCGCCAGATATCCATCCTTGCCGCCACGATCCATCGAGGCGACTTCTGCTTCCAGCCGGGAAGAAAAGCTCCGCCGATTGGCAAGCCCGGTAAGCGGATCGAAATGCGCGAGGCGGAGAATCTCTTCTTCTGCCTTCTTGCGCTCACGGATGTCGCGAACGGCAAGCACCGTATGAGGCCTGCCGCAGTAGGTGATCTTCCTGGCGATCAGCTCGACAGGAATTCTCGCGCCGTCGCTGCCCCTTAATTTCGCTTCCTGCGCCTGTTCGCCGAAGCCGGACATAGCGGCTGCGCTCTGTCCGTCGAAAAGCTCGCCGAGTTGCATCGTGTTCAGGGTGGCTGTCGCTGTTCCGGTCAGCTTCGCCATACTGTCATTGGCGCTGACGATGCGGGTGCCATCGCAAACGATCAGACCTTCCACCGCCGCATTGGCGAGATCGTGCATGCGCTCGGCCTCGAGCTTCTGGTGGCGAAAGCGCAGATCGATCCACAGCGCGGCACCTGACAGCACAAGGATTACAAGGCTGGCGACCGCTGCGGCAAAGGCCTGGGAAATGGGCTCGATGGAATGTTCGGATATTTCAATCGAGGAACCCGGAATGATCGACACCGCGGCCATCGCGATGAAATGCAAGCTGCAAATGGCCAGCGTCAAAAGCGCGGCGCCGCCGAGAGTCGCGACTGCTGACGGGCGGCGCAAAACGACCAGGAGTGCCAGTGCCGCAAGGGTCACGCCGGCCAGAAGCGACATCGCGACAAGGAGCAGGTTCCATACGACCCGGCCTTCGACCTCGAAAGCCGCCATGCCGATGTAGTGCATCGTCGCGATGGCGCCGCCCAGAATGGCACCACCGACGAGGAAATGGTCGATGCCGCGGCGCAAGGTGGCGACCCACATCCCAAGCGCGGTCAGGATGACGGCGGCGGCAAGCGAAAAGGCGGATAATCCCGGATTGTATGCGTTCGGTATTCCCGGCGTAAACGCGGTCATGGCGATGAAATGCGTCGCCCATATGCCGAACCCGGTCGAGGCCGCGGCGATCATCAGCCAGACAAGCCGGTTTCGCTCGGTCGATCGGCCGACATGCTTAAGGAGATTAACTGCTGAGAAACAAGAAATTCCACAGACGAGTGCGGCGAGCGCAACCAGTCTCAGGTCGTGCTGATTTACGATACAATTATAGACCGTCAGCATCCTGGTTCACTCGGTCAAAACTAACAGGGGAGGTGTGACGGATTAGCTCTTGGAGATTTTAACGAATAGTTAACCCGTAGGCCATGAGGCGGGTCTTTTCGGGGGAAAACCGATGCCGCTGCGCCGAAAAGGCGGTGATGTCGTTTCTGACGCCCGGTTTCGGTAGCGAGTGCACTTTAGGAAGGAATGGTGTTCATTGATCGGCAACAAAACCGTTGTCCGATTGTCATCAGCGCCACATATTGGCTTTGCGGAGGTGCCCCTTTCGCCAATGACAAACGGGAGATGAAACATGAAGTTCTTCGGCTTTGCGGCCGGTATCGCCGCCACCGTGACCCTGCTTTCCACCACCTCCGCCTTCGCCGTCACGCAGATCAGCTGGTGGCACGCCATGACCGGCGCCAACGCCGAGGTCGTCGCCAAGATCTCCAAGGATTTCAACGCCAGCCAGAGCGAATATGAGCTCGTTCCGGTGTTCAAGGGCACCTATCCGGAGACGCTGAATGCCGGCATCGCTGCCTTTCGTGCCGGGCAAGCGCCCGATATCCTCCAGGTGTTCGACGTCGGCACCGGCGTGATGATGGCGGCCGAGGGTGCGATAAAGCCGGTGGCCGATGTGATGACCGGCGCCGGGATGACTTTCGACAAGAGCCAGTATCTGCCCGGCATCGTCGGCTATTATTCCAAGCCGGACGGCACCATGCTGTCCTTCCCCTACAACTCCTCCTCGCCGATCCTCTACTACAACAAGGACATCTTCCAGAAGGCAGGCCTCGACGTGAACAATCCGCCCAAGACCTGGAACGAGGTTTGGGAAGCCGCCAAGAAGATCAAAACGAGCGGCGCCGCCTCTTGCGGCTATACCTCGACCTGGCTGACCTGGATCCATCTGGAGAATTTCGCGGCGTGGAATGACGTGCCTTGGGCGACCCAGCAGAATGGCCTGGCCGGCGGCGACGTCGAACTCAAGATCAATGCGCCGATTTTCGTCAACCACTTCCAGGCGCTCGCCGACCTGGCCAAGGACGGCACGTTCAAATATGGCGGACGCACCTCCGAAGCCAAGCAGATATTCCTCGCCGGCGAATGCGGCATCTTCACCGAATCGTCGGGCGGCCTCGGCGATATCGTCAAGTCCGGCATGAATTATGGCATCGGCCAGCTTCCCTACGACAGTGACGCCAAGGGTGCCCCGCAGAACACAACGCCGGGCGGTGCCAGCCTATGGGTGTTCGGCAACAAGTCGGACGAGGAATACAAGGGCGTTGCCGCCTTCTTTGCCTATCTGTCCAAGACTGATGTGCAGGAATACCTGCACCAGAAGTCGGGATACCTGCCTGTGACGCTCGCCGCGTACGAGGCGACCAAGAAATCAGGCTTCTATGAAAAGAACCCCGGCCGCGAGACACCCATCCTGCAGATGATCGGCAAGCCGCCGACCGACAATTCGAAGGGCGTGCGCCTGCCGAATCTGCCGCAGGTGCGCGATATCCAGAACGAGGAGCTGGAGAAGATGCTGGCCGGCCAGCAAACCGCCCAGCAGGCCCTCGACAATGCGGTCGCGCGCGGCGACGCCGCAATCAAGGAAGCCCTGGACAACTAACGAGATCGTCTCGGTCAGTCGGTTGGAATATCGCCCACGCGCGCGCGTGTGGGCGATGCCTGGATAGCGAGGGAAATCAGCCTGTCTCCACGCGTCGTCTTTCCCAACAATATCCTGCCCTACCTGCTGGTGGCGCCACAGCTCGCCATAACCCTGGTTTTCTTCTACTGGCCGGCCGGTCAGGCGCTTTACCAGTCGATGCTCAGGCAAGACCCGTTCGGGCTGAAGAGCAGGTTCGTCTGGTTTGCCAATTTCCGGAAGGTGCTGGCCGATCCGGCCTATCTCAACTCGATCAAGGTCACGGTGGTGTTCTCGCTTGCGACCGCGATCGTTGCCATGGTTGCGGCCCTGCTGCTCGCGGTTATGGCCGAGAAGGCCATGCGCGGCAAAGGCCTCTACCGCACACTGTTGATATGGCCTTATGCCGTGGCGCCGGCGATTGCCGGCATGCTGTGGCTGTTTCTGTTCAACCCTTCGATAGGCTCGTTGGCCTATTTGCTGAGAAGCCTCGGCATCGCATGGGACCCACTGCTCAACGGCACCCACGCCATGATCCTGCTGGTGTCGGCGGCTGCCTGGAAGCAGATCAGCTACAATTTCCTGTTCTTCGTCGCCGGCCTGCAGGCGGTGCCGAAAACGCTGATCGAAGCGGCGGCCATGGACGGCGCCGGCGAAACCAAGCGCTTCTGGACCATCGTCTTCCCGCTGCTTGCGCCGACAACCTTTTTCCTGCTGGTCGTCAACACCGTCTATGCCCTGTTCGACACGTTCGGCATCGTTCATGCCGTCACCGGCGGCGGGCCGGGCAAGACGACCGAGACGCTGGTCTACAAGGTCTACAATGACGGCTTTGTCAATCTGATCCTGGGCGACTCGGCGGCGCAGTCGGTCATTTTGATGGCTATCGTCATCGCGCTCACAGCGATCCAGTTCCGCTATGTGGAACGCAAAGTCCACTACGGCTGAGGGCAGCGATGATCGGCCAGTCCCCGCTCCGCACCTTCATCGCCCATGCCGTGCTCATCCTCGGCATATTGATCGTGGCTTTTCCGATCTACTACACCTTCGTTGCCTCGACGCACACGCTGCAAACGATCCTCAGGCCGCCGCTGCCGCTCTTGCCGGGCGGCCAGCTATGGAACAACTACAGTGAGGCGCTGTTCGGCGGCATCGGCCGTATCGGCGGGGTCAGCGTCGGCAGGCTGCTCCTCAACACCACGATCATGGCGCTCGGCGTTGCGGTCGGAAAGATCTTCATCTCGATCCTGTCGGCCTACGCGATCGTGTTCTTTCGCTTTCCGCTGCGCATGACCTTCTTCTGGCTGATCTTCATCACCTTGATGCTTCCAGTCGAGGTGCGCATCCTGCCGACCTACAAGGTGATGGTCGATCTCGGCATGATCGACACCTATGCCGGCCTGATCGTCCCGCTGATCGCCTCAGCCACCGCAACGCTGCTGTTTCGCCAGTTCTTCATGACCATACCGGGCGAATTGGTCGAGGCGGCGCGTGTCGACGGTGCCGGGCCATGGCGCTTCTTCTTCGATATCCTCCTGCCGCTGTCGCGGACAAACATCGCCGCGCTGTTCGTGATCCTCTTTATCTATGGCTGGACGCAGTATCTTTGGCCGCTGCTCGTCACCAACAGCAACGACATGAACACCATCGTCATCGCGCTGAGAAAGATGGTTTCGTTCGCCGACGCCGACACCCAATGGCACCTCGTGATGGTCACGGCAATGCTGGCCATCGTGCCACCGATCCTCGTCGTGGTGATGATGCAACGCTGGTTCGTGCGCGGCCTGGTCGAATCCGAAAAGTGAGACTCTGATGGCGACCGTCGATCTGAAGGACGTGAAGAAGGTCTATCCCAGCGGCGTCGAAGCCGTGAAGGGCGTCTCCATCGCCATTCCCGACAAGGAGCTTTGCGTGCTGGTCGGGCCGTCAGGTTGCGGTAAGTCCACGCTGCTGAGGATGATCGCCGGGTTGGAGACCATTTCGGCCGGTACAGTCGCCATCGACGGCAAGGTGGTCAACGCCATCGGCCCGACCGAGCGCGACATCGCCATGGTGTTCCAGAATTACGCGCTCTACCCACATATGAAGGTCTATGACAACATGGCCTATGGCCTGCGCAACCGCGGCACGCCGAAGGACGAGATCGATAGCAGGGTACGCTCGACGGCCAAGGTGCTGGAGCTTTCGGCGCTGCTCGACCGGCGCCCGCGCGAGCTTTCAGGCGGTCAGCGCCAGCGCGTCGCCATGGGTCGCGCCATCGTGCGCAACCCGAAGGTCTTCCTGTTCGACGAACCACTGTCCAACCTCGATGCGAAATTGCGCGGGCAGATGCGCATCGAGATCAAGAATCTGCAGCGCTCGCTTGGCGTCACCTCGGTTTATGTCACGCACGACCAGCTTGAGGCGATGACGCTGGCCGACATCCTCGTCGTCATGAACGCCGGACTGGTCGAGCAGACCGGCGCTCCGCTTGATGTGTACGAGAAACCGGCTTCGACCTTCGTCGCTTCGTTCATAGGCGCACCGCCGATGAATCTGCTGGCGCTCACAGGGGCCTCCCCAAGCTCGGTATTGGCCGACGGTACGGTGATTGGCTTGGCGCCTCGACAGGGCAAGGTGGTGACACTAGGCTTTCGTCCGGAGGACGCCGATATCACCTTCGCGGCAGAGGCGCCGGCCGGCGCGCTCGCGCTGCCTGCGACAGTGGAAGCGGTCGAACCGGTCGGTGCCGAAAGCTTTCTCCATTGCGTGGCAGCCGGCAGCCGCATCGTGGTGCGCGTCTCAGGCCGCGCCAACGCCAAGCCAGGTGACCGATTGCGCGTCGTGGCCAGGTCCGAAACGCTGCATTGGTTCGATCAGGCGGGCAAACGGGTCGATTGAAATCGGCCTTGCGCAAAACCGTTCAGGCAAACACATGCGCCTTGCCCGACACGGTCAGCCGCACGATCTCGCCGACCGCCGGCGCGTCCATGCCCGGCTTGCGCAGGATCAATGGCGTGTTGCCGATGGCGGCCGCGTCGGGCGGATCGGGACTGTTCAAGAGACGCACGGCGATGGTGCACATCGAGCCGGCGAACTCGGATTCCGTGACCTCGCCGAACAGCATGTCCGGCGTGCCCGACATGCCTTCACGCGAGGTTCGTTTCAGCAGCACCTGCTCGGGCCGCAGCATGATGCGGGCAATGTCGCGCCGCTCGGTGCTGTCGACGGCGATGCGGCCGAGCGGCGAGGTAGCGAAGCCATCGGCGATCCTGGCCGGCAAGACGATGGCGTCGCCGAGGAACTCGGCGATCATCCTGTCCTTCGGCCTGAAATAGAGCTCGCGCGGCGTGCCGATCTGCGAGAATTTGCCGTCGCGCATCACCGCGACCTGGCTGGCGAATGACAGCGCCTCGGCCTGATCATGGGTGACCAGGATGGTGGTGATGCCGGCGGTTTCAAGGAGCTCGGCCACGGCCTTGCGCATCGAGGCGCGCAGGCCGGTGTCGAGCGCCGAGAACGGCTCGTCGAGCAGCATCAGCCGCGGCTTCATGGCCATGGCGCGGGCGAGCGCGACGCGCTGCTGCTGGCCGCCGGAGAGTTCGTGCGGACGGCGCTTCAGGATACCTTTGTCCAGCCCGACGACATAGGCGAGCTCGGCGATGCGCTCGCTGCGCTTTTCCTCGTGACGCCCCATGCCGAAGCCGATATTGGCGGCGATGCTCAGATGCGGGAACAGAGCGCCGTCCTGCGCCACCAGCCCGATGCCGCGGCGATGCGCCGGCACGGCCGTGTCGCCATCGGCCAGCATCTCGCCATCGAGCACGATGCGGCCCTGGTCCGGCGCCTCGAAGCCGGCGATCAGCCGCAGCAACGTGGTCTTGCCGCAACCGGATGGCCCGACAATTGCCGTACGGCTGCCGCTGGCCACGCTGAGGTCGACGCCGGCAAGTGCTGCGACGGGGCCGTAGTGCTTGTGGATGCCGCTCAGCTCGAGAAAGCTCATCGCCCGGCCATCCGCTTCGACTGGACGTAGAGCAGCCAGGTCAAAGGCAGCGACATCGCCACCATGATCAGGGCATAAGGCGCCGCCGACGCATAGTCGATCTCGCCGCTATAGGACCAGAACGCCATGGCCAGCGTGCGGGTGCCGTTGGGCGCCAGCATTTGGGTTGCGGTCAATTCGTTCATGATACCAAGGGCAACCAACGCCATGCCGGCTGCGGCGCCCGGCGCCGACAGGCGGATGGTCGTCGACCACAGCGCCTTGAGCGGCGACCGGCCGAGGCTGGAGGCGGCGCGTTCGAGCTCGACTGGCGCCTGTGCTATCGACGCCCTGAGGCTAATCAGGGCGCGCGGCAGGAACATCAGCGCATAGGCGACCAGGATGGTGAACAGGGTCTGGTAGAGCGGCATGGCGACACGCACGGCGATGGTGACCAGCGCCAGGGCGATGACAACGCCGGGCAACGCGCCGACGATATAGTTGCAGCCCTCCAGGACGCGTTGCAGCCGCCCCGGTGCGCGGATCGAAATCCACGCCATCGGCATTGCCGCGACGGTGGCGAGCAGCGCCCCGGCAATCGCCAGGAACAGCGTTTGGCCAAGCGCCAGGCCGATCTCGTCGAGCCGCCAGACATCGGCGCCGCCGGCCATGAGCCAGCGGCCGATGGTGGCGAACGGCACGCCGAGCGCCAGTAGCGTGGTAATGGCAGGCAGCAGCAGGCAAGGAATGGTGGCGCGCCCAAGGCTCGTGCGCTGCTGCTGGCGCGCGGCACCCGAACCGACGCGGGCATAGCGCTCTTCGCCGCGCACCAGCACCTCCAGCCCGAGCAGCACAAGGCAGCAGGTCACCAGCACGCCGGCCAGCATGTTGGCGGCGGGACCGTTGAAGGTCGACTGAAACTGGTCGACGATCGCGGTGGTGAAGGTGTCGAAGCGGATGAAGACATAGAGCCCGTATTCGGCCAGGAGGTGCAGGCCGACCAGCAGCGAGCCGCCGCAAATGGCGAGTCGGAGCTGCGGCAGCACGACACGCCGAAACACGCGCCATGGGCCAAGCCCGAGGGCCGCTGCTGCATCTTCGAGAGCGGGATCGAGCCGGCGCAAAGCTGCCGCTATCGGCAGATAGAGGAACGGGAAATAAGCGATGACGGATACAAGCACGCCGGCCCACAGGCCGTGCAGTCTGGGCGCCATGGTGATCCAGGCGTAACTGTGGACGAAGGCGGGAATGGCGAGCGGCGCCACCGACAACCAGGCCCATAGGCGGGCCCCCGGCAGATCGCTGCGCTCGGTCAGCCAGGCCAGCGCCACCGACAGCACGATCGAAATCGGCACGGTCAGCACCACCAGCAGACTGGTGTTGACCAGAAGTTCCCCGACGCGCGGCCTGAACACCAGCGCCGCCACGGTTTCCCAGCCAGTCTGCACCGCCACCCAGACGATGAAGGCAAGTGGCAGCAGCGCGAAAAGCGAAACAAAGACGGCAGCCAGTGCAATCCATGAGACCGACCAACGACGTGCCCGCACGGCCGTCGTATCGGCTGGCAAGCCTGAAGGTGCAAGATCGATCGCCGACTGCATCAGATCAGACGTTGTGCCGTTTCCGCCCGAAGGCGGAAACAATCGTCGGCGAATGCGGCGAGCAGCTTGTGGTCATGGACAAATGCCATCTTGAAAACAGAGCGCTCCCGCGGAAAGCGAATTCCCACAGGAGCGCAGTCGGTTGCCCTTTTAGGACGAACGCCGGCTAAAGCAAGCCGGCCGCCGTCATCAGGTCGGTGACCTTCTTCGAGTTCAGCGTCGTCGGGTCGACTTTCGGCGCCTGCAGATCGGCCAGCGGCACCAGCTTCGGATTGGACTCAGCGCCCTTGCCGACTGCGTATTCGAACGAATCGCCTGTCTTCAGTACGTCCTGGCCGCCCTTGCCGGTGACCCATTTCAGGAAAGCCTGCGCTTCCTTCGGGTGCTTGCTCGAGGCCAGCACGCCACCGCCGGACACTGAGACGAAAGCGCCGGGATCCTGGTGCTTGAAATAGTGCAGCTCGACGTTCTTGCTGTTCTCGCCGGTCTTGGCCTGATCGCCGTAATAGTAATAGTGATAGATCACGCCGCCTTCGACCTCGCCGGCATTGACCGCCTTCATCACCGTGCTGTTGCCCTTATAGGCGGTAAAATTCTCCTTCATCGCCTTTAGCCATTCGGCCGTCGCTGCCTCACCCTTGAGCTGCAAAAGCGCGCTGACGATCGCCTGGAAATCGGCGCCGGAGGGCGATGCGGCCCAACGGCCCTTCCAGCTCGGATCGGCGAGATCGAGAAGCGATTTGGGCAGCTGGTCGGCGGCCAGCTTGGTCTTGTTGTAGGCAAAGACCGTGCTGCGCGCGGCGATGCCGACCCATTTGCCGCTCGCCGGCTGGTACTCCTGCGGAACCTGGGCCAGCGTCTCGGTGTCGACCGGTGCGAACAGGCCGGCCGCCTCGACTAATGCCATGGCCGGCGAATTCTCCGTCAGGAATACATCGGCGGGCGAAGCGGTGCCTTCCGCAACGATCTGATTGGAGAAATCGCTGTCGCCGCCATTGCGGACGGTAACCTTGATGCCGGTTTCCTTGGTGAATCCCTCCGCCCAGGCCTTGGTCAGGTTTTCGTGCTGGGCGTTGTAGACGACGATACCCTCGTCCTCTGCTATTGCCGGGCCGGCGATCAGGCTGATTGCAAGTGCTGTCGCACCGGCAAGGGCGGAAAGAGCATATTTCATGGCGTCGTCCTCGATTTCGATGGTCGTTGGCTTGGCACGCTGCACCTACCAATACATGACTAGCGCAGTCAACATTGCTGGCCCACTCAATTGCTCAAAAGGCCAAACTTTCGTGATGCTCAGCTAATTTGCCTTGGACATTATTTCGCCGGCCCCGTAACAAATCAGCGCCGAGACGCGAATATCGGGGAGTGAACTCTTGTGAGCGGCAAGGACGAAGCCGAGCTTTCACGGCTGCTGCGGGCCGCGATCGCCGGAGACGAAAGGGCCTATGCCGACTTTCTGCACCGGATCGCCGCGCTCGTTCGTGGCTTTGCCCGGCGCAAGATCGTGCAGGGTGGGGTGGATCCCGAGGATGTCGTGCAGGAAACCTTGCTGGCCATTCATGTGAAACGACACACCTGGCGCGATAATGCGCCGGTGCTGCCTTGGGTCTATGCAATAGCCCGCTTCAAGCTGATCGACGCGTTCCGGCGGCGCGGCCGGCGGATCGAGGTCGAGATCGACGAAATCGCCGAGACCTTTGCCGAGCCGGAATCGGAGACGGTGAGCGAGCGCGACGTCAACCGGGCGCTCGACAGCCTGTCGCCGGCACAGCGTTCCGTCGTCTCGGCCGTATCGGTCGAAGGCCGTTCGATCGGCGAGACGGCGGCAAAATTCGGCATTAGCGAGACGGCTGTGCGGGTGTCACTGCACCGCGGGCTTGCCGCCATTGCCAAACGGTTCGGGGCGAGGCGGGAATAAAAATGAGGACCGAAGATCTCATCAAGGCGCTCGACGCCGATGCCCGCAGCAAGGCGCTGCCGCTAGGCGCCGCCTGGTGGCTTGCCGCCGGTGCGGCCATGGTGATCGCGGCCGCGGTTTTCTGGCTGACGATCGGCCCGCGCCCCGACATTGCGATCGCCATGCACACGATGCGGTTCCTGTCCAAATTCGTCTTCACGATCGCTCTTTCGGCCAGCGCCTTTGCCCTGGTGCATGCGCTGTCGACCCCCGGTGCATCGACCCGCCGAGCGGCAAGCTGCATGATCGCCGCCCCGCTGCTGGTGATTGTGGCCGTGATTCTCGAACTCTTCGCCGTGCCTGCGTCCGACTGGGGCACACGCCTGGTCGGGACGAACATGGTCATCTGCCTGACCTTCATTCCGTTGATCGGGATCGGCCCGCTTGCCGTCTTTCTCGCGGTCCTGCGCCATGGCGCGCCGACAAGGCCGGTGCTTGCCGGTGCGGCCGCGGGCCTGCTTGCCGGCGGGCTGGCGGCGACCTTCTATGCGGCGCATTGCTTCGACGATTCGCCGCTTTTCGTCGGCACCTGGTATACGATCGCGGTCGCCATCCTTGCCGTGCTCGGGGCGCTCGGCGGACGACTTTTTGTGCGCTGGTAGCGATAAGGATCAGCGTGTCGGAACGGGATGCTCGCCGCGATAGTCGTAAAAGCCGCGCCCGGTCTTGCGGCCGAGCCAGCCGGCCTCGACATATTTGACCAGCAGCGGGCAGGGGCGGTATTTCGAATCGGACAGCCCGTCATGCAGCACCTGCATGATCGACAGGCAGGTATCGAGCCCGATGAAATCGGCAAGCTGCAGCGGCCCCATCGGATGGTTGGCGCCGAGCTTCATGGCGGTATCGATGGCGTCGACCGAGCCGACACCTTCATAGAGCGTGTAGATCGCCTCGTTGATCATCGGCAGCAGGATGCGGTTGACGATAAAGGCCGGGAAATCCTCCGAGACGGTGATCGTCTTGTCGAGCTGCTTCACATAGGTTTTTGCCGCCTCGAAGGTCTGGTCCTCGGTGGCGATGCCGCGCACCAGTTCGACCAGCTTCATCACCGGAACCGGATTCATGAAATGTATGCCGATGAAGCGTTCCGGCCGGTCGGTCTGCGAAGCCAGCCGTGTGATCGAGATCGATGATGTGTTCGTCGCCAGGATGGCCTCGGGGTTGAGCTGCGGGCAGAGCTGGGCATAAATCTTGCGCTTGACCGTCTCGTCCTCGGTCGCTGCTTCGATCACCAGATCGGCGCCCGCAAGGTCGGCCATGGCCGGCGCCGCCGAAATACGCGCCATCGCCTCATTGCGCAGCGTTTCCTCGAGTTTGCCGGAGCCGACCTGACGGGCCATGTTGCCGCTGATCGTAGCAATGCCCTTTTCGATGCGGTCGGGCGAAATATCGTAAACCAGCACCCTATAGCCCGCCAGCGCCGACACATGGGCGATGCCGCCACCCATCTGGCCCGCGCCGATGATGCCGATCGTCTCGATCTTGCTCATTACCCGATCCCGTCGAGGCCTTTGCGGCCCGTTTTTTTGTGCAGTGCAAACTAAAAGGGCGGGGCGACTCGTCTACCCCACCCCTCGGAATTTAATACGCTTTGGCAGAAGGCGTCAAAGCGCCTTTTGCAGTTCCGGCAGAATGACGAAGAGATCGCCGACGAGACCGTAGTCGGCGACCTGGAAGATCGGCGCCTCCTCGTCCTTGTTGATGGCAACGATCACCTTCGAATCCTTCATGCCAGCAAGGTGCTGGATGGCACCGGAGATGCCGACGGCAATATAAAGGTCGGGCGCTACTACCTTGCCGGTCTGGCCGACCTGCCAGTCGTTCGGCGCATAGCCGGCATCGACGGCGGCGCGAGATGCGCCAACCGCCGCACCGAGCTTGTCGGCGACCGGCAGGATGACCTCCTGGAACTTCTCGGAGGAGCCCAGCGCACGGCCGCCCGAGATGATGATCTTGGCCGAGGTCAGCTCTGGACGGTCGGTCTCGGAGAGCTTGTTCTCGACAAAGCTCGACAGGCCGGGATTGGCCGCCGCCTGAACCGTCTCGACCGGCGCGGAACCACCCTCGGGTGCTGCCTGGAAGGAAGCGGTGCGCACCGTGATGACCTTCTTGGCGTCACTCGACTGC
The DNA here is from genome assembly GCF_040321435.1 of Mesorhizobium sp. M0410. Lineage (NCBI taxonomy): Bacteria > Pseudomonadati > Pseudomonadota > Alphaproteobacteria > Hyphomicrobiales > Phyllobacteriaceae > Mesorhizobium > Mesorhizobium sp. M0410. The sequence continues at coordinate 310,487 of NZ_JAMYRN010000005.1, forward strand.
ACCATCTGGATGGCGTTGCCGGCATAGATCGGCCGCTTGAAGGTGTCGGGCGACAAGACTTCGATGATTTCCGATATCTGGGCGACATCGAGCAGCGCCGCCACGCGGGGCGCGACGTTCTTGCCCGACGAGGTCGCCGGCGCGATGATCGTCTCGTATGGCTCAGCAAGCGAAACGACGAGTGCCGCCAGCGGTTCGGCGAGACGCTCGGTCAGTTCGTCAGCGTCGGCGAGCAGCACCTTGGTAACGCCCTTGAGCTTGGCGGCTGCGTCCGCTGCCGGCTTGGCATCTTTGCCGGCAACTAGCACATGCACGTCCGAACCGATCTGCAGCGCCGCCGAAAGCGCCTTGGCGGTCTGGTCGGAAAGCGCAGCGTTGTCGTGTTCGGCGATCAGAAGAACTGTCATTTTTTATCCCTTCCTGGCCTACAGCACGCCGGCTTCGTTTTTCAGCTTGTCTACCAGTTCGGCGACGCTCTTGACCTTGACGCCCGCCTTGCGGCCGCCCGGCTCCTCGGTCTTGATCACCTTCAGCCGCGGCTTGACGTCGGCGCCGTAGTCGGCAGGGCTCTTCTCGTCGAGCGGCTTCTTCTTGGCCTTCATGATGTTGGGCAGCGACGCGTAGCGTGGCTGGTTCAGGCGCAAATCGGCGGTGACGATTGCCGGCATCTTCAGTTCCAGCGTCTGCAGGCCGCCATCGACCTCGCGCGTCACCGTGGCCTTTTCACCGTCGAGCACGATCTTGGAGGCGAAGGTGCCCTGCGCCCAGCCGAGAAGTGCGGCCAGCATCTGGCCGGTCTGGTTGGAATCGTCGTCGATCGCCTGCTTGCCGAGAATGACAAGGTCGGGCTGTTCTGCCTCGACGACGCCCTTCAGCACCTTGGCGACGCCCAGCGGCTCAGTCTGCTCGTCGGTCTTGACCAGGATGGCGCGGTCGGCGCCCATGGCGAGCGCCGTGCGCAAGGTCTCCTGTGCCTGCTGCGGCCCGATCGACACCACGATGATCTCTTCGGCCTTACCAGCTTCCTTCAGCCGGATCGCCTCTTCCACCGCGATCTCGTCGAACGGGTTCATCGCCATCTTGACGTTGGCGAGTTCCACCGCCGAACCGTCCGCTTTCACCCGGACCTTGACGTTCGCATCCACAACCCGCTTCACGGGCACAAGGATCTTCATTTGCCTGTCACCTCTTTCACGATAGTCTCTCACGCTCGTCGGACGCGCTATAGCAGCGTGCACCTCTTCAGAGTTGTCGAAAGCCGACATTCCGGACGGAATTCTGGTCTTCGCCACGCCAGTAGGGTGGCGCTTCCGTAGTTGCGGCGACCCCGCGCGTCAATATCCGGGCGCACTCGGATCCTCGGCGAAGCACTCAAATCAGTTCAGTCCGGACCGGAAACGCTTCCTCGGCCCCAGCGCGGCGCCTGCTGCGCAGGTTGTGGTTCGCTTGGCGCCGGCTCTACGGCAACGGGCACATGGCCGGCGACCACCACAGTCTCTTCATCCGCAGCGGCGAGCAGCGGCACGCCGCGGCTGCGCAAGACAAGCACCAGCACGGCTCCGGCGATGATGCCGCCGATATGGCAGGCCCAGGAGACCTGATCCTCGCCTCCCTGGGCAAACATGAAGATCTGGAACAGGATCCACAGGATGAGCGGGATGAAAGCCGGGATACGCAACGGGATGCGGGCGAAGGCCAGCACCCACACCTTCACGCGCGGATAAAGGATCAGATAGGCAGCGACGACACCGGCGATGGCGCCCGACGCACCGATCAGCGGCACTTGCGAATCCCAGGCCACCAGACCCTGGAAGAAAGCGCCGGCAATGGCGCAAAGCAGGTAGAAGATGAGGTAGCGGATGTGGCCGAGTGCATCCTCGACATTGTCGCCGAATACCCACAGGAACAGCATGTTGCCGCCGAGGTGGAAGATATCCGCGTGCAGGAAGGAATAGGTCAGGTAGCTCAGGCTCTCGGGAATGACGACGAATTGCGGAGCGAGCTCGACGCTGTCATGCACGACCGACGGGATGAAGCCGAGGCCCAGCACCGCGGCGTTGGAGAAGTCCTCACCGCCAAGCGTGGTGACAAGGTAGATCAACACATTGAGCGCGATCAGGCCGATGGTCACATATTGCAGCTTGATGTGCCGCAGCCTGTTGGTGTCGTAAAGCGGGATGAACATCGGGTCCCCAGCTCGGCGGATTTCAGCGGTTCTTGCCAGGAACCCATAGCACGTCGGCGTTTCCGTTGTCATTGACCGCGCGCGCGGCAACGAACAAGAAGTCCGAGACGCGGTTGATGTACCTTATTGTCTCGCGGTTGACGGGCTCGTTTGGGTCTTGCGACAGCGCCACCATGATGCGCTCGGCGCGGCGCGCGACCGTACGGGCGAGGTGAAGGGCGGCGGCGGCCGGCGTGCCGCCATTGAGCACGAAGGATTTGAGCGGCCGCAGATTTTTATTGAGGAGGTCGATGTCCTGTTCGACGCGGTCGGTCTGCGAGGCGACGATGCGCAGCGGCTCGTAGTCCAGCGGCTTGCCATTATCGGGGACTGCCAGATCGGCGCCGAGATCGAAAAGATCGTTCTGGATGCGGCCGAGCATCGCATCGATCGCCGGATTTACTGCCGCTGTATGGATGCGGGCCATGCCGATGCAGGCATTGGCCTCGTCGACGGTGCCGTAGGCGTCGATGCGAAGGTCGGATTTCAGCCGCCGCTCGCCGGAGCCGAGACCGGTGGTGCCGTCGTCGCCAGTGCGGGTGTAGATCTTGTTGAGCTTGACCACGGGGTACCTCCCGACTGGTGCTGCGTCACTTACGGGTGAAATACACCGCCAGCATGATCAGCACCAAGGCCACGAACTGCAAGAGCACGCGCGTCTGCATCAGCTTGTTGGAGGTCATGCTGGAGCCGCCGCGCATCATGTTGATGAGGCCGCGCATCAGCACGATCACCACTGCGACCATGACAAGAACGGCGAGGATGTTGAAGACGGTTGCCATGGTGTGTTCCAGTTGAATTGCGTTCAGGCGCGTTTGGCGAGCAGACGGTAGAGTGCAGATGCCGGCAGGATGCGTTTAAAGATCGCGCCGATCCTGGCCGGCACTGTTACCACATAATGCGGGCGCGGGCGCCGCGACAGAAGCGCATGGTGCAAGGCGGCATAAACCACCTCCGGCCCGGGCTTCAGCCGCGATGTGCTGCCGCCGGCCCGCAGCCGTTTGAGTTGCGCCGCATAGGCGAGGCGATGAACGGAATTCTCGTGATCGATATTCGCCAGGAACCATGCGAGGCTGTTGCTGGCGATCTTCGATCTTACCGGCCCCGGCTCGATCAGCGAAACATGGATGCCGCTACCCCGGAGTTCTTGATAGAGGGACAGCATCAGCCCTTCGATAGCGTGCTTCGATGCCGAGTAGGCGCCGCGAAAAGGCACCGGCGCGAGGCCGAGGATCGATGAGCAATGAACGAGACGACCATGGCCCTGGCGGCGCATCACCGGTACGACGCGGCGAGTGAGATCATGCCAGCCAAAGACATTGGCCTCGAACTGCTGCCGCAAAGCCTGGACCGGCAGGTCCTCGACGGCGCCGGGCTGTCCGTATGCGCCATTGTTGAAGAGCGCATCGAGTCGGCCGCCGGTCCGTTCCAGCACCGACGTCACCAGCGCCTCGATCGATCCGGGCTCGGTGTAGTCCAGATAGAAGGCCTCAATGCCGTCGGCCTCGAGCGCGGCGATATCCTCGGGCTTTCGGGCCGTTGCGAACACCCGCCAGCCTTCCTTCTTAAGAGCATGGGCGCAATAGGCGCCTATACCGGAAGAGGCACCTGTGACAATGATGGTGCGCAACTCTTTTCCGGGAGGAATGGTGGTTTGACCTAGGGTTGTCATTTACTGCAAACCCTTCCCATATTCGCGGCGTCCGGACAATCGAAGGGAACGCGGTTCTTGTTGCGGAAGATCGTAGCCCTTAAACGCGTCCTCTACGACGCGCTCGGCCATTTCAACACCGACGACGGCTGGGCAATGGCCAGCCATCTGGCGATCACCGCGCTGATGGCGCTTTTTCCTTTCCTGATCTTCGCTACGACGCTGGCGAGTTTTTTCGGCGCGCAGGCCTTCGCCGACACCGCCGTGCACCTTGTGTTCGACACATGGCCCGAGCAGATCGCCAAACCGATCGCACGCGAAGTGCTCAACGTGCTTACCGTTAGGCGCAGCGACCTGTTGACGTACGGTATCGTGCTTGCCGGATACTTCGCCTCGAACGGCATCGAGGCGCTGCGCACTTCGCTCAACCGCGCCTATCGTGTCTCGGAAACGCGGGGCATCATCTACCGGCGGGTGCAGAGCATCATCTTCGTGCTGATCGCGACGGCCGGGTTTTTGGCGATCAGCGTGCTGCTGGTCTTCGCGCCGTTGCTGGCACGGCTGGCCGAGTCGCATTTCGAATGGATAAAGCCCTACATGGGCACGATCACGCTGTGGCGTTACGTCATCGCCTCGGTCGTCATCATCGGCGGTCTGTTCGCCGTGCATTTCTGGTTGCCGGCCGGCAAGCGCCGCTTCGTTTCGATCGTGCCTGGCATCATCTTCACGCTGATCGGCTGGCTTATCGGGTCGACCATCTTCGCCGCCTATCTCGATCATTTCTCGTCCTATGTGACGACCTATGCCGGCCTCGCCTCGATCATGATCGCCGTCGTATTCCTCTATATCGTCTCGGCGATCTTCATCCTCGGTGGCGAGCTCAACGCCGCGATCAGCCGCTATTTAGAGGCGCGTGCGAGAGTCGGCTGAGTTAAGCATGATCTTTTCCGAAAACCGGTTCCCACTTTTTGGGATCATGCTTTTGGCGGCTGAGCGGTCGCCAGCCCGACGCCGAGCGTCGCGATTGCCATGCCGGCGATCTGGAGCGGGCTCAACTGCTCACCGAACAATGCCCAGGCGATGACCGCGGTGACGGCCGGCACGAGGTAAAACAGCGAGGCGACCTTCGACATCTCGCCGTCGCGGATCATCACCATCAACAGGAAGATGGCGCCGATCGATAGCACCAGCACGAGCCAGGCCATGGCGAAAATCAGTTCGCCGTTGACGATGACCGTTCGGGTCTCGAAGGCGAACGAGGCCAGAGCCATCACCGATGCGCCGCCGACATATTGCCAGAACGTGGCAGCCACCAGATCGCCGCCGGAGGCGAAACGCTTCTGCCAGATCGTGCCCGCACTCATGCCGAGTACGGCGACCAGCGAGGCGCCCAGTGTTTCGGCCGTCACCCCGCCGCCGAGCGCGCCGAGCTTCGGCCAGAGCACGATTACCACGCCGATCAACCCGAGACCGAGACCGGCCCAGTGGCGCGGCAGGATGGCCTCGCCCAGAAGCCGGCCGGCGAGCACTGCCGTGATCAGCGGCTGAAGGCCGACGATCAGGGCTGAAAGCCCAGCGGGCATGCCCCGGTGGATGGACCAGAACACGCCGCCGAGATAGACCCCATGCATCAGGATGCCGGCGCCGGTCGCGTGCAGCGCCTCATCACGGGTGGCGCGGCTCGAACCTAATGCGGCCATCAAAGCGACAAGCAGGATTGCGGCCAGGACAAAGCGCGCGGCCAGGAAAGTAAAGGGCTCCGCCCACGGCATGGCATAGCGCGCGCCGATGAAGCCGGTCGCCCACAGGACGACGAAAGAGGCGGGGATGAACCGCTTGAGGCTGTGCATTTTCAGGAGGCCGCGGTGAATTCGGGTGAGGGATCGACTGCGGCGACTGCTTAATGCCGTTCGGGCCGGCAAGCAAAACCAAACGGTTGATCCATAGAGTCATTTGAATTGAAGGAGCGCCGTTGATGGCCGTCAGCTCGCAGGTCTAGCTAGAGACCGACCAGCCGCCTAACATCGTCGGGCGAGGCGCCCGCCGCACGCTGGGCGGCAAGGCTGGTATCGCCAAGACTCTTCGACAGTTTTCGTCCGTCCGGGCCGAGGATCAGGCGATGGTGAAAATAGGCCGGCTGCGGCAGGCTAAGCAGCTGCTGAAGCAGCCGCTGCACGCTGGTCGCGGAATAAAGATCCTGGCCGCGCACGACATGGCTGACGCCCTGCAGCGCGTCATCCACGGTGACGGCGAGGTGATAGCTGGTCGGGATTTCGCGGCGCGCCACGACCACATCGCCCCACTCGTGCGGATGGGCTTCGACACGACGCGCCGCGGAGAGCGTCTCGTCCGTGTATTCGGCCCATGACAGGTCCTTGCCGGCGCGCTCTATTGCCGCATCGACGTTCAACCGCCAGGCAAATGGCACATTTTCGGCGATGCGCCGCTTGCGTTCGCTCGTCGGCAGCGCCTTGTCGGCGGCGGGATAGAGCGGCACGCCGTCCGGGTCCCGCGGCCAGTCGCGGCCGCGCTTTTCGCTGTCGGCGATGAAGGCGCGGATCTCACTTCTGCTCATGAAGGCCGGATAGACAAGCTCCGCTTCGATCAACCGCTCGAGCATCGCCCGATATTCGGCAAAATGCTCGGACTGGCGGCGCACCGGTTCCTCCCAGCCAAGCCCCAGCCATTTCAGATCGCGAAAAATGCCTGCCTCGAATTCCGGCGTGCAGCGCGTCGTGTCGATGTCCTCGATGCGCAGCAGCAAGCGTCCGCCCGCCGCCTTTGCCAATTTCTGATTGAGCAGCGCCGAATAGGCATGGCCGAGATGCAGTTCGCCGTTCGGGCTCGGCGCGAAGCGGAATGTCAGCAGTGTCATTGTCCGGCGGGCAATCGGGTTGTGCGGCGCTTTCGCCAATTGCTACTTTGCGCCGGCAGCGTCGTGCGTCCAGAGGGACACGTGACGAAACGTGCGGCACTTTTGATTTTGGAATAAGCAGACATGCAACGCATCGCCAGCCTCGACGACATTGCGCAAGGGCTGGATAGGCTATGCTTGCTCGACCCACGCCTGGAAAAAGTGCGCGGCATGGCCGGCGAGGTGCCGCTCAGGCTGTCGGAGCCGGGGTTCAGGAGCCTTGCTTCCATCGTCGTTTCGCAACAAGTGTCCCGCGCGAGCGCCGATGCCATCTTCGGCCGCCTGACGGAACTGCTCGATCCGCTGACGCCGCAGGCGATCCTTGCCGCCGATGAGGCGATCTTTCGCAACGCGGGACTATCGCGGCCCAAGCAGCGCGGACTGATTGCCGTCGCCCAGGCGGTGGCCAACGGGCTCGACCTCGATCACCTCTGCCGGCTCGATGCAAGCGAGGCTATCGCGGCCATGACCAGGGTGCCGGGCATCGGCCCGTGGACGGCTGAAGTCTACCTTTTGTTTGCCGCCGGACACCCGGACATCTTTCCGGCGCGCGACGTTGCATTGCAGAGCGCGGTCGGCCATGCGCTCGGCATCGACCCGCGTCCGCCGGAGAAAATGCTGATCCGGCTTGCCGAATCATGGAGCCCGTGGCGCGGTGTCGCATCGCGGCTTTTCTGGGCTTATTATCGAGAATTGAAGGGCAGGGATGCCGCGCCTCCGGCCTGAATCCGCAAAAAAGCATTGAAATCATGCGTTTTTGAGACCGGGCATGATCGACAATCCGCTTCACATCCCTGTCATGTCGGGCTTACAGTATCCGCGTCGACCGGTTCTAGGGTGAAGGAGGTCAACGACGTGACGGTTGCCGTATCTCCGGATGGGCTTCCAGCGCTGGTGCTGAATGCGGATTACCGTCCGCTCAGCTATTACCCCTTGTCGCTCTGGTCCTGGCAGGATGCCATCAAGGCGGTGTTCCTCGAGAGGGTGAACATCGTCGCCGAATACGAACACGCCGTCTCGTCGCCGACCTTTTCGATGAAGCTGCCGAGCGTCGTCAGCCTGAAGGCTTACGTGAAGCCGTCGAGGCATCCGGCGTTTACCCGTTTCAACGTCTTCCTGCGCGACCGTTTCCAGTGCCAATATTGCGGTACGCCGGACGATCTGACGTTCGACCATGTCATTCCGCGCCATCGCGGCGGCGCCACGACCTGGGAGAATGTCGTCGCTGCCTGTTCCCCCTGCAATCTGAGGAAGGGCGGCATGATGCCGGCCCACGCCAAGATGTGGCCGCTGCAGAAGCCCTACCAGCCGACGGTGCATGATTTGCATAATAACGGCCGGCTGTTCCCACCCAACCATCTGCACCAAAGCTGGATGGATTATCTTTACTGGGATGTCGAACTCGAACCATAGAGTTCGGCAGAAATCCGCCATGCCGGTCGCCTGACGCAGCTTTCTACGCTTCCGGCCTTCGCCGGCCGAAGCATTCATGAGCGGTCGTGGCGTGGTAGTTAAGGCTACGGCCGGCGTAGGCCGGTGCTCACGTAGTTTAGCACGCTCCGCTCCGGTTCTCGAAAGCTACGTCATGCACTCCGGCCTGACGAATTTCTGAACGAATTCTGCGTTGTGCCACTCAGTCGCGGGCGAAGGCGCCGCGGAACGCGACGGCGGCGAGGACAAAGCTGGCGATGGCATTCCAGCCCGCCAGCGACAGGCCGAGGATGCGGAGCGCCGCCTTGTCGCAGGAAGGCGGGACAAATTTGTCGAGCGCGTCGAGCACGCCCTTGCCGCCGGTGTCCACCGGCCCTGCGGCTGCGGTGCAATCGGTCGGGCCTGGCCACCACGCCCATTCGACGCCGGAGTGATAAACGCCGAGATAGACGCCGTAGAGCATCAGCAGGCCGCCAATGGCCAGCAGGCCACGGCTTACCCAGGCTGGTGCCCGAAGCGCCGACGCAAGCACCGCCAGCAGCATCAAGGGCACGCCGACGTAGTAAGGCGTGCGCTGCTCGAGGCAGAGCTTGCAGGGGATGTAGCCGCCAACATACTGGAAGGCCAGCGCCGAGCCGACCGTGGCGGCCATGGCGACGGCGAGAAACAGGGCGGTGCGCAGCCGCTGGCGTCCGGTATCGGCATTCACGGTCGCTGTCATCGGGCTCAGTCCGTTCGGTTCGATGCCGTTCAGACGGCGTATTTGACGACGATATAGAGCAAAATCAGGGCAGCGGCGGCGGCGCCCGCAATCTGGCCAAGGCGCTTTTCGATGAAGTGGCGGATCGGCTCGCCATAGCGGCGCAACAGCCACGCGAGAAACAGGAAGCGAGCACCGCGCGCCACGATTGCCAGCACGATGAACAGCAGCAAAGGAACACCGATGACGCCCGACAGGATCGTCACTACCTTGATCGGCGGCAGATGGGCGAGGCCGGAGGTGACCAGCATCAGGATGATGAAGCCGACACCCGATGAGACGCGCATCGCTTCGAACTCGTCATATTTGCCATAAAATTCGAGGATCGGCCGCGCCACCGCATCATAGGCATAATGGCCGATGAACCAGCCGGCGATGCCGCCGAGCACCGAGGCGACGGTGGCGACCAGCGCGTAACGATAGGCGCGATCCGGCCGCGACAGCGCCATCGGCAGATAGAGGACGTCGGCCGGCACCAGGAACACCGAACTCTCGACGAAGGCGATGAAGGCCAGCCACCATTCGGCGGATTTGCTCGCCGCCAGAGACAAGGTCCAGTCGTAAAGTCCGCGAAGCATCGGCACTCCTAATGCACGCCCAAACCAGAACCGGTCTTGGGATCACGACATGTACAAACAAGACTTGGAAGCGCCCCGCATCACCCTCGTCGGACAAGGTGCGCTTCAATGACATGCGCCGCCTGTCTAGAAAGATTTTCCGCGCTGCACAATGGCAGCTGCTTCACGAAATCGAAAGGCTGAGGCTTGAGCGAGCCCAGATGTCGGGATTTGGCCAGTTGACGAACAGGCCTCCAACCGTATAGTCCGCGCCATCCAGGCCGTCCGGCCTGAGCCCCTATGGCGGAATTGGTAGACGCGCTCGACTCAAAATCGAGTTCCGCAAGGAGTGCTGGTTCGATCCCGGCTAGGGGCACCATTTCCTAAATCCCCACGCTATTTCGTATTAAACCCAATGGCGTGGCTGGGATTGTCCTCCGATGCGCTCGACGGCGGCCGATGATCGCATCTTGCTGCTGCCGCAAGCTGCTCAACCGGGCGTTCCTCACCACACGCAATCTGACGTGCCGCGGTCTCGGTCATTGCGAGGGATGCGCCGCCAACGTCCGCGGTCAGCACCGGTATAGCCGAACCGGACAGTCCACCAAGGCCGGCGACGAGAAACGCGAAAAGACGCCGCCGCATACTCGATCGCTGTCCGACGGACGTGTTTCCTCCCGCGAACTATCCACCAGACCCGAGCCCCGGATGCAACCTGGAGAAGTGAGCTATGCGGTAACGTTGTGGCACAACGCGAAACGGCTTCGTCTGGATCGTGCTGCGGCCTCGCCCCGCCGCCACGCCTAGAGCGGTTCATCGTTTCACGGAAAGGCCGAACCGCTCTATCCCTTTGTTTCTGCACAATTCCGGACGGAAAACCGTTCTACAACTTTCCTGGAATTGCTCTAGCGGAGGACCGCCACGACGTCGCCGACGTCGGCCTGTTTGCCATTGCCGGCGCGACGCAATTGCACCTCGACCGGCTTGCCGTCGGATTGGTCGCAATAGACGATGGGTCCGGGCCGCACCCATTTGTCGCCCCACTCGGTCAGCGCGATAATGACCGTTTTGAATTCCAGCCCCTTCCGGGTCAGGACGTATTCGGCCTGCTCGCCGGGGGCACCCGGGCGACGGTCCATCAGGCCGGCCTCGACGAAATCCTCGAGGCGCTTGGCCAGGATGTTGGTGGCGATCCCCAGGCTCTTCTGGAATTGCGAAAAGCGCGTGCAGCCGCCGAATATCGCGTCGCGCAGGATCAACAGGCTCCAGCGCTCGCCGACCAGTTCCAGGGCGCGTGAGGCCGAGCAGTTTTGTTTTTCATAGAGACGACCAAGCATGGTGTGAACATACCCTATTGACTTGCATCATGCAAGTATGCATTGTGCTTGCATGATGCAAGCGACAGAGGTCGAGAGAGCGTCGCTCCACTTCATCGCCCGAGATTTCGGGTGTCCATCAACCAATCAGATCCAGACAGGAGATATGCTATGAAAAAGAAAGAAGATTACACGACGTCATTCGTCGTTAAGCAAAGCCCCGAAGAGGTTTTTGCCGCGATTGTCAATCCGCGAGCCTGGTGGTCGGAAGATATAGATGGCGATACCAACAAGCTCGGTGCGATATTCTACTATCATTTCAAGGATATCCACCGCGGCACATTCAAGGTCACGGAGCTTGTGCCTGGCAAGAAGGTCGTCTGGCACGTCGCTCAGAACTACTTCAACTTCGTCAAGGATGCGACCGAGTGGACCGGCACGGACGTGGTCTTCGAGATCGCGCCGACTGATAAGGGGACCGAACTGCGTTTCACCCATGTCGGGCTGAAGCCGAGTGAAGAATGCTACGATGTCTGCCATGACTCGTGGCGCTTCTATGTCGCGAGTCTCCGCGACCTGATTTCGACGGGCAAGGGGCAACCCAACAAGGGCGAAGAGAACGCCAACCCAACGGTTGTGCCGCAAAACGAGGACCTCGGCGCCGTCGAGCGCAAGGCGGCAGGCGATGGCGCCGGGATGATCGTCATGACGACGGCAGCGGCGAAGCCCGGCATCGAAAGCAAGGTGCGGAATGCCCTGCGGGACGTGGCGGGGGCGGCCCGCAAGCAAAGCGGGTGCATCGACTATAGCGTCTTTCGCTCGGAGGCAGAGCCCCATGTTACCATCTGCGTCGAGCGCTGGGCATCGAAGCAGGAGCGCGACGCTTTTCTACGCTCGGCGGACGCTAAGAATTTCGTTTCGGCCATAACCGGCGCCTTCCTGGAGCGGCCTTCGCCGATCTCCTACACGACGTTGGAAGTCGGGTCCTAGTTGCAAGGGTTCGCCCGGCGATAGCGCCGGCTGCCCTGGAGCAATGCAACGGGGGAGACGGCGTCCAAGCGTGGAACAGAAAACCATAGCCTACTTGCATGATGCAAGAACGAATGGCTTGCATTCATGCAAGAGGAGGCGAGATCGTCGTGCCGAAATCGATGGAAGTCACAAACAAAGCCGTTCTCGTGACCGGGGCCAACCGCGGCCTCGGCAAGGCGCTGGTCGAGGAAATATTGAGACGGGGTGCGAACCGGGTCTATGCCGGCGCGCGCAAACCGCTCGCCCACGCGGATCGGCGCGTCACGCCGCTGATCCTGGACGTGACCGATGCGGTGCAGATTGGGGCGGCTGTCGAGCGGATCGGGTCTCTCGATATCCTCATCAACAACGCCGGCATCGGGCTCTACGACGATCTTGGCGATCGTGCTGCGCTTGAGCGACACCTCGCCGTCAACCTGCTCGGCGTGCATGGCGTAACCCACGCATTCCTGCCGCTGCTCACGCATTCGCGCGGCGCCGTGGTCAACATCCTGTCGGAAGCGGCTCTCGTTCCCTTCCCGATTATTCCGTCTTACTCACTGTCGAAGGCCGCCGCGTTTTCCATGACGCAATCGGTACGTGCTCTCGCCGGCGCTCGTGGCGTGAGCGTTCATGCAGTCCTGTCCGGTCCCATAGACACCGACATGAGCAGAGACGCCGATATACCGAAGAGCTCCGCGGAGAGCGTCGCGAAAGGCATCCTGGACGGCATGGCGCGAGGGGAAGAGGAAATCTTCCCTGATCCAAAATCGGCATCCATGGCCGAGAGCTGGCGCGGAAGCGCGTTCAAAGCGCTCGAACGCCAAATGGCGGCTTTCGTCCAAGCCATGCCCACCAAGCCATAGGCGACCGCCGCCATCGATAGGCTGCCAGCATTTGCAATTCAGCGCCCCACAGTGGAGCGGAACGTCATGCTGTTGAACGCAACTTCCCCGGTTTTCACCAGCGGATCACGATGACTTTGTCGGTCCCGTTGGCGAGTTCGACAGCTTCGGTGCCATCCGGTTTGCGGCTTTGGATTCTGGCGCTCTCGACAGCTTCAACGCCAACAATGTTGACTGCAAAGGCTTCATCGATTTCGGCGGCACAGACCAAGGTGTCCGGCGGCAGGTCCTTTACTTGATCCAACAACTCGCGAAGCTTCATGGTCGAATCTCCTTGGCGATAGCAGGAATGAGCAGCACGCTTTCGCCGCACATTCGGAACCATGTCCCTTGAGAAAGGTTCCCGATGAGGTGGAGATGCCGCAGAATGGGACGAGCGCGGCGATCCGCCCGTCGCGATGATGTGAACGCGCCGTGCGAAGCATCTGTCTCAAATCCCTGTCCCTAATGCTGGCGGTGCAATTCCTTGTTGATCATGCCGCCCATCGCTAGACCGACCGTCATCACCACAAAAGTCGCCGCGATAGATCGCTTCGGCAGCACCGTCTCCCAACCTGGCGTCAACCGCTTCGGCACGAAGCCATAATCTGTTGCCGCGGCAATGGCCGCTGCCGCCAACGCATCGCGAAATATCAGAAGCGACGGACGCGGCGGCCTCGAGGCGAGCCATAGTTCGAAAAGGAATGCCCAGAAGATGGAGGAAGCGTGATGCGTGCCATAGCCGACGAGCGTGTGCGCCACGTCACCCCGCCGCACCGACGCGGCCTGTTCGCCGTAGAGCCAGTGGCTGGTCGCATTCGTGGGCTGCAGGGCGCCTTTGCCTTCCCGCCTTGCAAGCAGGGCCAGCGCAGCTGTCGTGGCGAAGCTGACGATCGTACCCGAAACGGCTGCGGACAATCCTGTCTGGATCAGGCTTTTCACTTGGTCCTCCGTCGTTTCGCGGTCGGCTCCTTGGAACGCCTTTTGTCAACCCGCGGCAGGGTCGAGTCGTGATTGCCAAACGGCGAAACGAGTCCGAAGGTTCCGGGAACGGGCTTTTGGTTGGACGTTATCCCAGGAGCGTCCTCCGGGATAACGCCTTTGAGGTCCGGCTGCCTTTCCTGGCAAGCTCGGATCGCAGCCAGGCCGCTATTACATCGGCCCCGGCACCATCTTGGTTGGCTGCTCCGGCATCGGAAACGGATAGTTGTCGCATTTCACGTCCGGGTTCGTCGGGCTGAACATTCCGAGCGGGTTGTCCTTGAACAGCCAGGCGTGAAGGTCGTAGTGGTGGAACTCCTTCGGGATGAGCGGGTAATGCCCCTCCATCGGCCCCTGGAATGTCTGGCCGAAGAGCTTCGGCGGCTCCTTTGTGTCCGGCGTCAAGGGCACGAGCCATTCCGCGCCGACCAGGCGCAATTCGCCGCCGACCGGCTCATAGATCAGCACATTGGGGCGCGTCGGATCCGCGGTCGGGCCGACAGTCGTGACGTTGACGAAATGGATGCCCATCGCGCCCTTCGGGTAGTCCATCGCCCCCTCTACCTTTTCGCCGCTGTAGAAGACGCATCCTACCGTCGATAGATAAAGCTCGCGAATGGCAACCTTGTAGTCTTCATACCTGGACAGCGATTTACGCAGGGCATCGATCTCGGCTTTGTCGGGTTCGGCCGCCCGAGGAGTGGCGGCGTTCAGACACGCGCCAACGAGACCTGCCAAGGTGAGGATACCGACACGCCTGAAGTGAGTTGTTTTCATCATGCATTCCTCCCAGATTTTTTTCTTCTGGCCGTGCAGGACCGAGGCGGCAGTGATGCTGGACGCGCGGCCGTAATTGATCGCCTCATCCCGGTTGGGACTGCGTCGATGCTAATCCTTTCCGCTGATCGGGAGAATTAACCCTGACGACCTAGGCCCGAGAGAGCCGACGGTGCGGAGACGGACGGCCGGGCCGGGTCCCGCTTTGGACCCCATGCACTAGCGCCGGCGCAACAGGCTCCTCATCCGGTTGCGCAGCAGGCGCGCCATGTTGCGGGTCTCGCGATAGAGGTGAAGCTGCGACGCCGCCTGGCGGGCGGGGCGGTCGGCGTCCGGCGTCAGCCCGATCACCAGCGTGCCCATCGGCCTGCGCTCCGTCCACAGCCGGCTCATCACCGGATGGTCGGGCACCGCGCAGGAATCGGTCATCATGATGTTGGGGTCGTCGAGATGCTGCCTGGTCACCTCGATCATCAGCAGCGTGCCCGGCGAATAGGCAGCGAGCGTCTCGTCATAGGCGGTCTTCCAGGTGTAGGCGACGCCGGCCTCGACGAAGACGACCAGGCAGGCGACGGTGCGGCCGTCGAGCGTCAGCGAATGGATGCGACAGAGATCCTGCTCGGCCAGCCGGTGCACCGCTTCGCGGGCGAAGGCGGCGCGGTAGCGGTCGATCGCCATGGCGGTGCGCTCGCGGCCTTTCCAGCCGGCAGCCTCCAGTGTCAGGAAATTTTCGATGGCGTGGCGGATCTCGTCAGGCCCGCGCGCCACGACATGCTCCAGCCGGCCGAGGTCGGCGAGGCGGCGCTTCAGGCGGCGGAACTCGCGATAATGGTGGGCGCGCAGCGAAGCTTTCAGATATTCCTCGCCATCGAGCGCGCTTTCGAGCACCGGTCGGTCGGCCTTGCCGGTGGTGACCAGCGTCAGGCCGCGCGTCTCGGCGACGCTGGCGAGCAGGCTCGCCACCGGGCCGTCCAGCCTTATGTCGGGCAGCACGAAGACCTTCGGCAGCTTGAGATGCGGCCTCGACAGCATCGCGAAGAAATCCTCGATGACGCCGATCGGATCGTCGCGGTCGACCAGGGGCGTGCCGATCGGGCCGAACGGGCTCGACCAGGTGCGCATGACGGGAACGCCGAGCGGCACCACCGGTCGCTCGACCGAGAACGGCACCAGCAGGCGCAGCCGGTTGCGATACTGGTCGCCGTCCCGGATGACGGCCAGCCGCACCTCACGGTCCTCGAGCCTGGGCATGGCCGGCGCCAGGAAGCGCGGATTGAAGAAGACGTTGGGCTCGATCGTGCGGGTACAGAGATAGTCGAGCTCCTCGACCAGGTCGAAGCCGGCGGAGGCCGGATAGATGGCAAGCTTGCGCTCGGGCCGGTTGTTGGCGAGGATCTCGACATGGGCGGGATCGGCTTCGCGGGCAAGCCCGGCAAGGCCGGACACCATGGCGCCGGCCGGGCCGCCGCTGGTTTCCTCGAGCAAGGGGACGGCAGCCATCAGGCGGCTCCTTTGGCGGGCACGAAAATGACCATGGCGATGCCGAGCTTGCGCCAGACCGTAAAGGACAGCGCGCCGGCCTCGAAGATCATGGCGAAGACGGTGGCCATCGCCGCGCCCCACAGGCCGAAGAGCGGGATCAGCACGACGCTAAGCGCGATGTTGAAGGCCAGCGTCATGGCGTAGACGGCAGCACAGATGTTCTGGTTGCCGCTCATGGTGAGCAGGCTTTCGCAAGGGCCGACGGCGGCCCGCGCGACGACGCCGAACACCAGCAGGAACAGCAGCGGATAGCCGGCGGAAAATTCCGGGCCGAACAGGGTCAGCATCGGCTCGCCCAGGGCCAGCACGAGCAGCGCCATCGCCAGCGACGGCCAGAAGGTCCACGACACGGTTTCGCGGGCGAAGGCGGCGAGCTTGTGCGGCTCGCCATGGGTGAACTGCGCATAGCGCTGGGCGACGCCGGCCTTGACGGCGAAATAGACGAAATGCACCAGCGCCAGCGTCTTGACGGTGGCGAAATAGACGGCGACGTCGTTGGGATCGAGGTAGGCGCCGACCATCAGCACGTCGGCATTGGTGAGCAGGAAGAAGAAGCTCTCGACCAGGAAGATCGGCAGCGACACGATGAACCATTGGCCGAGATGCAATTTCATCGGCCCGGCCGGGATCCTTCTGTCCATGCGCGACGTCACGCCGATGAGCTGACCGAGCGTGGTGGCGTAGGTGGCGGCGATCGCGGCGAAGATCGCCGTTCTGGCGTCCGGCGCATAGCCCGCCAGCAGCATCAACGCCATGAACGCCAGGATCAGCAGCGGCCGCACCAGAAAGGTCGGCGACAGCGCAAACAGCGCCCAGGAATTGGCCCGCGCCAGCCCTTGCAGAAGGTCGGACATGGCGATCATCGGCAGGCAGATGATGCCGAGGATGAACGGCACGACATAGTAGTTTTCGATATAGGCCGACAGCAGCCAGACGCCGAGCGCGCCGAGGCCGGCGATCGCAGTCGAGGCAATCAGCACGAACAGCCGGCTGGCCCGCACGATGCCGCGCAATTCGGCCATCATGCCGCGCGCGCGATATTCGGGGATGAAGCGGATGACAGAGGTGTGGAAGCCGAGGCAGGCGAGATTGCCGACGATGACCATGGTCACCCAGACGAGGACGAAAATGCCGTACTCGAACGAGCCCATCCAGCGCGCCATCAGGACCTGGCTGACGAAGGCGATGACGGCGCTGACGATGCGGACCGAAAAGGCGATCAGCGACATGCGGCCGGCTTCGCCGCGCTCGCCGGCGGTGAACAGCACGGCATCGATCAGGCCAAGCAGCGGCCTTATGCGCAGCGCAAGGCGCTGCGGCAGGAACCGCCCGGCTGTCGTCGCCGCGGAAAAGCGCACCCAATACTCTCCGTTTTCCCGCCAATTTACAGGGGCTTGGTGTAGCGGAGACACATTAAGAAACGGTTGGGTGGGAAGTTCCCTTCGCCCCGTCTCTATACGGGGAGAAGCTGCCGGCAGGCGGATGAGGCGCGGCGCTGGCTGCTTCATATTCATCATTCGCGCAACCCTTCAACCTGCTCGGGAGTGTCTCAGTTTGAAATCCGCGGAAACGCCTATCCCGTTTGCCCCATATGCGAAACGCCTATATGCTGAGCGGAACGCACGGCAGCAACAATGGTCTACACTGTCATCTGGTATGGAAGGCAGGGCATCGTCGACAAGGTGATCTTCGACGACGAGAAGACCGCGAAAGATCATGCAACCTCCATGTTTCAAACCCGAAAGGGTGACGATGGAATCGTGTCCGTTGAAGTTCGTAAGGACAACGGCGCTGTCGTCTTTAGCCATGCCGAGAACTAGGAATGCCAACCGGACCTAAAGGCCAGAAGCGTCCTGCCGACGTGATCGGCAATGCCGTCCACGTCATGCGTATTGCTACAGGCGAGGAATCCGATGACGTGGTTGACGACGGTAAAGACCTGCCGCGAAAGCGCTGGGCGCGAAAGGCGGCCCGAAGCGGACCGAGAATATGACGCCAGAGCGTCGCCCTAAAATCGCCAAAAAGGCTGAGCGCCCCCTCTGGCCTGCCGGCCATCTCCCGCTCAGGTGCGGAGATTGGCTAATTGCCAACGCCTCCGCTGCCCCTCATCCGCCCTTTGGGCACCTTCTCCCCGCGAACGGGGCGAAGCAAAGCAGCGCCTTACGCAAACGCCCCGTGGCAATGCTTGTACTTCTTGCCCGACCCGCAGGGGCAGGCTTCGTTGCGGCCGATCTTGCCCCAGGTGGCCGGGTTCTTCGGGTCGCGGTTTTCGGGGGCGACGATGGCGTTGGTCTCCTGGCGGACCAGGACGGCCGTGTCGCCGCCTTCGAAATCGTCCTCGCCGGTCGAGCCGTCGATATGGCTGCCGAACATGTCGGGCGCCTCTGGCGGTGGCGCTTCCGCCGCCTGGCGGACCAGCTCGACGCGCATCAGCTGCGCCGTGACGGCCTGGCGCAGATTGCCCAGCATCGCCTGGAACAGCTCGAAGGCCTCGCTCTTGTACTCCTGCAGCGGATCGCGCTGCGCATAGCCGCGGAAGCCGACGACCGAGCGCAGATGGTCGAGATTGACGATGTGCTCGCGCCACAGGTGGTCGAGCGTCTGCAGCACCACGGAACGCTCGACATAGGTCATCACGTCGGGGCCGAAGCGCTCGGCGCGCTCCTTGGCGGCGGCGTCGGCGGCCTGGCTGACGCGCTCGCGGATGTCGTCCTCGGCAATGCCTTCTTCCTTGACCCAGTCCTCGACCGGCAGATCGAGGTTGAGGAATTCGGCGATCTCGGCCTTGAGCCCGGCGACGTTCCACTGCTCGGCATAGGCGTTTTCGGGAATGTTCTTGGCGACGATCTCCTCGATGACGCCTTCGCGCATCTCGGTGATGGTCTCGGATAGGCCTTCGCCGTCCATCAACTCGAGGCGCTGCTCGAACACCACCTTGCGCTGGTCGTTGGAGACGTCGTCATATTTCAACAGGTTCTTGCGGATGTCGAAGTTGCGCGCCTCGACCTTCTTTTGCGCCTTTTCCAGCGCCTTGTTGATCCAGGGATGGATGATTGCCTCGTCTTCCTTGAGGCCGAGCTTCTGCAGCATGCCGTCCATGCGCTCGGAACCGAAGATGCGCATCAGATCGTCCTGCAGCGACAGGAAGAACTTTGACCGCCCGGGATCGCCCTGACGGCCTGAGCGGCCGCGCAACTGGTTGTCGATGCGGCGCGATTCATGGCGTTCGGTGGCCAGCACATAGAGGCCGCCGGCGGCGAGCGCCTTTTCCTTCAGCCGGGCGATGTCGTCGCGGATTTCCTTTTCCTTGGCCTCGCGCTCGGGGCCAGCCGGCATGTCGCCAAGCTCCTCGGCGATGCGCATGTCGGCATTGCCGCCGAGCTGGATGTCGGTGCCGCGGCCGGCCATGTTGGTGGCGATGGTGATGGCGCCGGGTTTGCCGGCCTGGGCGACGATCGCCGCCTCGCGCTCGTGGTGGCGGGCGTTCAGCACCTCGAAATCCTTGAAACCTTCCTTGCGCAGGCGCTCGGCCAGCTGCTCGGATTTCTCGATCGAGGTGGTGCCGACCAGGGTCGGCTGGCCCTTGGCGCGGGCTTCCTTGATCTCCTTGACGATCGCCTTGTATTTCTCCTCGACCGTCCGGTAGACCTCGTCGTCTTCGTCAATGCGGATGACCGGCAGGTTGGTCGGGATCTCGGTGACGTCGAGATTGTAGATGTTGGCGAATTCTTCGGCCTCGGTCAGCGCCGTGCCGGTCATGCCGGCGAGCTTCTTGTAGAGGCGGAAATAGTTCTGGAAGGTGACTGAGGCGAGCGTCTGGTTCTCCGGCTGGATCGCCACATGCTCCTTGGCTTCGAGCGCCTGGTGGAGGCCTTCCGAATAGCGGCGGCCGGGCATCATGCGGCCGGTGAACTCGTCGATGATGACGATCTCGCCGTTGCGGACAATATAGTCCTTGTCCTTCTGGAACAGCCGGTGCGCCTTCAGCGCGTTGTTGACGTGGTGGACGATGGCGACGTTCTCGACGTCATAGAGCGACTCGCCCTTGAGCAGGCCGGCATCGCGCAGCATGTTCTCCAGCTTCTCGGTGCCTTCCTCGGTGAAGATCGAGGTCTTCTGCTTCTCGTCGATCTCGTAGTCCTGCGGTTGCAGCTGGACGATGAAGGTATCGATGGTGTTGTACATTTCCGAACGGTCCTCGAGCGGACCGGAAATGATCAGCGGCGTGCGGGCTTCGTCGACCAGGATCGAATCGACCTCGTCGACAATGGCGTAGCTATGGCCGCGCTGCACCATCTGGGCGCGCTCGTACTTCATGTTGTCGCGCAGATAGTCGAAGCCGAGCTCGTTGTTTGTGGCGTAGGTGACGTCGGCGGCGTAGGCGACGCGACGCTCCTCGTCGGACAGGCCATGGACGATGACGCCGACCTTAAGGCCGAGGAATTTGTAGACGCGGCCCATCCATTCGGAGTCGCGCGTGGCCAGATAGTCGTTGACGGTGACGACATGGACGCCATTGCCGGCGAGCGCGTTGAGATAGACCGGCAGCGTCGCCACCAACGTCTTGCCTTCACCGGTCCGCATCTCGGCAATACCACCATTGTGCAGCACCATGCCGCCGATCAGCTGAACGTCGAACGGCCGCATGCCGAGCACGCGACGGGCGGCCTCGCGGACGGTAGCGAAGGCCGGCACCAGTAGGTCGTCGAGGCTGGCGCCGTTGGCGATGTCCTGGCGGAATTTGTCGGTGCGGGCCTGAAGCTCGGCGTCGGAGAGCGCCCGCATCTCGTTTTCCATGGCATTGATCGCCTCGACGCGGGGCCGGGTCGATTTGACCCGACGATCGTTGGAGGAGCCGAAAACCTTACGGGCGAGACCGCCGAGACTGACCATCCAATGGCCCTTTCGATAGCATTCCAAGTCGTTGCGACGGGCGCCGGCTGGCCCCATCAAATCCACGTGAACGCGGACAAACGCAAAAAGCGCCCGGAAAACGGTTCTGGACGCAAAGTCGTTGGACAGATAAGAGGGGGCTCATTCGATGTCAACGCCGCGCTCGCCCTGTCGACCGCGCCAAATTCCGCCACAATCCTGCTGGTCTGGAAGCCATTCCGCTCTAGCTACCCTGCTTTGGAGATAATCGTAATGTCTGTATTGTTCCGCCGTGCGTCGCTCGCCAGCCTTGGTCTGGCATTCGGCCTGTCGGCCCTCTCGCTGTCGCCGCTGATGGCACAGGAAGCCGCCCCTGCCCAGCCGGCAGCACCCGCCCCGGCGGCCAAGCCGGTCGATCCGAACGCCGTGGTCGCCACCATCAACGGCCAGACGCTGACCGAGGCAGACCTTGGGCTTGCCGAGGGCGAGCTGTCGCAGCAGTTCGCGCAGCTTCCGCCCGAGCAGCGCCGCGCCGCGGCACTGTCGGCGGCGATCGAAATCCGCGTCATGGCGGCTCAGGCAGTGACTACCGGCCTCGACAAGGATCCCGACTTCCAGCGCCGCATGGCCTTCCTGCAGCAGCGCGCGCTGCATGGCGAAATGGTCGAGAAGGGCGTCATCGACAAGGTTACCGATGCCGAGGTCCGCGCCCGCTACGACCAGGAAATCGCCAACACGCCGCCCACCAACGAGGTGCACGCCCGTCACATCCTCGTGAAGACGAAGGAAGAGGCCGACGCCATCATCAAGCAGCTCGACGGCGGCGCCGACTTCCAGAAACTCGCCAACGAGCACACCAGCGATCCGAGCGGCAAGACCAGCGGCGGCGATCTCGGCTGGTTCGGACCTGGCCAGATGGTGCCGGAGTTCGACAAGGCGGCGTTTGCGCTGGCGGTCGGCAAATACACCGAGCAGCCGGTGCAGTCGCAGTTCGGCTGGCATGTCATCAAGGTTGAGGACAAACGCACCAAGCAGCCGCCGGCGTTCGACCAGGTCAAGGACCAGGCGCGCCAGGCGGTCATCCGCGACAAGTATTTCGCGCTGGTCAAATCGCTGCGCGCCAACGCCAAGGTCGACATCCCCGATGCGAACCTGAAGAAGACGGTCGACGCGCTGGAAAGCGCCAAATAAGCCAGATTGGGCTAAGACAGGGCGCGCTGCCGCCCTGTCGCTTCTATTTGGTAGGGCGCGCGAGGATGCGTCGACGCCGCCGCCGGACCGCCGTGGCGTCGCCGGCATCCTCAGCGACGATGCCTTTCAAGATATAGCCGACCGCCCTGCGTAAGATCGCCTCGTCCTCGTCCAGGCGGTCTGTCAGAAGGTGCGCCCAGGCAAACGAGGCAATCAAGTCGGCGACGACAGTGGCATCGACACCGGCTGCCACCTCTCCCCTTGCTTTGGCGCGTTCGACCATCTGGCCTGTGTGGATGCGACGCCCTCTCGCGTATTCGGCAAGGGCGGCGGCGGCTTTTTCGTCCGACTGCGCCTCGGCGATCAGCGATCTGAACACGCTGCCCGACGATGTGTCGCGCCAGTGCGCGAACAAGCTCTTCAGGAAGCCGACGAGATCTTCCGTAAGGTTCCCGGTATCGGGATTGTCGACGCGCTTTTGCCGCTGGTAAACGTCAAGCAGCAAGGCGGCCTTGCTTGGCCACCAGCGATAGATCGTCGGTTTTCCGGCACGTGCGCGGCGCGCCACCGCCTCGATCGAGAAGCCGGAATAGCCGGCTTCGACCAGCACCGCCTCGGCGGCATCGAGAATGGCATCGGCGCTTTCGGGGCTGCGCCGTGCGCCGGCTGACCTGCGTCCGGGATCGGTGATTTCGCCCATTTCTTTGTCCTTACCCCCGATTTCAGCAGCCATCATATACAACTCTTGACGAAACGGAACGATCCGTTTTATACGAAACGAAACGTTCCGTAACGATAAGAGAACAGCAATGACTTCGGCCGTCGCCACACGTTTTTCGCGCCTGCGCTTCGCCCTGCTGGTGCTGCTCGGCGTCTATCCGCTGATCACTGCCATTTTGTACGTGGTTTTTCTGCTGACACAGGAATGGCAGATCTGGCAGCGTACGCTGGTCATCGCGCCGCTGATGGTCTCGATCATGATCTGGGGACTGATTCCGGGCGTGCAGCGGATGTTTCGTGGCTTCCTCAACCCGACCGTCCGGTGACGGTCATTCCAGCGCTTGCGACGTTTCCGACGCAACGCGCCATTCGCCGTCGGCCAGAACGAGTTCCAGCGTCACCCGCGCCTTGCCGGTCAGGCGCTGCGCCGATTTGTTTTTCGGCACATAGTCGTAGTTCATGGCGAAAACCACGTCGGCACGATCCTTGCCGTGCGGCGTCACCTCGAGGCTGCCGGGCTCGAGACCGAACGACCACGACGCCCATTGCGCGAACCAGTCGGTCTTGACCTTGACGATGGCCTCGCTGTCGTAACGCGTGCCGTAGATGGTGGCCGACGAACCGTAAAGCCGCTTGACGGTTTCGCGCATTCTCCTGGCATCAGGCGCCAGATAGTTTTCGCGCAAGAATTTTTCGATGGCACCCTCGTCGCCGACGGAGCGTCCGAGCGCAGCCACCTGCGACGCGGGAGCCGGGCTGACGGCCGGTTTCGGTTGCTGGGCAGTGTCTCCGCCCGGAACGAATTCGAAACGCTCGAGCAGCGACCCCTGCTCCCAGGGACGCTGCGCCTCGCGCGTTGCGGAAACGACGTCGCGGCGCACCGCGATCATCATGTCGTTGATGCTTTGTCCGGGCTCGGCCATGTGCCGCAAAAGCGCCGCGGCGAAGGGCGAGTTGCGCCCCGTCCCGTCCATTGCGACGGCGCCAGGCGCCGTCGAGAAGGCGATGAAGGAGCCGCGTGTCGACTCGAACTGGGCAAGGCCGGCGAGAGCCGTCGCCGAGCGCGTCGTGGCGCTGCGGCTGAGACTTCGGGCAAACGGGTTGTTGCGGCATGCATCGAGGAAGACCAGGCTGACCTTGGTCTGCTGCTCCATGATGTCGAGAACCTCGTCGATCGGCACCGCCTCGAGTTGCAGCTTGACCGGCATGTCCAGCCTGGCGTCGACCGGCACGATGAAGTTGCGCCCGTCGACCTGCAGGCCGTGGCCGGAATAGTAGAACAACCCGGCACCGGCACCTTGCAGCGCATCGGAGAATTCGCCGATCTTGCGTTCGAGCTCGCGCTTGCCGAGATCGTTGCCTTCGATCACC
Source organism: Mesorhizobium sp. M0410 (assembly GCF_040321435.1). Taxonomy (NCBI): domain Bacteria; kingdom Pseudomonadati; phylum Pseudomonadota; class Alphaproteobacteria; order Hyphomicrobiales; family Phyllobacteriaceae; genus Mesorhizobium; species Mesorhizobium sp. M0410. The sequence goes on from NZ_JAMYRN010000005.1 coordinate 334,689, forward strand.
TCGAAACCGATGGCGCGCAGCTTGTCGGCGATGTCGAGCGCATCGTTGACCGGATTGGCCAGCGTGCCGGCTTCGGCGTAGCTGCCGTTGCCGACCACAAGCGCCACGCGCCGCGCCGTCTGCGCATCGGCGTGCAGCAGCAGAAAGCCCAGAAACGCCAGTGCCAAGACCACAAGCCTGCCCATGGGGCAGGATCATAGCGCTATCGGTCGCAGCGACACCAACAAATTTGCAACAGCCTGCTTGCGGCCGCGGCAGGTGTCAGGCTTCCGGTAGCCATAACGGCTGTGAAAACGCCTTGCGCCGGCGCGTGCTATCGGGCAAACCGGCGTTCCTTTCGCGATTTTTCCCGCCCGAGGTCTTCCATGTCCGCACAGGTTTCGCCGCTCGCGCCGAAGAAATATCCCAAGATGCCGGTGATCGAGGGCGTGCGCATCGCCACCGCGGAGGCCGGCATAAAATACAAGAACCGCACCGACTTGCTGGCCATGGTGTTCGACGCCGGCACCACCGTCGGCGGCGTGTTCACCAGGTCGAAATGCCCGTCGGCGCCGGTCGATTTCTGCCGGCAGAACCTCGTGGCTGGCAAGGCACGCGTGCTGGTGGTCAATTCCGGCAATGCCAATGCCTTTACCGGTCAGAAGGGCCGCGCCTCGACGGCACTCACGGGCGAGGTGGCGGCGAAGGCGGCCGGCTGCACAGCGGGCGAGGTGTTCCTGGCCTCGACCGGCGTGATCGGCGAACCGCTCGACGCCGGCAAGTTCAGCCATCTGCTGGCCGGCCTGGTCAAGGACGGCAAGCCGGAATTGTGGACCGAAGCCGCCAAGGCGATCATGACCACCGACACCTATCCCAAACTGGCGACCGTGACGGTCAGGCTCGGCGATGCCGACGTCACCATCAACGGTATCGCCAAGGGCGCCGGCATGATCGCGCCCGACATGGCGACGATGCTTTCCTTCATCGCCACCGACGCGCCGATCGCAGCACCCGTGCTGCAGGACCTCTTGTCGCGCGGCACGGCCAAGACCTTCAACGCGGTTACCGTCGACAGTGACACCTCGACCAGCGATACGCTGCTGATGTTCGCCACGGGTGCTGCCGCCAGGCGCGGCGCGCCGGCAATTTCCGACCCCAAGGATGCGCGCCTCGGCGCCTTCCGCCGTGCCCTCGGCAAGGTGCTGAAATCGCTGGCACTGCAGGTGGTGCGCGACGGCGAGGGCGCCCGCAAGCAGGTCGAGGTCATCGTCACCGGGGCCAAATCGGCTCGCTCGGCCAAGCGCATCGCGCTGTCGATCGCCAATTCGCCGCTGGTCAAGACGGCGGTCGCCGGCGAGGACGCCAATTGGGGCCGCGTCGTCATGGCCGTCGGCAAGGCCGGCGAACCGGCCGACCGCGACCTTCTGTCGATCTGGTTCGGCGACAACCGCCTGGCCTATCAGGGCGAGCGCGACGCCGCCTATTCCGAGGAGGCGACTTCGGCGTATATGAAGCGCGACGAGATCCGCATCCGCGCCGATATCGGCATCGGCCGCGGCAAGGCGACGGTGTGGACCTGCGATCTCACCAAGGAATATGTCGCCATAAACGGCGATTATCGGAGCTGATGGCGTTGGCTTCCAGACATCCGGCAAGCGTGTTGGCGATCGTGCGCCGCTATGAGGCGGCCGGCTTTCGCGCCTGGCCGGCGGCCGCCGTCCATTATGACGGTACCTGGGTGGTGCGGCTGACGGCCGGCCACCCGGCCAAGCGGCTGAATTCGGTCAATCCGCTCGATCCGGGCGACATCCAGCACATTGCTGAGCGCATCGGTCGCGCCAGCCGCCGCTTCGACGCCTATGGCAGGCCGCTGACCTTTCGCATCTCGCCGCTGTCGGGCCCGGATCTTTCAAAGTACCTCGACAGCGAGGGCTGGAGCATATTCGCCGAATCGCTGGTCATGCGGCTGCCGCTGGCGGACGCCACGCTCGACGACGCCATGGACCAGATTCCGTTGAAGGACATCAGCCGTTTCATCGGTGCCGCACTCAAGGTGAGCGGCTCGGATGTGTCGCTGCGGCCGGGCCTGTCGGAGATCATCGGCGCCATCCAGCCGGAGGCCGGACTGTTTGCGCTGGAGGCCGGCAGCGAGCCGCTGGCAACGTTGATCTGCGTACATGACGGCGATCTTGCCGGCCTGTTTGAGATTGCCACCGACAGATCGGTGCGCAACCAGGGCCATGGCCGCCATCTCATCCGGTCGGCGCTGAAATGGGCGCGGCTGCGCGGGGCGCGGGAAGCTTGGCTGCAGGTCGAGGCGGACAACGCGCCGGCGCTGGCGCTCTACCGTTCGCTCGGATTCGACGAAGTCTATCGCTATCACTATCGCCGGCCACAAGGCGCATGAGCGGCTTGGATACGGTCGGCAAACGCCTGCTCCTGGTCGCGGCCTGCGCGCTGGTCGATGCCGACGGGCGCGTGCTGTTGGCGCAGCGGCCCGAAGGCAAGCAACTCGCCGGCCTGTGGGAGTTTCCAGGCGGCAAGGTCGAGCCCGGTGAGACGCCGGAACAATGCCTGATCCGCGAATTGTACGAGGAGATCGGCATCGAGACCGACATCCCTTGTCTGGCGCCGCTCACCTTCGCCAGCCATTCCTACGATGATTTTCACCTGCTGATGCCGCTGTTCGTCTGCCGTCGATTCCGCGGCATTGCCCAGCCGAAGGAAGGCCAGGTGCTGAAATGGGTGCGGCCGCGCCAGATGCGCGATTTTCCAATGCCGCCGGCCGATGCCCCCCTGATCCAGTTCCTCATCGATCTGCTCTAACGGCCGACCTCCGTAAGCGGGCAGCGCCGCAACGCTGGCAGCAGGCGTTAATGAAAGATTTATCTAGCCGTGAAAAATTGACGCTAGGCGGTTACGCCGATTCCACCGCTGGGGAGCGATTTTGCATGAGCCTCGACAAGGACTGGGACTCGCCTTGGCCCGACCGCCTTCCTGGTGCCGCCAATGCCGGCATGGGAATATTGCGCATCGCCCTTTTGTTCGGCTCGGCCGCGGTGGCTCTGGCCTTGATCGCGACGCCCTACCTCGACAGCCGGACCCGCTCGCAGTTTGCCCGCGACGGGCTTGATACGATGAGCACCGGCTCGATCGGCCAGCGCGATAGCTATACGCTACGCAAGAGCGTGCTGCAGCCGCTGCCCAGTTCGGTCTGCGTTATACGGGCCGATGGCAGAAGCAGCGGCGACTGCTGACTCCTCAACAAATATCTAGGATTCGGCTGTTTCCTAGAATGCGGCTGGTTCACCGCGCGTTAAGCCTGTCGCGTTAACCTTTCTTAACGGGTCGGCGCTAGGTTCGGGCAAGAGGGATGGGCGCCCATGAAAATCTTGCTGCAACGATTTTTAGAAGACGAGAGGGGTGCGACGGCTATCGAATATGGTTTGATCGTTGCCGTGCTGTCGCTTGCCATTGTCGCTGGTGTCGGCCGGGCTGCCGATGCGATTCAGTGGCTGTTCAGCGACAACAGCAGCAGGCTTGCCAACGCTTTTGCGCAGTGACCCGCTTAGCTTTGATGGGATACGCTTAGCTTTTGCGCAAGGATACGCTCAGGGGCCGCCGGGGTTTTCCAGGATTGTCTTCAGCGATATTTTTGCGGAGCCCGGCTTCAGCGGCTTTTGCTGAGAGGCATCGGGCGCCCAGCCTGACATCCAGACCACCGAGAAACTCGCCCTGACGCGGCCATCGGCATCCGAAAACCGCTCCGCATAGATTTCGGCGGCGCGCGCGAACAGCGCTCGCGTGCCCGGCCGCCTGCTGCGGTCGACAAGCGCGCTGGTCTCGCCCATGGCGCGCAGGTCGGCGACCAGGCCAAATAGCGAATCGTAGCGCACCGTGATCGTCTCGACGTCGGCCACCGGCAGTGCCAGGCCGGCGCGCTGCAGCAGCGCGCCGGCGTCGCGGACGTCGGTGAACGGGATCACACGCGGGCTAGCGCCGCCATAGAGCTCGGTCTCGGCGGCAAGCAGGCTTTCGCGCAGTTCGGAGAGCGTGCCTGTGCCGGCGAAGGCGCCGAGGAAAAGCCCGTCCGGCTTCAGCGCCCGGCGGATCTGCACCAGCATGCCGGGAATGTCGTTCATCGCCTGCAGCGACAGCAGCGAGACTGCGAGGTCGAGGCTTTCCGGTTCGAATGGCACGGTTTCCAACGGCGCTACCACTCCTGGCTGGCCGGCCAGGAAAGCGGCGTCGGCCTCGACGCGCACGTTTTCCGTCACCTTGCCGCTTTCAGCGAGCACCTCTGCTGCTGCCGGCGTCTGGCAAAACAATGAGGCCGTCTTGCCGAACCTGCGTTCGACGGCGTCGAGCCGGTCGGCAAGATCCTCGGCCGCCCGCCGCATGAGGAAATCCGCGCCGACGATGGGACGGGCCAGTGCCCGGCGCTTGCGCGCCAGCCAGAGCGAGGTGTCGATTACAGGCTGCAATGGGCAGGTCCTTGTGCTTCGCTCTCTGATATAGTGATGCGAAGGACCAACCACGTGGCCGATCCCATGCCAGAGATCAAGCGTATTGCGATCAAGAGCATTGCCCGCAAGGCATTGGGCTGGCCAGCGCGCCTCTTGTTCCCGCCGGTCTGCGCCGGCTGCCGCCGCCATGTCTCGCAGCCCGGCGTGTTGTGCGGCGCCTGCTGGCCGAAACTCAGGCTGCTGGAACGGCCGTGGTGCCCGGTGATGGGCACGCCGTTCACCCACAGTATGGGTGAGGGTTTCCTGTCGGCGGAGGCGATAGCCGACCCGCCGCCGTTCGAACGCGCGCGAGCGGCGGTTGCCTATTCCGGCGTTGCCCGCCAGATGGTGCAAGGGCTGAAATACCAGGACCGCACCGATCTGGCGCCGTGGATGGCGCGCTGGATGCTTCGCGCCGGTGCCGAGCTCATCGCCGAGGCCGACGTGGTCGTGCCGGTGCCGCTGCACTGGCGGCGTTTCTTCCGACGGCAGTTCAACCAGTCCGCGGAACTGGCGCGGGCGGTGGCGCAGCTCGGGGAGCGGCCTTTCGCGCCATCAGCCATCAAGCGCGTCAAACTCACGCGCCAGCAAGTCGGGCTGGAGCGGCGGGAACGCGAGGAAAATGTTCGCGCCGCATTCAAAGTGCCTGATGAGGCGGAGATCGAAATCGCCGGCCGCCGGGTGCTGCTGATCGACGATGTCTACACCACCGGCGCCACCGTCCGCGCGGTTGCCAGGGCATTGACGAAGGGCGGTGCCGGCGCGGTCGACGTACTGACCTTCGCGCGCGTGCTGCCGGGGGACTTTCGGGCCGACGAATCGGCGCCTATATAGCCTATATGACAGCAGAACGAGGCAGGATTGCTGACCGATGGTCGATGTGACGATCTACACGCGGATGATGTGCGGCTATTGCACCGCGGCCAAACGGCTGCTCGACAGGAAGGGCGTCGCCTATACCGAGCACGACGCCTCCTTCTCGCCGGAACTGCGCCAGGAAATGATTTCCCGGGCCCATGGCCGTTCCACCTTTCCGCAGATATTCATCGGCGACACGCATGTCGGCGGCTCTGACGATCTCCACGAATTGGAGGCGGAAGGACGGCTGGACGGATTGCTCGCCAACGGCTCGACCAGGTAAGGACATGACGATGGGTGCTTTCAAGGCCGCGGCGATCCAGATGCGTTCGGGAACCAGTCCGGAGCGCAATGCGGTCGATCTGGAACGGCTGGTCCGCGAGGCGGCAGGTCTTGGCGCGTCCTATGTCCAGACGCCGGAAATGACCGGCGCGCTGATCCGCGACAGCCAAGCGCGGGCCGCTTCCTTCACCTCCGAAGACAAGGACATCGTCGTCTCGACGTCGCGGAGGCTGGCCAAGGAGCTCGGCATCTTCCTGCATATCGGCTCGACCGCCATTCTGCGCGCCGACGGCAAGCTTGCCAACCGCGCCCTTCTGTTCGGGCCGGACGGTGCCACGATTGCCACCTACGACAAGATCCACATGTTCGATGTCGATCTCGACAATGGCGAGAGCTGGCGCGAATCCGCCGCCTATGAGCCTGGCACCGAGGCCGTCGTCGCCGAAATCAATGGCGTGAAGCTCGGCTTTGCCGTCTGCTACGATCTACGCTTTCCGCAGCTGTTCCGTGCCGAGGCGCTGGCCGGCGCCAATCTGCTTTCGGTGCCCGCCGCCTTCACCCGCCAGACCGGCGAAGCGCATTGGCATGTGCTGCTCAGGGCGCGCGCCATCGAGAACGGCGCCTATGTGGTTGCCGCGGCGCAAGGCGGCGTGCACGAGGACGGCCGCGAAACCTATGGCCATTCGCTGATCGTCGATCCCTGGGGCCGCATCGTCGCCGAGGCGGCGCATGACGAGCCGGCGGTGATTGTCGCCGAGATCGACCCGGTGCAGTCAGTCGCCGCGCGCAAGAAGATACCGAATCTCAAAAACGCACGCGATTTTGCCGTAAACGCCGGTTCGGCGGAGGCAATGCCGCTCAGGGGTGCCGCCTCTTGATCCGCTTTTCCCTGATCTGCGAACACGAGCACGAATTCGAGGCCTGGTTCCGCAGCAACGACGATTTCGACACACAGAAGAGGCGCGGTTTCATCGATTGCCCGGCCTGCGGCTCGCACAAGGTCGAGAAGGCGCTGATGGCGCCTGCCGTCTCGACCGGGCGCGGCCAGGAGAAGATCGCGCTGGCCATGGGCGAGGCACAAAAGCAGGCGCTGGCGCAGCTCAAGGCGCTTGCCGAGAAGGTGCGCGAGAACGCCGATTATGTTGGCGACAAATTTGCCGAGGAAGCGCGCAAGATCCATTTTGGCGAGAGCGATCCGCGCGGCATTTATGGCGAGGCGACGCTGGAGGAGGCCAAGAGCCTCGCCGAGGATGGCGTCGAATTCTTGCCTATTCCAAGTTTCCCCGACGACCGCAACTGATCGGTCAACTTGCTCCGGACATCAGGAGGCATCTCTGCGCGCCGTGAGGGGTCGGGGCGGCGCCGAGGGGCGGCGATGCCGCGACCCCTGCATAAGCGTCCGCAGTTTCAGGCCGAGCAGCAAGGATGGGCCTCGCGGGTAATCGTTTCGCTCTTTCCTTCATGCCCACTGCTCGACGGGCTTGCTTCGCTTGCCGGGCTTGCTTCCGCATAGGCTGCAAACTGGCGTTCAAGCGCCTTGACCGCGCTGCTGCGCCAGCCCTCCGCCACGGATTCCGACATGGGATCGGGGAAGATCTCCTCCTCGCCATTCTCCACGCCGTCCAGGATTGCCCGCGCAACAGACTCCGGAGAGGCCTTCGCTATGTCCAGGCCCCGGGTCATATCCGTGTCCACGGGGCCAGGAAGGACCCTGTGGACGCTGACACCCTGTCCGGCCAAAAGGGTGCGTAACGACTGCGACAGCGAGAATGAGGCCGCCTTCGAGACCGAATAAGCCGGACTGAACGGCACGGCGGCAATCGAGGCCAGCGACAGAATGTTGACGATGGCTCCCCGCGACCGGGCCAGCAACGGCAGCAGAGCCTGGGTAACGTCATACGATCCGAAGAGGTTTACGGCGAGTTGTTGTTCGAGCACACGACGGTCGCTGAGGTCATCGAAGGGCGATACGCCGGCGTTGTTGATGAGGATATCGAGAGCATCGATCTTCTCGACGGCCTCCCGGATCTGCGCAACGTTGGTCACATCCATGGTCAGGGACGTCACACGCCGGTCCGGGTGGGCCATGGATTGGCGAGTTGCGGCATAGACGCGCTTTACGCCTCTGCTCAGGGCTTCCTCGACCAGTGCCCGACCGATGCCCCGATTGGCGCCAGTCACCAGGATGGCTGTACCTTCGATCTTCACTGCGTCTCTCCTAGTGCTTATCGTTGCGTTCGAGCCCAGTGCACAATCTAGCCGCGACTCAAGGTTGGCGCGCCGCAACTCAGGTTGGCTACAGTCGCCGTTGTCGATACGACTGGTTGGTGAGATGGACTTAGCGCCGGATGTCGAAGCCATGGGAGTGACAAGTGTGACGGGATTCCGATGGACTCGCTGATCACGGCCGCGGCGCATGCGCTTGCGGCGGGCGATCCGCTCGGCGCCTTGAAGCGGGTTGCGCTGCGCGACGATGCGCCGGCACTGGCGTTGCGCGGTATCGCAATGGCGCAGCTTGGCGACCTGGCTCGGGCGAAGGTTCTTCTAAAAAGGGCGGCACACGCATTCAGCCCGAGGGAGGCCGTGGCCCGCGCGAGGTGTATAGTCGCCGAGGCCGAGATCGCGCTCGTCTCGCGGGACCTCGCCTGGCCGGCCAAGACACTCGACGCCGCGCGGGCGACGCTTGAAAGGCATGGCGACCGCGTCAATGCCGCACATGCGCGCAACCTCGAAGTCCGGCGCTTGCTGCTGATCGGCCATCTCGACGAAGCCGAGCGCAGGCTGGACGGCTTCGATCCCTCGCCGCTGCCGCCGGCATCGCGGGCCGCCCACGAGCTGGCTGTCGCCGGCATCGCCATCCGCCGCTTGCGGACCGGTCCTGCGCGCGCCGCACTCGGCCTGGCGGTGCGTGCGGCG